>NZ_JCBDGG010000045.1:0-200352 GCF_059833835.1 Vibrio sp. R15-SG3-ISO1B | reverse complement strand
TGATCAGGTGTCGTTTCAAATGTGTTCTTGATCATCTTAAACAGCGACTTCTCTTGATCAACACCGTCGATCGTCCAGTCTGCGTTAAAGATTTTATGACGACAGTGCTCTGAGTTTGCTTGAGCAAACATCATCAGTTCGATGTCGTTCGGGTTGCGACCCAGTTTAGTGAAGTTTTCTACTAGGTAGTCAATTTCATCTTCCGCCAGTGCCAAGCCCAAGGAAACGTTTGCCTCTTCAAGCGCAAGACGACCGCCCGCAAGAATATCAACGTGAGCAACAGGCTTAGGTTCAGCAACGCTAAACAGTGCAGAGGCAGCATCAAGCTGAGTAAATACGGATTCCATCATGCGGTCATGGATGAGTACTTTCACCGCATCCACTTGTGCGTCGTTTAACGCCACCGATGATTCAATGTAGTATGCCGTACCACGCTCTAGACGCTTAACGCTTGAAAGGCCACAGTTATGGGCAATGTCGGTGGATTTAGAAGACCAAGGAGAGATGGTGCCCGGACGAGGAGTCACAAGCAACAAAAGACCTTCAGGTGCGTGCTCTTCGATCGTTGGGCCGTAGGTCAACAACTTTTCTAGCTTTGCTAGTTCAGCGTCAGACAGATCTGCGGTAAGGTCAGCAAAGTGCATAAACTCAGCGTAAATACCTGTCACAGGCAGGTCTTGTTCACGACAAAGTTCTACTAGTTTGTTAACACGAAACTCAGAAAGAGCTGGGGAGCCACGCAAAATTCTCATGTGCTTAGGTCTCTTATGCAATTGATTAAGATGATATTGGAATAAATTCAATACGTTATAAAAAACAGTTCAAACCTATGCCAATCGCACCTCTGCGTTTGCGAGCGCATTATATAGCAATTGGTTTTGTGATGTAACACCAAACGCAACCGTTTGCGTCATTTTTTTTCATCGGCGTACCGCCAGCACAATCGCCGCAAAGCCTTTCTTTCCTGTCCCGTCCACAAGCTCACCCTGTATGGAAGAGCATGAGCCATCCTGGCCTGTGAACATGATGATTTTTTGAACTCTGCGGCTTCGCCGTCGATAGTTTCTTGCCTTGTGATGACACTTTGATATAAATGCCCTACTGGAAGTATGAGACTCTCTTTAATGAACAAGTATGACTTTAGCCCGCTGAAAGCCTTGTGCGCGCTGCTTTTTTCTGCGCTTTTTTTGACGGGATGCCAAATTGAATCTAAGCCGAAAAGCGAATTAGACCAAATTCGCGAACGTGGAGTGCTTCGCGTTGGCACCCTCAATAACCAGCTCTCCTATTATATTGGTCCTGATGGCCCGGCAGGCCTTGATTACGAAATCGCCCGTGAATTTGCCAACGAGCTTGGTGTGCAATTGGAAATGAAACCGGCCTATCGCATTTCGAGCCTCTACCCAGCGCTGGAAAAGGGTGAGATCGATATTATCGCGGCGGGCCTCAGTCAATCACCTGAGCGCATGAGCCGATTTCGCCCTGCCCCCGCCTATTATTACGTCAGTCAACAACTGGTGTATCGCAAAGGGCAGTGGCGACCACGAAATCTAGAGCAGTTGATTGAGCGACAGGCCGAGCTCATTGAAGAGAACGACGGCAAGCCCGTTTTAAGTATTGTCAGTGACTCTCACTTCAATAAGACGTTAGGAGAGATTCAAATCGACTACCCGGAGTTTACCTATAAGGTCGACGCCAATGTCGATGTCAATGACCTGCTCAAGCAAGTCTCTGATGGTGAACTGCTATTTACCGTCGCAGACTCGGTCGAGATCTCGCTATCACAGCGGATTTATCCCGATGTGGCACTGGCGTTTGAGCTGACCGAAGATCAGCCCATCTCCTGGTTCTTACGACGCAGCCAAGACGAAAGCCTCTACGCCTTGCTGATCGAGTTCTTTGGTCATCTACAACAATCCGGGCATCTCGCCTCACTGGAAGAGAAATACATCGGCCATATCGACAGCTTTGATTACGTCGATACCCGCGCCTTTATCCGCGCGTTGGATTCCACGCTACCGACGTGGTCGCCACTGTTTAAGAAATACTCCGATGAATTTGATTGGCGATTGGTCGCAGCACTGGCTTATCAAGAATCACACTGGAACCCTCGCGCTAAATCACCAACTGGGGTTCGTGGCATGATGATGCTGACGCTGCCGACGGCCAAAAGTGTAGGTGTGACCAACCGACTCGATCCCGAGCAATCGGTCAGAGGTGGTGTTGAGTACTTGCGGCGCATGGTGGCGCGCATTCCAGACACCATCGAAAGCCACGAGAAAATTTGGTTTGCGTTGGCGTCGTACAATGTCGGCTATGGTCATGTAATGGACGCCCGCCGCCTGACGAAAAAACAAGGCGGTAATCCCGATGCATGGTCAGATGTCAAAGACAGACTGCCCCTGCTTCGCCTTAAGAAATACTACAGTACCACTCGCTATGGCTACGCGCGAGGTGATGAAGCACGCAACTATGTGGAGAATATTCGTCGCTACTATCAGAGCATTATTGGTCACGTTGAACAGAAGGAGTCCAGCATTGAGGACTTGACCGTTGACGATCTGGTGGTGATCGAACTGCCAGACGAAGAAGAGCCGGAAGGCGAGGCCGTCATCGAACAAGAAATCGAAAGCGCCTCTTCCGCTGACAGCCATCTCGATCAATAATAAGCCGAGCACAGAGCTTAGCGTCGCGAACTCTCGCGCGCTAAGCCCATTTCTATCCTGTGCCTAATCACTCACGTAACATTCTTAAAACGGTAACATTGGACGGTTATAAGAATCGACACCTAGGACAAAGTATCCTTAGGTGACACATGAGTGTCTGTCGTTAACATTAGCTAGGAGGTTGTTTTATGCGTCGACGTAAACTGCAGTCAAAACGCCTTAACAAGACTGTATCAGCGAATCGCCGAAAGCGAATGATCAGCAACAACAAGAAGAAAGTCATCGCACGTCACCGTGCATTTATGCAACTCATTTGTGCATAAACCCTACAGAGCAAACATCTTACTTAAGATGTTTGCTTAAAAACTCCCCCACCTACTCCATCGACTCTGACGCATCGTCATGTTTTAACGCTCGCTTGGCCGCTTTTTTCTCTTTTCTACGTCGGCGAAAAAAGGCCTGAAGCTGCTCTCGGCATTCCGACTCCAACAATCCATGCTCGACGTCTGCGTAATGGTACGCTGCTTGATGTTCAAACAAGTTTAATACCGTACCTGCAGCCCCCGCTTTTAAGTCCGGTGCGCCAAACACAATCCGTTTAACGCGGCTGTGAAGCAGGGCTCCTGCACACATAGGGCAAGGCTCTAGCGTGACATATAACGTGGTGTCTAATAAGCGGTAGTTGCCAAGCTGTTGCCCTGCTTGGCGCAACACTTGAATCTCCGCATGTGCGGTTGCATCGTGTTGACCAATCGACTGATTCCATCCTGTCGCGATAACCTTCCCCTCCTTGACCAGCACCGCGCCAACGGGGACTTCACCTTGCTGTTCAGCCAGTTTGGCTTGTTCCATCGCAAGACGCATAAAGTGTTCATCTTGGGGGGTAAATGTGTCGGTAGACAAAGGAGAATCCTCGATGGTGATTATGAGGCTTGATCCTAGTGGTTTGTGGGTGAAATGGGAAGTGGGTTGTGGGTTGTGGGTTGTGGGTTGTGGGTTGTGGGAAAGAATACGCCAGCGGGATCGCTGGCGTAAATCTTTAATTTAGGAGACTTGGCTTATCGTGATACCAAGTCGCCGCGCTTACATCACGTAAGTGTAAGGCGCTTGAATACCAAGTGGGATGCCAACCGCCCAGTACGCTAGCAAGAAGATAGACCAGCCAATCAGCATCGCAATCGAGAATGGCATCATCAACGATGCTAGAGTACCGATACCCGTCGACTTCACGTAGCGTTGACAGTACACCACCACCAATGGGAAGAAGACCATCAACGGTGAAATGATGTTAGACACTGAGTCACCAACACGGTACGCCGCTTGAGACAGCTCAGGAGAGATGCCTACAGCCATCAACATTGGCACAAGAATTGGACCAATCAATGCCCATTTCGCCGACGCAGAGCCAATCAACAAGTTCACAGCGGCTGTCAGTAGAATCATACCAATAATGGTCGCTTCACCCGGTAGGTTCATCGCTTTCAGGCCTTCTGCACCGTACAACGCCAACATAGTACCGATGTTCGATTGTGCGAAAGCAGAAAGGAATTGAGCACAGAAGAACGACATCACAATGTACGCGCCCATGGTCGCCATGGTGTCGGACATCGCTTTAATAACGTCGTTACTGGTCTTAAACGTACCGGCAACCTTACCGTAAACGTAACCAGGGATGATAAACAGAATAAAGATCAGTGGCACGATAGACTTCATCAGCGGCGCTGAGAACGCAGTAATTTCACCCTCTGGTGAGCGCAGTGCAGAAGACTCCGGAATAATCGCTGCAATCAGCAGTGCAATACCCGCCATCATCGACCAACCGGCATAACGAAACGCTTTCGATTCCAGCTCTGTAAATGAACCGAGATCAGGGGCTTTCTCCGCATCGTCATCAATCGGTGTTTTTGCTAGGCGAGGCTCGATGATTTTCTCTGTCACGTACCAACCAATCGCAACAATGATCACTGATGAAAGCCCAGTGAAGAAGATGTTGGCCAGTGGGTTGACGACGTATTGAGGATCAAGCACCTGTGCGGCAGTTTGAGTGAAACCCGCTAACAGAGGGTCGATACCAGAAGGGATAAAGTTAGCAGAGAAACCACCTGACACACCCGCAAAAGCAGCAGCGATACCCGCAAGTGGGTGACGGCCAGCGGCATGGAAAATAATACCACCGAGAGGAATAACCAAAACATAACCCGCGTCTGCCGCCGTATGCGACACGATGGCAACCAGAATCAGCATTGGCGTCAGAAGTTTTGCTGGCGTGAAGTTCAGCATCTTCTTAAGACCTGTGGTGATGAAACCAGAAGAGTCAGCCACACCCACACCCAACATCGCCACAAGCACGATACCTAAAGGTGCGAATCCGGTGAAAGTCGTCACCATATTCGCGAGGAAACTGGCTAATGCCTCCCCCGTCAACAGGTTGTTGATCGCCAATGCCTCACCTGTACGAGGATTGATCAGATCAAATGACACATTAGACAACAGCGCTGATGCTGCCCAAGTGATCACCAATGCCCAAAAGAATAAGATCGCCGGATCAGGAATTTTGTTGCCTGCGCGCTCGATAAAGTTTAAAAAGCGATCCATCCCACTCGGCTTAGCAGATGGCGCTGAATTGATTGCTTGGTTACTCATGGTAACTCCATAGTTTGATGTTGTTGCCCTAGACCTTGTTATATTTTTTGACGGTCTATTATCAGCCAAGCATTCTATAAAACCCGCTTACAAAAAGCACAAGATTCTAAGGTTTTTTCCATAATTGGAGACATGTTTTGCAAAAACGTCAAAGACGTGCAACACAAACACCACAAAAAACCCACCAAATACCTCACAACTCGTTCACTAATTAGAAATTTATTTGGATTACCTATCAATTAACACCACCTATCCATGAGGGCTATTTAGTCATTAGTAAACTCACTGTAGCTTGACATCATAGTGGTCACGGATAGGGTTTGAGCGGCATCCAACCTATCTCGCCATTCGGTTGTCACTGTGATGGTTTTCAATGCGTTGGATAAGGTTGCAGTCGGCTCACTGGTTTGCCAACGCACGGTAAATGGAGCGTATGTGGTCGCGTCACTGCCACTGGTTATGCTCGTAAAATCGGCGGGAGGTATGCTAGACAACGCCGCTGATGCGCCGCGACTGCGAAACCACTCCAACTGACTTTCTGCGATATTCAGTGCTTGAATACTCTTGACGGCAAAATCAGAGCGCTGCTCAACGTATGCTTGGAGCTTGATCAGTGACAACGAGGCGACACCAATCAAAATAAACGCAATCATTACTTCCACCAAACTAAAACCACGCTGGCTATTTTGCATACCAACCTCCATTGTTCCACATTAGGGTTTTCGGCCGTTGGTAGAGACTATTGGCTGACGAGTAGTCGAGGTCGTACGAGCCATTGAGCACCACTTCACCATTGGGTGAATCGAAATGCATCCCCCCTTTTGGGTGAAACGCGCCATTGTCGAAGTAGACGGTGTGGGTGGAGAGCAGGCTTTCTATGGCGCTAAAAAAGCTCACTTCAGACCAGTAGCTCGCCAAATTCTCATCGGTAAAGGCGGGACTGGTACGATCCACCATATGAAAAAACGAGCCGGAGTAACTGGCTGAACCCGTTGACGCAAATATGCCGTTGGCGACGACCAGTGAACGCGGCCCTGTGACAGTGAGCGGCGCACTGAGGACGCAGTGACCTTCTACCCACACTTTGTCATAACTGGCAAAAGCATCCGCCAGTTGTTGATGGCAAGTCTGACCGTCCGAGACTTCGGGATTCGTGATTACGTAGTAATCCGCTTTAATATTTGAGATGTTTGACGTCGTTTTGGTGACACCAAAATAGTTATAAAACGGGTCAAGATCGTCGTCTTTGAGATAATCCTGCGCAAAGAGGTCTGGGTCATCGGTGGTATTGCCCCCTTCAGTGGTCGAGGTTTTGTAGCTACTGGCACAGTCACCGGAGAACCCAGGATAAGGGCCATTTGGCATAGGGTCTTCGGTGCTCAATGAAGCACCTGTGGGTGACTCAAACGTCACACGATGTTTATAGCGAATCGCAACGCACTCATATTCGCCTTCTCCATTCGGCTTTTTAGGCGCATCGGCTGCGATCGCCGCACTGCCACGGATACGCAGATCTGCGGTGGTTTGAATCGCGCCAAGCCCCGTCATGCTGCCCCAATAAAACGACTTTTTAAGTTCGTGAGTTGGGCCTTGTGACTCAATCACATAATCGGACGCGGTTAAAGCGCGCAGGTACAAGTCATCGAGCGCTAACGTCTCTTTACAAATTGAATCGAGCAACCCATGCTCCGGCGCCGTCAAATCGGGCACGAGGTTGGGGCTTCCTTTTAAATAGGCATAGACGCACTCGATTCCACCTTCTGCTCGCCAATGAGCTTGTCTAGCTTTGACTTCATTGTGTGAGCGCTTGATCTGGTAAAAGACATGTCGATAAGAAGCCAACACCATCACCAGTGCGATCACCAACAAAATCGATGTGACGAATAGAGTCACCACCCCACGCTGTTTGTACCTACTCATTGCCAATTCCTCTGCAAAGTCACCGAAGAAGTGTCGAACGTCACGCTCGTGTCACCCACCAACTGCGCGCGCAATATGACATTGACCTGTTGGCTGCGTGTCGAGCCTCCTTGAATCGTCTCTGTGTTGACGGTTAACGCGGTGAGGGAAATCTGTTTTGGATCAAAAACGTTGTAACAGTTTCCATGCAGTCCAGAGTCAGTTGCGTCACTGACAGAAAGTGGCACTGGCGTGTGTTTCTCACAGATTTTGAGCGAGTGGCCGAGCGTCCCGGATGAACTTGGCTCACGCTTGTAGACCACGTTGCGAAACGCACTCGCGCCAGACGAGGCAACGCGGTACACATACCCCACTAACTCCGGTGAAGACTGGGTATGAATGACACCCGAAGCGCCTGACAACTGGTGATAGGTATCCGTGAGACCGTCATAACCAGCGCGCTGCATGTCCTCTTTCATTTGTGCCATCGCAGTCGATAGGTTTTGGGCCAGCAGCAACGCTTTGCCTCGCTCAGTTGCCACCGCTTGGCTGCGAATAAACACGCTGCCCACCAGCATGATGGCAATCAATCCAAGGGCCGATGCGATCAGCAACTCGACCAATGACGCACCGCGCTGCAAGTGGCCCCTAGGTTTAGCATTGCGCATAGCCATAATGACTGCCTCCTACTGCGCATATCATCACTCGGCTCGCACCATAAGCACTTTTCAGTTTCAAGTTCTGATTGGTGGTATTGGCAATATAAAACTCCAAATTGCCATCTTTCACTTTGCCACGCACACCATCGAATTTGATTTGATCAGAGGTATAGTTAGAGAGGATCACCACATCTCGAAAGCTTGCGCCATCAAGGTAAAGAATGGGCGCTCCTCCCGAGGTGTCAGAGTCTGTGAGTAGCAGTCTCCAATGACCGGGCAAACTTGGAGTGACAGAGGATTCAATGTGAGCCCACAGATCTTGGTTGCGCCACACCGCTTCCGACTTCGCTTGAACAAGAAAGTGCTCTAGCTCACTCGCGACGCGCTTCATTTGATTGCTCGCACTCACGGTTTGAAAGCTAGGCGCGGCCACCGTAAGCACAATTCCGAGCACCACTATCGTGCAGAGCAGCTCAAGCAAGGTAAAGCCGCGAGTCATTTCCCATTTCATTATGTAAACCATCACATATGCCATTTTTATCTTGCGCATAGGCTATCAGCCCATAAAAATAGTTTATAAATCAATGAGGAAGCATTAGAAATGATTCGAAAAAATCGCTGCAACAACCGAAAAAATCACTTAAATGGCATGACATTGCTCGAATTACTCATCGCAGTCACGATCGTGACGATATTGGCCATGATTGCCTACCCCGCGATGCAGAGCTATGGCTTAAAAGCGCATCGCACTACAGCATTAGCCGATTTGAGCCGCATCCAGCTCGCGCTTGAGAAAGGTTACGATGGCAGCTACCTCACCTCAGCATCATCGATTATGTCAGGGTCGAGCTGTACGGTGTGCGAGTCCGACACAGCACGTTACTCACTCAGCATTGTTGCGAGCGCCGCCTCCTATACGATTACGGCAACGCCCAGTGGCGCACAAGCGAGCGATGCGTGTGGCGGTGCGACTTACACCACGCTGACACTCAATCAGTTGGGCCTGCGCTCACCCGCTAGCTGCTGGAAATAAGCGCAATGTTTGCCATTCAAAGGCATAAAGAGCACAGAATCGCGTTGCGTGCTTGAACTCTTTGGCTTTCGCCCATATGTTGCCTATAGACATCGTGAGTACGAACACATCTACCAGCAAGGAATGATCACATGCAATCACCCTATATCGTTGAATTAAATGAGCAGAACTTTCGACAAGTATTGGAAGGCTCAATGCAAACGCCGGTGTTAATTCACTTTTGGGCACCAATGAGCCAAGAGAGTGCGCAAATCATTCCGCAACTTCAGTCGCTAAACCAGGAATACAACGGCGCCTTTACCTTAGCGCTCCTCAATTGCGAACAAGAGCAAATGATCGCCTCGCAATTTGGCGTGCAAGCGCTCCCGACCATTGCCCTGTTTATGAATGGTCAAGCCGTCGACGGCTTAGGTGGCCCGCAGGGTATTGAAGCGATTCAAGCCATGCTGAGCAAGCATTTGCCAAGCCAAGAAGAGCTGGCGCTCAGTGAAGCGCTGACTCTGATTGAGCAAAAGCAGTACACTCAAGCACTGCCGATTCTTCAAAGTCTTGGAGAAGAGTGGCAACAAAAAGGTGACGTGAAACTCGCCATCGCAGACTGCTTACTCGAGACCCAAGCGTTTGATGAGGCAAAAGCCATGCTGAGCCATATTCCGCTTGAGTATCAGGATAACTACTACAAAGGCTTGGTTGCGAAATTAGAGTTGCATGAGCAATCCGCCAACAGCCCAGAGATTCAATCTCTCGAAGCCGACTTAGCGAATGACCCAGGCAACGCCAAATTGGCATCCGAATTGGCACTTTGCTACCACCAAGTTAAGCGCGACGAAGAAGCCCTTGCGCTACTTTGGACATTTCTTAAGAAAGACCTCAACACCGAAGGCGGTGATCTGAAAAAGATCTTTATGGATATCCTATCGGCATTAGGCCAAGGAAACGCGATCGCCAGTCAGTACCGCCGCCAATTGTATTCGGTGTTGTATTAAAGAATAATGTCAATTTGTAGGATAGGGTGTCTATATGAGCCCTATCTAACTCGATAGAACTCAGCACCAACAAACGCTTCCCACCCTCTTTGCCACTCTGTTTTAATCAATAGTTCGTTGTCTATCCCCTTACACTGCCCATCATAACGTATTCCAGATATTCCCTTCTCAAACGCCTTAAACGGATCGCAATATCTGCTCTTCCCTATTTTATAACCCTTTAAGTAGGCAATTTCGTCAAATGGAACTTTGCTCTTAATTTCTTCTAAAACCGAAGGTTCTATGGTGTACCCAGCTTGACCTAATCGAACTCCCTGAAGGTACCAAAATTCAGCTTCTGTTTTAGTGCTCGCACTACAACCACCTATTAGTATTAAAATAACGAAAAATCCAGTTCTCATAAAACTCTCCCGATAAAAATAAAGCTGAGCACAAAGGCTCAGCTTATAACGTAGTGTATGGACAGGGTGAACAATCTATTTTACTGAGAACGGAATAGTCAGCATCAGTTTGAAGTCTGTTTCATCTTGGAATAGGTTAGTGTAACCCGCCCAGTTAGGCGCATCGGTATCATTAAAGTACTCTGTGTAGTAGAAAGAAACATTAGCATCTTTCAGAGCTCCCTCTTGAATCGCATAGTTTGCAAACAAGCTAAATGCATATTCTGTCAAGTCTTTATAACCTTCAGCCTCAGCTCCAAAGCCAATAGCGCCACTTACACCTGCGCTAAAGCCTTGACCTCCAATATCAGAGAAGTCACGTGATGCAGACAAGAAGGCAGCAAACTCACCATCATGGTTAAAATCAGAACGGTTGTTCCACCAAATATCATACGCCCCGTTAGAACCACCATATTGACTTGTCAAACGGTATGCCATATTTCCAGCTAATGAATCATCGATTGACTCCGCTGAAGTATACGTAGCTTCCGCTCGGTAAGAATATTGACCTGAGGAAAATGCTGTTAGCATTGCTAATTGAAATGCGGTGCTATCATATTGCTCATCATCATCAACTACGTATAGTTGTGGAGACCAATACACCCCGCCCTCTGTTGTTCCTTTGACTTTAACATGGAAATTTTTTCGATCGCCGTCAGTTAAAGCGGCATAACCAGCATCGAGCAAGACTCCATTGTCTAAAGTGTAACGAGCACCTATAGAATAGGCCGTACCAGCATCATCACCATTAGTGGTTTGAAACTCGTAGGTTTCTTTAAACCACGGAGCTTTATATTCGTCAGCAACAACCAAACCAACATCCACACCGCCAAGGTTTGCGCCTATTTCTCCGCCCAAATACGTACCAGGGGCAAAAGACCAGTTAACAGCCAACGCACTTGGTACAGAAGGCTGGAAATAACCTAATTTGGCAGTTACTGACTCTCCAAACTTAAACTTTGCAGCAGCAGTTGCAAACGAAACACCATTATCTGTACAGTCTGTCCATACATCAGAACAAGCACTATCATCAGGAAGCTTGTCATAAGGGTTGTTAACACCCCAGAAGTTCATCTCATGATCCGCACCACCGTTTTGCCACATATCAAACGTGCTGTAGATGACAGCGTCTAAACCGACAGTATTTGCAACATAACCGGAATTAAAGCCAAGATTGGCAAAGACAGAACCGTGGTCAAGGTTAGTCTCTTTAGTAGTGTCGTTACCATTTGCATCAACATTGCCACGATCACGAGCTCGCATGAAGAAGTTTAGGTTACCACTTATGGTTGACTCCGAGAAAAATTCGGCAACTTCACCAGAATAAGCAGGGCCGATGGGATCATTTGCCATAGCGGGTGCAACGGATAACGCCCCTACCATCGCAGCAGTCAATGTAGAAACTTTGAAAAATTTGTCCATGGAAAAACTCCTAAAAATGGATATAGCTGTCTTTTGTTTTCTCACCTTAAGTTGGCCGCCGAAGGGAGAAATCATTTCCTATGTTGAAAACCCTCTGCAAACCTTTCGCATCCGATTTTCTATTCCTGCATACACACTGTGTATCCATGAACTCAGGCTAACTTCGCGACTAAAAATATCCAAATGGAACTTAATTTTTTTCTAAAAAAATATGAGCAATAGCAAAGTTCCATTAATGGACAAGATCCACCTCTCATTTTTTGTTTTATCAGGCCAAGTTAACTAAAACAAACAAAATCAACAACTTAAATAACAAACAACATCAATAGGCGTGAGATCACTCGCAAATTATCTTCATTGTAAGATTCGAACATAAGACTATGAACAAGATCACTGACTAATTATTGCGATTATTGAAGTCGGCGGAAGGTAGATAATACGAGACAAACAAAAAGCCCTTAGCGAAATCACTAAGGGCTTCAATAAATAGGTGCTTGGCTGTGCGAGGTTATTTCATCAAATCAAGTAGGTCTTGTTCTGTTTTGATCTCGATACCTAAATTTTGTGCTTTGGCGAGCTTAGATCCTGCGTTTTCACCAGCAAACAGAATATCGGTATTTTTGGACACACTGCCGGTCACTTTCGCGCCTAACGTTTGCAGTGCCGCTTTTGCATCACTGCGTGTCAACTGAGAAAGTGACCCAGTTAGTACAACTGTTTTACCGGCCAGAGGCGCGGGCGCATCCTCGTCACGTTCAGCGATATCCGGCCAATGTATCCCTTGCGCTAACAAATCCTCGACCACTTGCTGATTTTTCTCCTCAGAGAAGAACGCCAAGATGTGACTCGCGACAATATGGCCAATATCTGGAACTTCTATCAGCTGTTCCAAGGTCGCTTCGCTGATCGCGGGTAACGTTTTAAAATGCATCGCTAGGTTCGCAGCCGTCGCTTCCCCCACTTCTCTAATCCCCAGTGAATAGAGGAATCTTGGTAATGTGGTGGATTTCGATTTTTGCAGTGCGTCGACCACGTTTTGCGCTGATTTAGGCCCCATGCGATCCAGCACTGTCAGTACACCAGCAGAGAGCTTGAACAGATCAGCAGGCGTTGTCACCATCTCTTTGTCAACCAACTGCTCAATCACCTTGACGCCAAGTCCATCGACGTCCAAAGCCTTACGTGAGACAAAATGCTTCAAGGCTTCTTTGCGCTGCGCCTGGCATACTAATCCGCCACTACAGCGCGTTACCGCTTCGCCTTCCACGCGCTCAACATGGGAGTGACACACAGGGCAAGCACTCGGAAACTCGATCACTTTTGCATCAAGAGGGCGGCTAGCTTCGACCACAGAGACGATTTGTGGAATCACATCCCCAGCGCGGCGAACCACCACCTGATCACCAATCATGACACCAAGACGCGCGATCTCGTCAGCATTGTGCAGAGTAGCGTTGCTCACCGTCACGCCACCAACAAACACAGGTTCAAGCTTTGCGACGGGTGTTATCGCGCCCGTCCGCCCGACTTGGAACTCAACGTCATTGAGTACCGTGATCTCTTCTTGCGCCGGGAACTTGTAGGCGATCGCCCAGCGCGGCGCACGTGCGACAAAACCGAGTTGCTGCTGAAGCGCCACATCATCGACCTTGATCACCACACCGTCGATTTCATACGGCAAGGTTTGGCGGCGAGTGAGAATGTCCTGATAGTAAGCTTTCACCTCTTCCATGCTCTCTACCAAACGCACCTCAGGGCACATGGGTAGGCCCCACTCTTTGAGTTGAATAAAGCGCTGGTAGTGACTCGAAGACAGGGTCGCACCTTGCACCACGCCGACACTATAGGCATAGAAACTAAGAGGGCGAGTCGCGGTTATTTTAGAGTCTAACTGGCGTAAACTGCCTGCCGCCGCGTTACGCGGATTGACAAACACTTTCTCCCCTTTGGCTTTCGCCTGCTCATTGAACCGCTCAAAACCAGCGGTAGGCATGAACACCTCACCACGAACTTCAATACGCGCAGGCCAACCTTCACCACGCAGTTTAAGTGGAATCGCTTTGATGGTGCGAACGTTGTCGGTGATGTTTTCCCCCGTCGCACCGTCGCCCCGCGTCGCCGCTTGGGTTAGCACGCCATTTTCATAAAGTAAACTGACTGCTAAGCCATCCAATTTTGGTTCACAGCACAACGCAGCCACGCTTTGGCCCGCCAGTCTATCGGTCATGCGTTTGTAGAAACTATCTAACTCGCTGTCATCAAACGCATTGTCGAGCGACAACATTGGGATCTCGTGGGTCACAGGCTCAAACTGAGATAAGGCCATGCCCCCGACCCGAGCGCTCGGCGAATCGGGTGTTCGCAAATGAGGGTGCTGTTGCTCTAGTTCTATAAGCTCACGCATCATACGATCGTATTCTGCATCGGGGATTTCCGGGCTATCTTCCACGTAGTACTTAATGCCATGATGATGAAGCGCACTACGAAGGGCCTCAATTTTCTGTTTGATTTCTTGGGACATCAGTCTCTCTGCTCTATATCTTGGCCACTTGCAGGGCCTTTGCCTTTGATCTTAATCCAATATGAATCAGTGACTCTAAAGCAAATAAGGTAAAACGAAAAAGGCTCCGCATCAGGAGCCTTTATGGTAGCACGCTTTGTTTTGCTGACTAGGGTTGCTGTGCGAGCTTAAATGCCTTGATTTGAGCGCGATACGCATCAAGTCGGTTCGGCGTCATGAGATTACGCGCATCATCCAGCACGTTGGCGCCTAAATCATCGGCAATTTGCTGCGCGGTTTTCAGCATCAACTTGAAGTTTTGTTCACTATCACCGTAGCACGGCAATGTCATAAAGAATGAGATCCCTTTAGTGGTGAATGTTGCAGGATCATCATGCTTGAGTGTGCCAGGGTGCATCATGTTGGCAACGCTAAACAGCACTTTGCCGGTACCAGAGAGATCCGCATGACGATGGAAAATGTCCATTTCACCGTAAATCAGCCCATTTTGCTGCATGCTATCAAACAGCTTGGTACCCACAAATGGCGTCTCTCCAGCGCAATGCACATTGATGACAATCACCTGCATCTCATCTTCGTCATCACTATCATCAATCTCGGTCGGCGCGGATTCTGTGGTGGAGACAGAGCTCACATCACGGGGCTCTTGAGGCTTTGCAGACATAGAGGGAATGTCTAGCTCTTCCGCTGGCGCTTGACGGGGAGTATCTTGCAGCGGAGTGGTTTGAGACTCCTCTACCAAATCGTCTTTCCACTCACTAAAGGTTGGCTCATCTCGAGTGGAATCGCTTGAAAACGTTGAGTCACTGATGGATGCGTCGACGTCGAGAAGCGGGTCACTTAGCAGAGGATCATCCATTGTCTCACCGGAGTCTGAAGCAAATTTATTGCTGGTGTTGCGACTGGTCTTAGTCACGCGAACAATCTCAAAATCATCTTCGGGAGCAAAAGAGCGCTCGGGTACGGATTCGTCTTGCTCTGGCGTCGCCAGTTTTCCAATTGGCTTGTTGCCAAATTTTGTTTTGCCTTCTTTTTTGCTTGTCCATAATCCGTGGAACAGCAGCGCGGCAATGGCCAAAGCGCCCACAATGATCAGTACAAATCGCAATTCCTGCATCTTTCACTCTCAATCATTCAGCTGCTAAATCAGCCAAACTGGTTTCAAATAATCTGATTTGAGTTACTCTACCAAAACTCTCATAGGTTTTAGAACAACTTAATGTTAGAAGTTCCCATAATGATGTGATTTTGAACACGCTTTTCCTTGTTAACACACCATAAAACCCTGTTAGGCACATTTTCATGAACAACACTCAACAGTCAAAAACCGGATTTGGTTATTTTTTCCACGGTTTGCAACTCACTCTGCAACCCGGCATTCGTCAGTTTGTCCTTTTACCTCTCCTCGCCAACATTATTTTGGTCGGAAGCGCGCTCTTTTATCTCTTCTCTCATCTGGATAGTTGGATTGCAGAGTGGATTGGTCAGCTACCCGATTTCCTCTCTTGGTTGAGTTATCTTCTGTGGCCGTTACTGGTGCTCACGATTTTGGCGACCTTCTCCTACTTCTTTAGCACCTTAGCGAACTTTATCGCAGCGCCGTTCAATGGCCTGCTCGCGGAAAAGGTGGAAGAGCACCTAACGGGGCAAAAGATCAGTGACGATGGCATGCTCAGCGTTATTAAGGATGTGCCGCGTGTATTGGCACGAGAATGGCGCAAACTGCTCTACGTTCTGCCCAAAGCCATTGGATTGTTTATTTTGCTGCTCATTCCAGCCTTAGGCCAGACGCTCGGCCCCATTCTGTGGTTTGTGTTTACCGCTTGGATGCTGGCGATTCAGTACTGCGATTATCCGTTCGATAATCACAAGGTGCCGTTTAATGACATGCGACACAATTTGAAACAAAAACAAAGCAAAGCCTATACCTTTGGTGCGCTGGTCTCCGTGTTCACCACCATTCCTATTTTGAACCTGATCGTTATGCCTGTCGCGGTGTGCGGTGCGACATCGATGTGGGTGACCGAGTTCAAAGCAAGAAACTGAGTTTATCAAGTTCATATCATATAACTTTTTAATCCTTTTCTAGTTTTTTACCCTGACCTAATCTCTATCGGGTTAAACTTAAATAGAACATGATTGGTGGCGTGACAAACACGCTGCCAATATTTCGATGAAGGACTACATCATGAGCAAAATCTACGAAGATAATTCACTGACTATTGGTAATACCCCTCTTGTTCGCCTTAACAAAGTGAGCAACGGCAAAGTCTTGGCTAAAATCGAAGCGCGTAACCCAAGCTTCAGTGTTAAGTGTCGTATCGGCGCGAACATGATTTGGGAAGCTGAGAAAGCAGGCAAGCTAAAGCCGGGCGTTGAACTTGTTGAACCAACCAGTGGTAATACCGGTGTTGCTCTTGCCTTCGTCGCGGCGGCGCGTGGTTACAAATTAACCCTAACGATGCCTGAGTCGATGAGCCTAGAGCGTCGTAAACTGCTGAAAGCCCTAGGTGCGAACCTAGAGCTAACTGAAGCAGCGAAAGGCATGAAAGGTGCAATCAACAAAGCTGAAGAGATTGTGGCGAGCAACCCTGACAAGTACCTGCTTCTTCAGCAGTTCAACAACCCAGCTAACCCACAGATTCACGAAAAAACCACTGGTCCAGAAATCTGGGACGCGACAGACGGTGAAATCGATGTCTTCGTTGCAGGCGTAGGTACCGGCGGTACCATCACAGGTACAAGCCGCTACATCAAAGGCGAAAAAGGTAAAAACATTGTTTCCGTAGCGGTAGAGCCAGCGGAATCGCCTGTGATTGCACAAGCGCTCGCGGGTGAAGAAATCAAACCAGCACCACACAAAATCCAAGGCATTGGCGCTGGCTTTATTCCAGGCAACCTCGATTTAGCGTTGATTGACCGCGTGGAAGCCGTGACTTCTGAAGAAGCAATTGAGATGGCTCGTCGTCTTATGGAAGAGGAAGGTATCCTTGCGGGTATCTCGTCAGGCGCGGCAGTGGTTGCAGCAAACCGCCTTGCTCAACTTCCTGAATTTGAAGGCAAAACCATCGTTACTGTATTGCCAAGCTCGGGTGAGCGTTACCTAAGCTCAGCGCTATTTGCAGGCATCTTCACCGAGAAAGAGAACCAACAGTAATATGTGGTGAAATCAATTTTTCGTCTAAAAAAGCCCCGTTCAGGGGCTTTTTTGTTGATCCTGGCTCCACCTTTGGTAATATCGGGATGTTTTATTTCTAGCATCAAAATAAAACATTAAAACGATTTTATAGTTGCGGCGAAAAACAGCAAAGACTGACCACGCGGCACCTAGTATACAACTAGTATCAGTTCTGACACGAAAACAACGTCTGTCGCCTAGCGCAACCGTTTAATCCGAGTTAAGCTGTTTCTAATTAATAAACTATCTAAAAATAAATCAATTGGGGTATACAACATGTACGAGAAGCAAGTAGAAATCACAGCAGAAAACGGTCTTCACACTCGTCCAGCTGCACAGTTCGTGAAAGAAGCAAAAGCATTTGACGCGGACATCACTGTGACTTCTAACGGTAAAAGTGCAAGCGCTAAGAGCCTATTTAAGCTACAAACTCTAGGCCTAGTGAAAGGTACTGTAGTCACTATCTCTGCTGAAGGCCCACAGGCTCAGAAAGCAGTTGACCACCTAGTTGCTCTAATGGACCAACTACACTAATCGGTCTGCTATTGATTAAAGCCATTTTGCCAACGCAAAATGGCTTTATACCAATTTGATCCGGTCGATGAACAGGCCACCTCGTTTGCGCCGAACTATCCCATCATATTGGAAATAGCACCAAGATTAAGCTACACATAAACGTTAGCACACCCATTTCTCCCGTTTAAAAGTTGACCAATTTAAGGTAAGGCTATGATTTCAGGCATCCTAGCATCTCCAGGTATTGCTATCGGTAAAGCACTACTCCTTCAAGAAGATGAAATTGTCCTAAACACTCACACTATTTCTGACGATCAAGTCGACGCTGAAGTAAAACGTTTCTTTGAAGCACGTGACAAATCAGCGGCTCAGCTTGAAACCATCAAGCAGAAAGCACTAGAAACCTTCGGTGAAGAAAAAGAAGCGATCTTTGAAGGTCACATCATGCTTCTTGAAGACGAAGAGCTAGAAGAAGAAATCCTAGCGCTGATCAAAAATGACAAGATGCATGCGGACAATGCCATTCACACTGTGATTGAAGAGCAAGCAGCAGCACTTGAATCTTTAGACGACGAATACCTCAAAGAGCGTGCGACAGATATCCGTGATATCGGTACACGTTTTGTGAAAAACGCACTGGGCATCAATATTGTCTCTCTTAGCGATATAGACCAAGAAGTCATCCTAGTTGCGTACGATCTGACTCCATCAGAAACAGCACAGATCAACCTTAACTATGTACTGGGTTTTGCTTGTGATATCGGTGGTCGTACTTCTCACACTTCAATCATGGCACGTTCACTTGAATTGCCAGCGATCGTGGGCACCAACGACATTACCAAGAAAGTGAAGAACGGCGACATGCTGATTCTTGACGCAATGAACAACAAGATTGTCGTCAACCCATCTGACGCAGAGCTAGAAGAAGCGAAAGCTGTTAAAGCCGCATTCCTCGCTGAAAAAGAAGAACTGGCAAAACTGAAAGATCTTCACGCTGAAACTCTAGATGGTCACCGCGTCGAAGTGTGCGGCAACATCGGTACAGTGAAAGACTGTGATGGCGTACTGCGCAATGGCGGTGAAGGCGTTGGTCTGTACCGAACTGAGTTCTTGTTCATGGACCGCGATGCGCTACCAACAGAAGAAGAGCAGTACCAAGCATACAAAGAAGTGGCAGAAGCGATGAACGGCGAAGCCGTTATCATCCGTACTATGGATATTGGTGGCGACAAAGACCTACCGTACATGGATCTCCCACAAGAGATGAACCCATTCTTGGGTTGGCGCGCTGTACGTATCAGCCTAGACCGTCGTGAAATCCTACGCGACCAGCTGCGTGGCATCCTACGTGCATCTGCACACGGTAAGCTGCGCATCATGTTCCCAATGATCATCTCTGTAGAAGAGATTCGTGAACTGAAAGCGGCGATTGAAGAATACAAAGCAGAGCTTCGTGCAGAAGGTCTGGCATTTGATGAAGAGATCGAAATCGGTGTCATGGTGGAAACACCAGCAGCGGCAGCGATTGCACCACACCTTGCAAAAGAAGTGGCCTTCTTCTCAATCGGTACCAACGATCTTACCCAGTACACACTCGCGGTAGACCGTGGTAACGAAATGATTTCTCACCTATACAACCCACTGTCACCAGCGGTTCTTACGGTCATCAAGCAAGTCATTGATGCATCGCACGCGGAAGGCAAATGGACAGGTATGTGTGGTGAGCTAGCGGGCGATGAGCGCGCAACGCTACTATTATTAGGTATGGGGCTGGATGAGTTCTCAATGAGCGGCATCTCTATTCCTAAAGTGAAGAAAGTGATTCGTAACTCAAACTACGCGGAAGTGAAAGCAATGGCGGAAGAGGCACTGTCTCTACCAACAGCGGCTGAAATTGAAGCGGTAGTTGATAAGTTCATCGCTGAAAAATCACTATAACCGGCTAATACCAATCTCCGATCTGGGGGGAGCCTTGTTGCCTAATCAGGCGTTTGTAATGAACGAATCTGTTTAGGTAAGAAGGAGATAGACGACTAAAAATAGTCGTCTATCTCGTGAGATTGGTATACTATAATTCGACAGAATTAAATTAAACGTTAGGAGCATGACACAATGGGTCTGTTTGACAAACTTAAGAAGCTAGTATCAGATGACAGCGCTGACGCTGGTGCAATCGAGATCATCGCGCCACTTTCTGGTGAAATCGTAAATATCGAAGACGTGCCTGATGTGGTTTTCGCTGAGAAAATCGTTGGCGACGGTATTGCAATCAAACCAGCAGGCGACAAAATGGTTGCTCCTGTAAACGGTACTATCGGTAAGATCTTCGAAACAAACCACGCGTTTTCTATCGAATCTGACGATGGTGTTGAGCTTTTTGTTCACTTCGGTATCGATACCGTTGAACTGAAAGGCGAAGGCTTCAAGCGTATCGCTGAAGAAGGTCAAACAGTGAAAGCTGGTGACACTATCATTGAGTTCGATCTAGCACTTCTAGAAGAAAAAGCAAAATCAACGCTAACACCTGTTGTTATTTCTAACATGGATGAAATCAAAGAGTTGAACAAACTGTCTGGTTCTGTCACTGTTGGTGAAACACCTGTTCTACGTGTGACTAAGTAATTAGTGTCACGAGAATAACAAAACGCAGCTTTACGCTGCGTTTTTTGTTTTCCGGCCTAGAGTGAAGCGTCCATACCCAACGCATAACGCAATACTTGATGCTTAATGGGGCCAGAGTGTTCTGCCACTTTCAGCGCCGCATTTCTTATCCACTTAAGCGGTGCCTTGTCATTGCTAAACCCTTTATAAAACAGATCCATCCCGGTTTGCATCAGCAAATTATCAGGTCGACGACGACGTTCATATTGCGCTAAGTGCGACAAAAGAATCTCTTCATGATCGCGCGTCACGTTCAGCAAAGCCTCCACATCTTTAAAGCCGAGATTCACCCCCTGCCCTGCCAGTGGATTGATGGTGTGCGCGGCATCCCCAATCAGGACACAGTGGGCCGTGTAGTAGCGCTGAGCATGGCGGCGAGTTAACGGGAATGAGCCAGACTGGATCACCTCAATACCGCCAAGCTCAGCGGGAAAATGAGTCTTTATTTCGCTGGCAAGTTGAAGCGGCGTCATCGCCTTTAACTGACGAATACGCTTTGGTGTGTCGTACCAGACCAGAGAGGCTTGATGACCACATAGAGGTAAAAATGAGCGCGGTCCCGACGGCGTAAATTGCTGCCAAGTGATGTCTTGTTGAGGGAGATCGGTTTTGACATTAATCAGCATGCAATGCTGCCTGTAGTCCCAAGCGGTGATGCCAATACCTGCACTCTGTCTGACGCGAGAATGAGCACCATCGGCCCCGACAATCAGCCCGGCTTCGACAACCTCTCCGTCTGATAGCGTCACTTGATTCACTGAGCCATATTCGATGTGCTCGACCGTCACTGGGCAACGCAACGCCAGATTCGGCCATGCCGAGAACTGCGACCAGAGCCCCAGTTGAATGATGCGGTTCTCAACGATGTAGCCCAATTGTTCACAAGCGACATCGTCACTGTGAAAGCGGGTTCGACATTCGGGATGTTCCCACGTTTCTAGACGTTTATAAGGACAGGCGCGCATCGACTGAATGGCTTGCCATGCCCCTAGCGATTCAAGCAGGGCAACCGAATGATTCGATATCGCGGAGACGCGGACATCCATCGCTTGTTGCGGTGCGTACGGTGTCGGTGCCTTCCCTTCGATCACCACGACACGTCGACCTTGCTCCGCAAACCCGAGCGCGACAGCTGCGCCTACCATTCCTCCGCCAATCACGGCCACATCATACTTGTTCATAGTTTGTACTTCATCGTATTGATTCAAAGGCTATTTTCGATTGTACGGTTTGAGTGCCAATTTGTAACTAAAAACCTTGATGGGGATACGGGCAAACCCTTGTAACCACTAGGCTAGAATTGCTTCTGGTCACTCGCCATTGAAAGCAGTACAATACGCCGCTTAACGCCGCACAGGCGGTGAAAAATCGGCCAATTGAGTCACTCAATACCTTGGCCAACTGGAACCAATGGGCGATTTGCTCCCTTAATTTAAACTAACGATCGAGCGAACAACATGAGTAAGAAACTGCTAATAAAAACCTGGGGCTGTCAGATGAACGAGTACGATTCATCAAAAATGGCCGATCTCCTGAATGCCGCAAACGGCTATGAACTCACAGAAGAACCAGACGAAGCAGACGTGTTGCTACTGAACACCTGTTCTATCCGTGAGAAGGCGCAAGAAAAGGTCTTCCACCAGCTCGGCCGTTGGAAAACGTTGAAAGATAAAAAGCCAGATGTGGTGATTGGCGTTGGTGGCTGTGTTGCCACTCAAGAAGGCGACCACATCCGTGAGCGTGCTCCTTACGTTGACGTCATTTTTGGCCCGCAAACTCTGCATCGCTTGCCAGAAATGATCAAGCAGTCGCAATCCGATGATGCGCCAGTGATGGACATCTCCTTCCCAGAAATTGAGAAATTTGACCGTCTGCCTGAGCCTCGCGCTGAAGGGGCAACGGCGTTCGTCTCTATCATGGAAGGTTGCTCGAAATACTGTACCTACTGCGTGGTGCCATACACCCGTGGTGAAGAAGTCAGCCGTCCTATGGATGACGTGCTGTTTGAAATCGCCCAGTTAGCGGAGCAAGGCGTACGTGAAGTCAACTTGCTTGGCCAAAACGTAAACGCCTATCGTGGCCCTACTCATGATGGTGAGATTTGCAGCTTCGCTGAATTGCTCCGTCTGGTCGCGTCGATCGATGGCATTGATCGCATCCGCTTTACAACCAGCCACCCGCTCGAGTTCACCGATGACATTATCGCGGTTTATGAAGACACGCCAGAGCTTGTTAGCTTCTTGCACCTACCCGTGCAAAGCGGCAGCGATCGTATCTTGACGATGATGAAGCGCCCGCACACTGCTATCGAGTACAAATCGATCATTCGCAAGCTACGTAAAGCGCGTCCTGACATTCAAATCAGTTCAGATTTCATTGTCGGCTTCCCAGGTGAAACAGACAAAGACTTCCAAGACACCATGAAGCTGATTAAAGATGTCGACTTCGACATGAGCTTTAGCTTTATCTTCTCACCACGTCCTGGTACACCAGCGGCGGACTACCCGTGTGATATCTCCGAGCAAGAGAAGAAAGAGCGCCTCTACGAATTGCAGCAAGTGATCAACAGTCAAGCGATGCGCTATTCGCGTTTGATGCTTGGCACTGAGCAACGTGTGCTAGTTGAAGGGCCATCGAAAAAGAATCTAATGGAGCTTCGCGCTCGTACAGAGAACAACCGAGTGGTGAACTTCGAAGGCAACGCCGAACTGATCGGTCAGTTTGTTGATGTTAAGATCACTGACGTGTTTGCCAACTCGCTACGTGGTGAAATCATCCGCACAGAGAAAGAGATGGATCTGCGCAGCGTCATTTCACCGACACAGATGATGGCAAAAACCAAACGCGAAGATGAGCTAGGTGTAGCAACCTTTACGCCTTAGTCTTGAAAATGCCTAACTAAGTAGCCATCTTAGTAATAGGAACTGTCGCCATTGGAAGCCCGGTCTCAATCGGGCTTTCTTAAATGGCCAATTATGTGAGGCAACTTTGAGCAATAAAATCGTTACGCTAGAAATCGATCTAGAACCTTCAGATAACCGCCGACTCGCCAGTCTATGCGGTCCATTCGATGACAACATCAAACACCTTGAGCGACGTTTAGGGGTAGAGATCAGCTACCGAGGCAACTTTTTTACCATCGTAGGTAAGCCTCATACTGCCGCGGCAGCGCTTGAAATCGTCAAAACACTCTACGTCAACACGGCGCCAGTACGTGGCACCATTCCTGATATTGAGCCTGACGAAATCCATCTTGCGATCAAAGAAACGGGCGTCCTTGAGCAAAATCTTGAGTCGAATATTGAGCATGGCAAAGAAGTCTTCATCAAAACGAAGAAGGGCGTAATCAAACCACGTACGCCAAACCAAGCCCAGTATCTCGTCAACATGGTGACGCACGACATCAGCTTTGGTATTGGCCCTGCCGGTACGGGTAAAACCTACCTTGCGGTCGCCGCTGCAGTCGACGCATTAGAGCGCCAAGAAATTCGCCGTATTCTACTCACGCGTCCTGCGGTCGAAGCCGGTGAAAAGCTCGGTTTCCTGCCGGGTGATTTGAGCCAAAAAGTCGACCCTTATCTGCGCCCACTTTACGATGCGCTGTTTGAGATGCTCGGTTTTGAGAAGGTCGAGAAACTGATTGAACGTAATGTCATTGAAGTGGCGCCGCTTGCGTACATGCGCGGCCGAACCTTGAATGATGCGTTTATCATTCTCGACGAAAGCCAGAACACCACAGTCGAACAGATGAAAATGTTTTTGACTCGTATCGGCTTTAACTCACGGGCTGTGATCACCGGTGATGTCACGCAAATCGACTTACCACGCGGCGCGAAGTCTGGCCTGCGTCATGCGATTGAAGTGCTCAGTGACGTTGAGGAGATCAGCTTTAACTTCTTCCAGTCTGATGACGTGGTTCGCCACCCTGTCGTCGCTCGTATCGTCAACGCCTATGAAAAATGGGAAGCGCAAGATCAAAAAGAGCGCAAAGAGTATGAAAAGCGTCGCCGTGAAGAGCGCGAAGCGAAACTGCTCGAAACTCAGGTCGCGTCTGCGCCACAGGCGCACATTACCCCTTCGACTGAGAGTAAAGAGTCATGAGTATCGAACTCGATCTGCAACTCGCGGTCGAACAAGAAACGGGTCTACCGACATTCGAGCAGTTTAGCCAATGGCTAAACGCCGCGGTCACCCTTTTTCAACCGGATGCGGAAGTGACGATTCGCATCGTAGATAGTGAAGAGAGCCAACAGCTCAATCACGAATATCGCGGCAAAAACAAGCCAACCAATGTGTTGTCTTTTCCTTTCGAAGCACCACCGGGTATCGAGATGGATTTGCTGGGCGACCTGATTATCTGTCGCCAAGTGGTTGAACAAGAAGCCAATGAACAAGGTAAACCCTTGATGGCACATTGGGCGCATATGGTTGTACATGGTAGCTTGCATCTGCTAGGTTATGATCATATTGAGGATGACGAAGCCGAAGAAATGGAGTCACTGGAAATTGAAATTCTAGACAAAATGGGCATCGCCAATCCTTATGAAATGGAAGATTGAGTGTCGGCTTTCGGCACTCAGCATCGTCACTCGACGCTCAATCACCTCCATGAGCGCGAGTGCCATGTGAGCTACCACACTTTGGTAGCGTGACTAAAATGAGAAACAATGAACGACGACAATTCTCCCTCTGCCTTAGAAGGTAAGAAAGAAAAATCTGAAGGTCCGAGTAGAAAGTCCTTCTTCGGACGCCTGGGCCAAATCTTCCAGGGCGACCCAAAAGATCGCCAAGAGTTAGTGGAAGTATTCCGCGACTCGGAAGTAAACGACGTAATTGACCATGACACCCGCGACATGCTCGAAGGTGTCATGGAGATTTCCGAGATGCGAGTGCGTGATATCATGCTGCCTCGCTCTCAGATGGTCACTATTGACCGCAATGACGATTTGGATGCGCTAGTGATGCTGATTACCGATGCGCAGCACTCTCGCTACCCTGTCATTAGTGAAGACAAAGACCACGTTGAAGGCATCCTACTAGCGAAGGACTTATTAAAATACTTAGGCTCTGACAGCTCGCCATTTAACATTGAGGAAGTGATCCGCCCTGCGGTGGTTGTTCCTGAAAGTAAACGCGTTGACCGACTCCTTAAAGAGTTTCGTGAAGAGCGTTACCACATGGCGATTGTCGTCGACGAATTCGGTGGTGTGTCTGGATTGGTGACGATCGAAGACATCTTGGAAGAGATCGTCGGTGAAATCGAAGATGAATTCGACGATGAGGAAGAGATCGATATCCGCAAGTTAAGCAAACACACCTTTGCGGTGAAGGCGCTGACAACGATCGAAACCTTTAACACCACATTCGGCACTTCTTTCAGCGATGAGGAAGTCGATACTGTAGGAGGCTTAGTCATGACGGCGTTCGGTCACTTGCCTTCACGAGGGGAAGTGCTGGAAATCGACAACTACAGCTTTAAAGTCACCGCCGCGGACAACCGCCGCGTACTGCAACTTCAAGTGACTATCCCAGAAGAAGACGCTCAACCTGAGCCTACTCAAGAGTAGTATTAGAGATCACATCCATGATGAATCCCCTCATTCATCGCCTAAAACGGCCGTTCGCGGCCGTTTTTGTTGGCGCCGCAACCACGTTTGCTTTTGCACCTTATCAACTGTGGCCCTTAGCGATTATCAGCCCTGCACTGCTGCTGCTTCTCATCCACCAGCAGTCGAGTAAACGCAGTTTTGCGATTGGTTATGCTTGGGGACTTGGTCAATTTGCCACCGGCATCAGCTGGGTGCATGTCAGTATTGATACCTTCGGCGGCATGCCCAAAATCGCCAGTCTGTTTTTAATGGCGCTGTTGGTCGGCTATCTCGCTCTCTATTCGGCACTCGCCTGTTACCTGATAAATAAGTGGTTTCCTGCACTCTCAAGGCGCCGCTATTTCTTTGCCTTTCCGGCTCTTTGGCTGATTATGGATTGGTTACGAGGCTGGGTAATGACTGGCTTTCCATGGTTGTGGCTCGGCTACAGTCAAATCGATAGCCCGCTTGCCCAGTTCGCCCCGCTAGGTGGCGTTGAGCTGATTACCCTTTTGTGTGTGTTAAGCGCGAGTGCCCTAGCCTTTGCATGGCTTCGCCGCCAATGGTCAATCCTGTGGGTTCCCCTTGTCATTCTCGCAACAGGCTTCGGTCTGCGCAGTGCACAGTGGGTAACGCCAAATCCAGATAGCAGCACTCGTTTTGCGTTGATTCAGGGCAACATTGACCAAGCAATCAAATGGGTTCCGAGTCAACGTTGGCCGACCATGATGAAGTACACCGATTTGACCCGTGAAAACTGGAATGCCGATATCATCATCTGGCCAGAAGCGGCGATTCCTGCGTTTGAATTTGAAATCGCCTCTTTTCTCTCCAACTTAGACTCAGCGGCGAAGATGAACGACAGCGCCGTGATCACCGGCGTCGTCAATATGGGTGAGCAGCGTCAGTTCTTCAATAGCATCTTGACCTTAGGTAAGTCTGGGCGTGATGAGTACCGTTATGATCTCAGCGATCGCTACCACAAGCATCATCTTCTACCCTTTGGTGAGTTCGTGCCTTTTGAGGAGATACTACGCCCGCTGGCTCCTTTCTTTAATCTGCCGATGTCTTCTTTCAGTAGCGGCGCGTTTATCCAACCCAACGTGTACGCCAACGGTCGCCATTTCGCGCCCGCGCTCTGTTATGAGATCATCTTTAACGACCAAGTAAGGCAAAACGTGAACGATGAGACCGACTTCATTTTGACTCTCTCCAATGACGCGTGGTTTGGTCACTCGATTGGCCCGCTGCAACACATGGAAATCGCACGAATGCGTGCGTTAGAACTGGGTAAGCCTGTGATTCGTTCGACCAATAATGGCGTCACGGCGGTAACAGACTATCAAGGAAAGATCACCGCGCAAATCCCGCAGTTTGAAACCGCAGTGCTCACTGCACAAGTGGTTTCCACCACAGGGCAAACGCCGTATCATCAATGGGGTACGTGGCCATTGTATTGCTGGGCGGCATTGAGCCTGTTGGGGGCGTTTCTGTCTTCAAAACGGTGCGAACGCCCCATCACTCAGTAAAACAACCACGCGGTTAAGGTTGTAGCGCTTGCCGCGTAAAGCCTTTGCAACCGCATTTAGTACAAGCAATGATAGTAGTGGGGTGGTTGTATTCGGTTTTGTGGCCACAATCGTCACAGACCAACACCCCAAGCCCTATCACCTCACCGGCCTGATAAAGTCCTTGGTGCTCCAAGTCTGTAAATAGCTCCACCCACTCCACTTTGGTTCGATCGGTTATCTCAAGCAAGCCTTGCCAAATCGAGTCTGCAATCATCAGATAGAAAGGGCTGCTTTTCGAGCGGTCATAGTTGTCGGCAAACTCCTTCAAGTCTGATTTGACATAGGCGGAAACCAGCGCCAATTCGTCTTTAGTTAAATCGTTCGCCGCCTCGACCACCTTACCTGATGTCTCTAACACATGGTTGACTTCTTCCGGGCTATGTTTGAGGGCTTCGAGAACATCCTCAAACATCTCCTCATAACCGGCTTTCTGTTTTGCCATGGTGACCTCCTTAGGAATAATCCAGAATTTCCGCTATTGTTGTGCACCTCTCCTTTAGGTATTCTATGACGATCTATTTATGTCTGTTCGAACTGAACTCACAATTTCCAAGATAACCGGATATCATCGATGCAAGAGCAATACAACCCGCAAGATATTGAACAGAAAGTTCAAAAGCACTGGGATGGCAACAAGACCTTTGTTGTAAGTGAAGACCCAAATAAAGAAAAATTCTACTGTCTGTCTATGTTCCCTTACCCAAGTGGTCGTCTACACATGGGTCACGTGCGTAACTACACCATCGGTGATGTGGTCTCTCGTTTCCAACGTCTGCAAGGCAAAAACGTCATGCAGCCTATCGGTTGGGATGCATTTGGTCTTCCGGCTGAAAACGCGGCGGTGAAAAACAACACGGCACCAGCGCCTTGGACTTACGAAAACATCGAATACATGAAGAACCAGCTTAAGCTTCTTGGCTTCGGTTATGACTGGAACCGTGAGTTCGCGACATGTACGCCAGAGTACTACCGTTGGGAACAAGAGTTCTTCACTAAGCTTTATCAAAAAGGCCTCGTTTACAAGAAGACCTCTTCTGTTAACTGGTGTCCAAACGACCAAACCGTTCTTGCCAACGAGCAGGTTGAAGATGGCTGCTGCTGGCGTTGTGACACGCCTGTAGAGCAAAAAGAAATTCCACAGTGGTTCATCAAGATCACTGAATACGCTCAAGAGCTACTAGACGATCTCGACAATCTAGACGGCTGGCCTGAAATGGTGAAAACCATGCAGCGCAACTGGATCGGTCGCTCTGAAGGTGTTGAACTCAAATTTAAAGTCAAGGGTCAACAAGACCTAGAAGTCTACACAACACGCCCTGACACACTCATGGGTGTGACGTACGTGGGCATCGCGGCAGGTCACCCTCTTGCTGCTCTGGCGGCTCAAACCAACCCAGAGCTTGCTGCGTTTATCGATGAGTGTAAGAACAACAAAGTCGCGGAAGCGGAACTGGCGACCATGGAGAAGAAAGGTATGGCGACGGGCCTTACTGCTATTCATCCATTGAACGGTCGTGAAGTGCCAATCTTTGTGGCGAACTTCGTCCTGATGGATTACGGTACAGGTGCAGTTATGGCGGTACCGGCGCACGACCAACGTGACTACGAGTTTGCGACCAAATACGGTCTCGATATCGTACCGGTTATCAAACCCGTTGATGGCAGTGAGCTCGACATCTCTGAAGCGGCCTACACAGAAAAAGGCGTACTGTTCGATTCTGGTGAATTCGACGGTCTAGAATTCCAAGCGGCATTCGACGCAATCGCAGCGAAACTAGAAGCTGAAGGCAAAGGGACTAAAACTGTTAACTTCCGTCTGCGTGACTGGGGTGTATCTCGTCAGCGTTACTGGGGCGCACCAATCCCAATGGTCACCACGGAAGATGGCGAAGTTCACCCTGTCCCTGCTGACCAACTGCCAGTCATTCTTCCAGAAGACGTGGTCATGGACGGCGTAACAAGCCCAATCAAAGCCGACAAAGAGTGGGCGAAGACCACATTCAATGGCGAACCTGCGCTGCGTGAGACAGACACCTTCGATACCTTTATGGAATCATCTTGGTACTACGCGCGTTACTGTTCACCACAAGCGGACGACATCCTTGATCCTGAAAAAGCCAACTACTGGCTACCAGTTGATCAATACGTTGGTGGTATCGAGCACGCGTGTATGCACCTTCTCTACTCTCGCTTCTTCCACAAACTCCTGCGTGATGCTGGTTACGTCACCTCTGACGAGCCGTTCAAGCAACTGCTATGTCAAGGCATGGTACTGGCAGACGCCTTCTACTTTGAGAACGAAAAAGGTGGTAAAGAGTGGGTAGCGCCGACCGATGTGGCTGTCGAACGTGACGGTAAAGGTCGCATTATTTCAGCCAAAGACAACGCGGGCCGTGATGTGACGCACTCAGGCATGATTAAGATGTCTAAATCGAAAAATAACGGCATTGACCCACAAGAGATGGTCGACAAGTACGGCGCTGACACTGTACGTCTATTTATGATGTTTGCCTCGCCAGCCGATATGACATTGGAATGGCAAGAGTCTGGTGTAGAAGGCGCGAACCGCTTCCTGAAACGCGTGTGGAAACTGGTCAATGAGCACACATCAAAAGGCGCAGCTGAAGCAGTGGATGCGTCTTCCTTGTCGGGTGACCAAAAAGCATTGCGTCGTGATGTCCACAAAACCATTGCTAAAGTGACCGATGATGTTGCACGTCGTCAAACTTTCAATACCGCTATTGCGGCGATCATGGAGCTGATGAACAAGCTATCAAAAGCGCCACAAGACTCAGCGCAAGATCGTGCGATTTTGGATGAAGCACTGAAAGCCGTGGTCGTAATGCTTTACCCTATCACTCCGCACATCTGTTTTGAAATGGGCAATGCGCTCAACATCACAGACATCGACAACACGGCTTGGCCACAACATGACGAGAAAGCACTGGTTGAAGACGAGAAACTGATCGTCGTTCAGGTCAACGGTAAACTACGTGCCAAACTCACTGTGGCGGCCAATGCCAGCAAAGAAGAAGTGGAAGCACTCGGTTTAGGTGATGAGAACGTCACCAAGTTCACAGAAGGCTTGACGATTCGTAAAGTGATTTACGTCCCGGGCAAACTTCTCAACATCGTGGCGAACTAATCCCATTAGTTCGAGTCTTAAGCAGGGCCTAGTGCCCTGCTTAACTTCGATGAGCGTTTTATTTTTGACAGAGCGCTCACCGAAGTTATCCAACCACTGTGGTCTATAACACTTTCGTTCATACTATTAGTATTCTCAACCAAAGAGCCGTTCACTCATGCGTCTATTTTCAATCTCATCCGTTAAGCTAACCAGCGCACTGTTGGTTGCCTCGCTTCTTGCTGGTTGTGGTTTCCACTTACGTGGTGATTACTCGGTCCCAGAGGAGCTCGATAAGATGTCATTGACCAGTTACGACAAATACAGCACCTTTACCCGCATGATGAAAGCGCAGCTACGCATGAGTGAAATCGAGATCGTGCCACCGGCGGAAAACATCGCCAATTTGCACCTGATCAGTGAAGGCGTTGGCGAGCGCACCCTCTCGCTTTACCAAAACACGCGTGCGGCGGAGAAAGAGCTCACCTTCCGTGCCTCCTATCGCGTTACCGTGCCCGATCTTGGCACCAAAACCTTCTCTACGAGCGTCACCCGTAGCTACCTGGATAACCCGCTGTCAGCGCTAGCGAAATCGGTTGAACGCGACATGATCGAAGATGAGATGCGCAAACTCGCAGCCACCCAAATCATTCGCCAAATGGCACGCCTTAAAGCCGATATCGAAGCCAACGAAATCGAGCTAGAGAACGAAGAACAAGTACAACTCAAAGCGCAAGAAGAGCAATATCGCGTCAAGACCTTTTACAGCGATGATGCGCCCGCTCCGGTCACTGAGTAATCCCGAGTTCGTTATCGCGCATGAGAATTTTTGCAGATAGGTTAGCTCAGCACCTAAACCACCAACTTGATCCGCTGTTTTTGATATTCGGCAGCGAGCCGCTGCTGATTCAAGAGTCTCGCCAAGCCATACACGCCAAAGCCCGTGAAGCGGGTTTTGAAGAGCGTCACCGCTATACGGTCGACAGCCGCTTTGACTGGGCGCCCGTCTATGATGCGTGCCAAGCGATGAGCCTATTCAGCGCCCGGCAAGTGATCGAGCTGGAACTTCCAGAGTCGGGTGTCAATGCCGCAATGGCCAAAGAACTACTGGCCATTGCCGAGCTTCTTCACAGCGATCTGTTGTTGATCATCATCGGCACCAAACTGACCAAAGCCCAAGAAAACGCCAAGTGGTTTAAGACGCTCAACCAACAGGGATGCTGGGTCAGCTGCGTCACGCCTGATTTAGCCAGATTGCCCCAATTTGTCCAAACTCGCTGCCGCGCCCTAGGCTTGCAGCCGGATGCCGAAGCGACCAAGATGCTTGCTCAGTGGCACGAGGGAAACCTCTTCGCTCTGACGCAAAGCCTAGAGAAACTTGCTCTGCTCTACCCCGATGGCAAGCTGACCTTAGTACGACTTGAAGAGTCGCTGAGCCGTCACAATCACTTCACTGCATTTCATTGGATTGATGCCCTGCTGGCAGGCAAGGCCAATCGCGCCGATCGTATTTTGCGCCAGCTTGAAGCGGAAGACGTCGAGGCTGTGATCCTTGTCCGCACGGTTCAAAAAGAGCTTGAGCAACTACTGGCGATGAAATCTCTGATGCAAACCCTGCCATTGGCGCAAGTGCTGGAACGCTACAAAGTTTGGTCCTCCAAACGTCCGCTCTATTCTAGCGCTTTGCAAAGGTTGGATACTGCGCGCCTTATGCGCCTCCTGCAACTGCTGGCCCAGATTGAACTGACTGCCAAAACGCAATATGAGCAGAGCCCTTGGCCACAAATACATCAACTGAGTCTGGAAATTTGCTTGCCACAAGTGCACATTTGAAATGCGTGGTATACTTCGGCCCCAACAGAATAGGCCGTGCAGAACCCTGTCATCGCCGCTAGCCATACGCTCATCCAAACAAGAGAGGAACAACACTTGCAACTAGAACAGCTTAACGAGTTTCTTGTCGACAAAGCCGACGACATGAAAGCGCAAAACATCACTGTGCTCGACGTACAAGGAAAATCTAGCATTACCGATTTTATGATTGTCTGCACAGGCACGTCGAAGCGTCATGTCTCGTCCATCGCTGATCACGTTGCAAAAGAGTCCAAACTGGCCGGCCTAGTGCCACTCGGTATTGATGGCCAAGATCTAGGTGAATGGGTGGTGCTGGATATGGGTTCAACCATTGTTCACGTCATGCAAGAAGAGCAGCGCGAGCTTTACCAACTGGAAAAACTCTGGAGCTGATCGATGAAACTTCAACTCATCGCAGTCGGCACCAAAATGCCCAAATGGGTAGAAGAGGGATTTCAAGAGTACCGCCGCCGTTTCCCTCACGATATGCCTTTAGAGTTGGTGGAAATTCCAGCAGTAAAACGAGGTAAAAACGCCGACATTGCAAGGATTTTGCAAAAAGAGGGCGAAGCCATGCTCGCCGCCGTGCCAAAAGGCAGCCGAATTGTTACTCTCGATATTCCTGGTAAAAAATGGGACACACCCCAACTTGCAGAACAACTGGAGAGTTGGAAGTTAGATGGTCGTGACGTATCGATTTTGATCGGTGGCCCAGAAGGCTTAGCCCCTGCGTGCAAAGCCGCCGCGGATCAAAGCTGGTCACTGTCCGCGTTAACCTTGCCTCACCCTCTGGTACGCATTGTGATGGCAGAAAGCCTGTACCGAGCGTGGAGCATTACCGCCAACCACCCATATCATCGAGAATAACCAATAGATGTTGCGAAAGCGTAGCCAAATTAGGGATTATCAGGAAGAAGCGCGGCTATTCAAAGGCCGTGCTATTGTCGCTTTCTTAGGCATTGTTGTCATGATGGGGCTACTGGTTGGTAACCTCTACAACATCCAAATCAATCAATACCAAGATTACAAAACTCGATCTAACGACAACCGCATCAAAGTGGTGCCGATCGCCCCCAATCGTGGTTTGATCTATGACAGAAACGGCAAGCTGCTGGCAGAAAACCGCCCAGTATTTAGCCTCGAGATCACCCCAGAGCAAATCGACGATATGGAAGATACCCTGAGTCGATTACAAAGCATCGTCACCATCACAGACGATCAGATTGAACGCTTTGAGCGCGAGCGTCGTCAAACTCGCCGCTTCAAATCAGTGCCGATTCTTACTCAGCTCACTCAAGAACAAGTGGCTAAGTTTTCCGTGCATCAGCACAAGTTTCCTGGTGTCGCCGTGAACGCGGCGCTCAAACGTCACTACCCTTATGGAGAAGTGCTCACTCACGTGATTGGCTACGTCTCTCGAATCAACGATCGTGATATGCAGCGTTTGATACGTGAAGAAAAAGACGCCAATTACCAAGCCACTCGTGACATCGGTAAACTCGGCATCGAGCGCTACTATGAGGACGTACTGCATGGTATTGCCGGCTACCAAGAGGTGGAAGTCAACAGCCGTGGGCGCGTAATTCGTACTTTGAAATACGTGCCACCTGAGCCCGGCAAAGACATCGTGCTCAACCTTGATATCGACTTGCAGCTCTACATCCACGAGTTACTCGCTGACCGACGTGGCAGTGCCGTGGTGCTTGATCCACACGACAATGGCGTGCTCGCTATGGTCTCAAGCCCAAGTTACGATCCTAATGCCTTCGTGCATGGTATTTCAGGCAAAGACTACAACGCGCTATTGACCGATAAGAATCGACCGTTGGTCAACCGCGCGACGCTGGGTATCTACCCGCCAGCATCTACCATCAAACCATTTATGGCTGTCGCGGCGCTGCAAGAGGGTGTCGTCACCCCCTACACCACCCGCAACGATCCTGGCTACTGGAAAATACCCAATTCGAAGACGAAACCTTTTCGTGACTGGTTGCGTTGGGGACATGGCCGCGTGAACATCGTGCAATCGATAGAAGAATCCGTCGATACGTTCTTCTACCAAATCGCTTACGACATGGGCATTGATCGCATCTCTCAATGGATGATGATGTTTGGCTTTGGCGACTATACCGGCATCGATATTCACGAAGAGAGCAAAGCGAACATGCCAACCAGAGAATGGAAAATGGCGAGGCATCGCGTGCCTTGGTATCAAGGTGATACGATTCCTGTTGGTATCGGTCAAGGCTACTGGACCGCAACGCCTATGCAAATTGCCAAGGCGACGTCTGTGCTGGTTAACCGAGGAAAAGTCATCGCCCCGCATCTATTGCGCGCCACCATTGACAATGGTGAAGAGTTTACGAAACATCAACTGGCTGACATCGACACCTACCCACCCATCACTGGCGTGAAGGACAAATTTTGGGAGATGTCGATTGAAGGGATGCGTTTGGTAAACCACGGTAAGAAAGGCACCGCGCGACGCGCCTTTACCAACACAGAATACGTCAGTGGTGGTAAATCCGGTACCGCGCAGGTGTTTGGGCTTGCAGAAGATCAAGAGTACAACGCAGAAGAGCTGGCCGAGCACCTGCGAGATCACGCCTTGTTCACTGGCTTTGCGCCACTGGAGGATCCTGAAGTGATTGTCACCATAGTGCTAGAGAATGCCGGCGGCGGCTCATCACAAGGGGGACCAGTGGTCCGTAGCGTGTTTGATCATGTTCTCGTTGAGAAAAAACAGGAGGCGGCACAGTAATGGATTTCAATCCAGCTACCGGTCAGAACCGGGCGCTTTTTGAGCGCTTTCACCTCGATCTGCCTTTGCTACTTGGTCTACTCGTCTTAATGGGTTTTGGCTTAGTAGTGATGTACAGCGCCAGTGGTCAAAGCCTGGCGATGATGGATCGCCAAGCGATGCGCATGGCGCTGTCACTGGGTGTGATGTTGCTGCTCGCTCAAGTGCCGCCCAGGACCTATGAAGCCTTAGCGCCTGTCATGTTTATCGGCGGCGTTATCCTTTTGTTTGGCGTACTGTTTTTTGGTGAGGCATCTAAAGGCGCGCAGCGCTGGCTCAACTTGGGCTTTGTGCGTTTTCAGCCCTCTGAACTGCTTAAATTGGCGGTGCCGCTGATGGTGGCGCGCTATATCGGTAAACGTGCGCTGCCACCGAGTTTTCAAACCTTGGTTGCATCACTGGTGATGGTGTTCGTCCCAACGATTTTGATCGCTAAACAGCCCGACCTTGGCACCTCGATTCTCATCGCAGCATCGGGAATTTTCGTCATTTTCCTTGCCGGGATCAGTTGGCGCATTATTTTCGCCGCGCTGTGCGCCGTTGGTGGTTTTTTACCGATCTTGTGGTTTTTCCTCATGCGCGAGTATCAGAAAGTTCGCGTGCGCACCCTATTCAATCCAGAATCCGATCCACTTGGCGCGGGCTATCACATCATCCAAAGTAAAATAGCCATCGGCTCAGGCGGAATTAACGGTAAAGGGTGGTTACAAGGTACTCAATCTCAGCTAGAGTTCTTACCCGAGCGCCACACCGACTTTATTTTTGCGGTGATCGCCGAAGAGTGGGGATTGATCGGCATCTTAGTACTGCTCAGTCTCTATCTGTTTATTATTGGTCGAGGTCTGTTTTTAGCGAGTAAAGCCCAAACCGCCTTTGGTCGTATGATGGCAGGCAGTATCGTTTTAAGCTTCTTCGTCTATGTATTTGTCAATATTGGTATGGTGAGTGGCATTTTGCCCGTGGTTGGCGTGCCGTTACCGTTAATCAGCTATGGTGGCACCTCGATGGTGACGCTCATGGCGGGTTTTGGCATATTGATGTCGATCCATACCCATAGAAAAGCATTTTCAAAGGCAACCTAATCATGGCCATTACGCACCCTATTTTCGTCATGTTGGCATCGCTCCTGGTGCTTGCAGGCTGTTCATCCTCCAAACGCTACAGCATCGAGGATGACGTCGCGCCATCGAAACCAATTTCTGTTGACCATATTGAGGATGCACACCCGCAATATGAGCCCTACAGCTTAGGCGGCAATAAAAGTTATACCCTGCGCGGCCAAAGTTATTCGATCATCAAAGAGCCCGAAGGCTTTAAGCAAAAGGGACAAGCCTCTTGGTACGGCAAAAAGTTTCATGGTCATCTCACCTCCAATGGTGAGGTGTACGATATGTACTCAATGACGGCGGCCCATAAAACCTTGCCTCTGCCGAGCTACGTCAAAGTGACCAATTTAGACAATGGCAAAACCACCATCGTCCGCGTCAATGACCGTGGGCCGTTCCATCAGGGACGAATTATCGACCTCAGTTACGCGGCGGCGGTCAAACTAGACGTGGTGAAAACGGGTGTGGCCAATGTGGAGATCGAAGTGATCACCTCAGAAAAGCCGGACTCAGAGCTAAAGAAAAAAAGTCAGCCCAGTTATGTTGTCCAGGTCGCCTCTTCACAACATGAAGATCGCGTGCGAACTTTAGCGCAAGATCTGAGTCAAAAACTGTCGGTGAAAAGCCACGTCACCTCGGGCGATAAAATTCACCGTGTCTTTTTAGGTCCTTTTAAAGACTACTTGCTCACAGAGCAAACATTAGAACAAGTGAAAGAGCTGGGTTACTCCAGCGCCTTTATTCGCAACCAGTAGTCCTCAACCCAGTGTGTGGTCGTCCTTGCACTGGTTTGAGTGATTGTTTCTGTTAACATATGGACAGTGAAAAATAATTCTGACTTTGATATGAAAAAAACAACGCTAACTCAATCTGTTTTTGTCTCTTCCGTTGCACTTTGTGCAACCCTCGCGAATTCAGCGATTGCCTCGCCGATTGTTGTGCCTGACGCGCCGCAAATTGCCGCTAAGGGCTACGTGTTGATGGATTACCATTCAGGCAAAATCCTTGCTGAGAAAGAGATGAATACCAAGCTTTCACCGGCAAGCCTGACCAAGATGATGACCAGCTATGTGATTGGTCAAGAACTTGAACGTGGCAACATCAACCTCAATGATGACGTCACCATCAGCGAAAACGCCTGGGCGAAGAACTTCCCTGAGTCATCAAAAATGTTCATCGAAGTCGGCACCACAGTCAAAGTGGAAGACCTGAACCGTGGCATCATTATTCAATCGGGCAACGACGCCTGTGTCGCGATGGCCGAGCACATTGCAGGTTCTGAGGATGCATTTGTAGACTTGATGAACGCTTGGGCAAACTCACTGGGCATGGACAACACGCATTTCGCTAACGTTCACGGCCTCGATAACCCAAATCTCTACTCCACACCGTATGACATGGCGCTATTGGGCCAAGCCCTAATCCGTGATGTTCCGGAAGAGTACCGCATCTACTCAGAGAAGAGCTACACCTACAACGGCATTACTCAGTACAACCGAAACGGCTTGCTGTGGGATAAAAGTATGAGCGTGGACGGCATTAAAACCGGCCATACCAGCAACGCAGGCTACAGCCTCGTGAGCTCTGCGACCGAAGGAAAAATGCGACTTGTCGCTGTCGTGATGGGCACACAAAGTGCCAATGCGCGCAAATCGGAGAGCAAAAAGCTATTGAGCTACGGTTTCCGCTTCTTTGAAACCGTCGCGCCGCACCAGGCTGGGGAAACCTTTGTCGAAGAGAAGATTTGGATGGGCGACAAAGACACCGTGAAGCTCGGTCTCGATCAAGACACCTTTGTGACTCTACCTCGTGGTCAAGCGAAAGAGCTGAAAGCCAGCTTTGTCCTTGAAAAAGAGCTTGAAGCCCCCATTAACAAGGGTGACGTCGTTGGTAAGCTATACTATCAACTTGAAGGCGAAGATGTGGCTGAATACCCACTGCTGGCACTGGAAAGTGTCGAGCAAGGCAGTTTGTTCAGCCGCATGTGGGACTACATAGTGATGCTTTTTAAAAGCTTCCTATAAAGGCTAACCCTACTGTCATGCTTAAAGCCGCCAAGGGCGGCTTTTCTATTTTTATCACTGCAGTCTAATGTGCCCGCGGTCGGTACGCCAACCGCCTAACGTGGCCGTTAATTAGGCTCGGTTGAGGTTTGATGATTTTCGCAGTACTATGCACCGCTGCAAAAATCGACAGTCCAGTTTGGAGTAACAATATGCTGACTATTAATTCGGATGCAAAGCTAAAGGATTTACTCGAGTTCCCTTGCTCATTTACCTACAAAGTCATGGGTCACGCTAAACCTGAGCTACCAGAGAAAGTACTGGAAGTCATCCAGCGTCATGCTCCTGGTGACTATAGCCCAAGTGTAAAACCGAGCGCCAAAGGCAACTACCACTCGGTTTCCGTCAACATCACCGCCACCTCAATTGAACAGGTCGAAACCCTGTACAAAGAACTGGGTGAGATCGACATTGTTCGCATGGTTCTGTAATTATTTTTGATTTATTAAAATTTTTTTGAAAGCAGCGTAAGCTGCTTTCTTTTTAGATATCAGATAGATAATTATTCTAACCAAACTGATAGGTTAAAAATGTGTGGCTAGGTTGTAGTGCCTTTAGCAGAAGCAGTTTATAATCTTTCAACTTTATTAATGGATAACGGGCACAGCTATGCACAACCAGTTGGTGGTCAGACGACTAGGAAGACAAGATTACGAGCCGATTTGGCGCGCAATGCATGACTTCACTGACAGCCGAAACGACGACACCCAAGATGAAGTGTGGCTGGTTGAACACAATCCTGTGTTTACTCAAGGACAAGCGGGAAAAGCAGAGCACTTGCTCAGTACCGGTGATATTCCTGTGGTGCAAAGCGATCGTGGCGGGCAAGTGACCTACCATGGCCCTGGTCAGTTAGTGGCGTATTTTCTGATTAACCTACGGCGCAAAAAACTCGGCGTGCGTGATTTGGTCACACATATCGAAAACCTCGTTATCCAAACGCTCAAAGCGTACAACATTGAATCCAACGCGCGCCCTGATGCACCTGGCGTGTATGTCGACGGACGTAAAATCTGTTCGTTGGGACTGCGAATCCGCAAAGGCTGCTCGTTTCATGGCCTAGCGCTCAATGTCGATATGGATTTGTCGCCTTTCCTGCGCATTAACCCCTGTGGCTATGCCGGAATGGAAATGGTGCAGGTTCGTCAGCTAAACACAGCGGCCTCTCTCCCTGACGTTGAAGAGTCGCTGATAAAAGAGCTCGTTACTTTACTTGGTTATGATCAAGTTGAATTTAGCACCACACGAGTAACGCCATAAAAAGTAAAGAGAAGTAAAGAGAAGCATGAGTAAACCGATTCAAATGGAAAAAGGCGTTAAGTATCGCGACGCTGACAAAATGGCCCTGATCCCTGTCAAGAACATGCCGACTGAGCAGAAGGAAGTCCTGCGTAAGCCTGAGTGGATGAAGATCAAGCTGCCTTCAGACAGTCAACGAATTCAAGACATCAAGTCAGCGATGCGCAAAAACAACCTGCACTCCGTTTGTGAAGAAGCCTCGTGTCCAAACCTGGCCGAGTGTTTTAACCACGGCACCGCCACCTTTATGATTCTTGGCGCGATTTGTACTCGCCGCTGTCCATTCTGCGATGTGGCCCACGGTCGACCTCTTGCGCCAGAAGCCGAAGAACCGAAAAAATTAGCGAAAACCATCGCCGACATGAAACTCAAATACGTGGTGATCACCTCGGTGGATCGCGATGATCTGCGTGATGGTGGTGCTCAGCACTTTGCCGATTGTAACCGCGAGATTCGCGCACTCAATCCGCACATTCGTATTGAAACCTTAGTGCCGGATTTCCGTGGCCGCATGGATGTCGCGCTGGATCTACTCAAAGACAATCCACCCGATGTTTTCAACCATAACCTTGAAACCGCGCCACGTCTTTACCGTAAAGCGCGCCCGGGTGCGAATTACAAGTGGTCACTTGAGCTGCTACGCAAGTTTAAAGAGCAGCATCCAGATGTCCCGACTAAGTCAGGCTTGATGATGGGTCTGGGTGAAACCAAAGAAGAGATCGTCGAAGTACTTAAAGATTTGCGTGCGCACGGCGTGACCATGCTCACGCTAGGTCAGTACCTTGCGCCAAGCCGCCACCACTTACCAGTGGAACGTTACGTGCCGCCATCAGAGTTTGATGAGTTGAAAGAGATTGCTCTAGAGCTTGGCTTTACTCACGCAGCGTGTGGTCCTTTTGTTCGCTCTTCCTACCATGCCGACCTTCAAGCGCAAGGCATTGAAGTCAGCTAACAAAGCGTAAAACCCATCGAATTTATCTAGGCTGGCCGAAAGGTCAGCCTTTTTATTGGCCCAACTTATTGCCTCAAATAATCACCCCAAAGCTTGAATGCCTTAGAGAGATTCTCTAAGCTAATGAAAAGATTATGAATCAAAGGGAATACGATGAAACTGACTGCACTTAGCATGGCCGCGATTGCCGTTGTCACAATCACCTCTGGCTGCGCCTCCAATACCAAACAAGACAACTTTCGTGAAGCCTCCTTTGAGCTGTGCAATACCGAGGTCGATCTCTATTCAGTCAGCGATGACGGCCGTGTACGTATTATTTGTTCCGACGGGTCTAAATTTGCGCTAGACAGCGAGAACACGCTGGAAACCATGCGCGACATCAACATTGATTACTGCGACGGTGAAGGGCTCGGCAAGTTCAGCGAAAGCAGCAAGTACTACTCCTTCAAGTGTAAATCTGGCACCCTACTCAGCATCTCTAAATAACCCTTAAACGCAAAAACGCCCTTTATGTATTCACATAAAGGGCGTTTTTCTTTGTTTCGCTCAGCCGTCGCTCTGCAAAACAGGCTCGATATCGAACGGTGAGATTACGCGTAAACAGGTAGACGCTTACAGATCTCTAGCACCTTCGCTTTCGTCGCTTCAATCACTTCTTCGTTACCGATGTTATCCAGCACGTCACACATCCAGTTCGCGAGCGCTTTCGCATCTTCTTCACTGAAACCGCGGCGAGTGATCGCTGGTGTACCCACACGAATACCCGAGGTCACAAACGGGCTGCGAGGGTCATTCGGAACTGAGTTTTTGTTGACGGTGATGTTGGCTGCGCCTAGTGCCGCATCCGCATCTTTACCTGTGATGTCTTTGTCAATCAAGTCGACCAAGAACAGGTGGTTCTCTGTACCGTTAGACACGATTTTGTAACCGCGCTCTTGGAACTGAGCCACCATCGCTTTGGCATTTTTCACCACGCGACCTTGGTACGCTTTAAATTCAGGCTCCATCGCTTCTTTAAACGCCACCGCTTTACCCGCGATAACGTGCATTAGAGGACCACCTTGACCACCAGGGAAGACCGCTGAATTCAGCTTCTTGTACATCTCCTCGCCAGCGTTAGACAGGATAAGGCCACCGCGTGGACCCGCTAGGGTTTTGTGTGTCGTGGTCGTCACAACGTGCGCGTGAGGCACTGGCGTTGGGTATTCGCCCGCAGCAATCAGACCCGCAACGTGCGCCATGTCGACAAATAGGTACGCGTCCACTTTGTCTGCGATGTCACGCATGCGTTTCCAATCAACGATTTGAGAGTACGCAGAGAAACCGCCAATGATCATCTTAGGCTTGTGCTCAAGTGCTAGCGCTTCCATTTCGTCGTAGTTGATTTGGCCCGCTTCATCAATGCCGTAAGGAATGACGTTGTAGTGCTTACCAGAGAAGTTAACAGGAGAACCGTGCGTTAGGTGACCACCGTGTGCCAAGCTCATGCCCAAGACCGTATCGCCTGGGTTAAGTAGCGCCATGTAAACAGCACTGTTGGCTTGTGAACCTGAGTGAGGCTGTACGTTCGCGTATTCACAACCAAATAGCTGACAAGCACGATCAATCGCTAGCGCTTCTGCTTTATCGACGTACTCACAACCACCGTAGTAACGCTTGCCTGGGTAGCCTTCTGCATATTTGTTGGTGAGCTGAGAGCCCTGAGCTTCCATTACACGTGGGCTGGTGTAGTTTTCTGAAGCAATCAGTTCAATGTGCTCTTCCTGGCGAAGAGTTTCTTCTTGGATAGCTGCGAACAGTTCCGCATCGTAATCTGCGATGTTCATATCACGCTTTAGCATCTGTATCTCCTGACTCAGATTAAGACTTAAATTGGCAAAAAAACCGACTTACGACCCTGAGAATAACGTTTTTACGCTGACGCAAACGTTTGCATCGGGTTAATGACGCGCATTCTACATAATTTGATCTGGGTCATAAAGAGAAAAATACACTTTTTCTCATGCAGTTTTTTCATAATGTTTTACGAAGATTCTCATACGCGACATAACGTCAATCAATCACTTTGTCTGAATCCTACTCTGCTTGCACAATAAACAGAGATCTCAGCCACCGATGCTCAACCCAGTTAACGTCGATCATGAGTGTCAATTTTCTCCTTTACACCCCGTAAAACAGTGATTACATAGGTTTACCTTAAATTTCCTTCTCAAGCTACCGAAAACCTAATTTTTTCACTAGTATGCGCGCCATTATTTCCGATGAAAGTTTCAAATTGATGGAAAAACACTCACGTAAAGAAGATTGGATCGCGATTCTCACCGGGACATTTCTTGTCGCTCAAGGGGTATTCTTTCTACAATCCGCTCAGCTACTCACTGGCGGTACAACAGGTCTAGCTCTGTTGGTCAGCCAATTCAGCACTTGGTCATTCGGTACACTCTACTTTGCCATGAACCTGCCATTTTACGCGCTCGCTTGGCAGCGGTTTGGCGCTCGGTTTGCGGTCAATAGTGCCATTTCAGGTGCTCTGGTCTCCATTTTCGCTGACCACCTCTATTTAGTGATAAAACTGGAGACCATTAATGAGATTTACTGTGCGCTGGCGGGGGGCTTGCTGATGGGGCTCGGGATGCTGATCCTATTTCGTCACCGCTCAAGCCTTGGCGGTTTCAACGTGCTCTGTTTATGGATTCAAGATCGATTCGCTATCTCAGTGGGTAAAACTCAGTTGGCGATTGATGTGCTGATTTTAGTCGCTTCGTTCTTCTTTGTGACGCCTTACATCATTGGCTTGTCGATTTTGGGCGCTTTTTTGCTCAACCTCGTGCTCGCTATGAACCACAAACCGACGCGCTACACCGTTCAATACCGTTAAAAAATACCGCTAAAAAAACAGCCCGCGAACGTGCGGGCTGAGTCATTAATGCGCTTTACGCACCGTGACGTCTTGGCTGAGCTCTTTGTTGAGCTCCGCTTCAACATGGCCCGGTGAGCGCGTGTTGGCCGAGATCAATCGGTACATAGCCGGAATGACAAACAAGGTCACTAAGGTGGCAAACGCCATACCAAAGAAGATCACCGTACCGACCGCAACGCGACTTTCATAGCCAGCGCCTGTCGAGAGTATCAATGGGATAGCGCCCGCTAGCGTGGTGAACGCCGTCATCATAATCGGGCGAAGACGACGCGCCGCCGCATCAACAATCGCTTGCTCAAATTCAAACCCGCGGTCTCGAAGCTGGTTCGCGAACTCGACGATCAAAATACCGTTTTTGGTCACCATACCAATCAACATGATCATGCCAATCTGGCTGTAGATGTTCATCCCCTCGCCCATAATCACCAGACCTAGGAAGCCACCAAACACGCCCATCGGCACGGTAAACATCACCACCAACGGGTTGATAAAGCTTTCAAACTGCGCCGCCAACACCAAATACGCCACCAGCAAGGCCAAACCAAACACCATCAATATGCTCGACTGATTCTCTTTGTAGTCTTTTGACTCACCCGAGTAACTGACCGAAATATCCCCTGGCAGCAGCTCTACCGCTTGCTGATCAAGAAAGTCCAGCGCCTCACCTAAGGTGTAGCCGTCCGACAGGTTGGCAGTGATGGTGATTGCTTTTTGCTTGTTGTAGTGAGACAGGCGTGTGGATGACGCCACCTCTTCAATCTTAGTCAAGGCATCGAGCGTCACTAGCTCACCACCCGAGGTACGCATGTAGATTTGGCTCAAATCCGCGGCATTGTTGAAACTGTTTTCATCACCGCGTAAATAGACGTCGTACTCTTCACCGCGTTCCACAAAGGTGGTTTCGCTTTTGCCGCCCAGCATGATCTCAAGAGTGTCTGAGATATCCTGAACGCTGATCCCAAGCTCTGCCGCGCGTTGACGGTCAACCGAGACTACCAACTCTGGTGTACGCTCAGAGTAGTTAATGTCTGCCCCTTCCATATACGGGGACGCTTCGGCGATCGCTTCAAGTTTTTCCGCCCACGTTTTTAGTTCAGAGTAATCCGAACCACCCAGCACAAATTGCACTGGCTCGCTCGAACCGCCTCTAAAGCCTGGCATAAACGGGAATACGCGCACATCGGCGATTCCTGATAGGGCTTTACGCACCTCACCCAGCGCCTCTTGTGCGGTGATGTCACGGTCATTCCAATCTTCCAGAATCATGATAACAAAACCGGTTTGGTCACCGGCATTGCCGCCAAACGCAGGCGATTGAATACTGAACGACTTCAAGAAGCCTTGTCCAAGAAGAGGCAGCAAACGCTTTTCGATGATGTCCATGTTCGCCGCCATGCGGTTGTAACTGGTCGCATCCGCGCCACGCGCAAAAGCAAAAATGACCCCGCGGTCTTCTGAGGGGGTGAGCTGTGCGGGCACTTGTTGCATCAAGCCCCAACTGCCGCCAATACAAGCCATGATCACCAGAGGTGCGGCCCATTTCCACTTCAATGCGCCACGCAGCAGAGCACGGTACGCCGATTCGAGGCGGGCAAACATGCGATCAACAAACAGATTGAAACGATTCGGTTTGACGTTGGCTTTCAAGAGATGGCTGCCAAGCACCGGAGTCAGCGTTAATGCCACCAGTGACGAGAAGATCACTGACATCGCCAGCAACACGGAGAACTCGGTAAACAGAAGCCCTACCATGCCATCCATAAAGGAGATCGGCAAAAACACCATCACCAATACCAAGGTGGTGGCAATGACCGCAAAGCCGACCTCACGCGTGCCTTTATACGCCGCAAGCAGTGGCTTCTCACCTTGCTCGATATGGTGGAAGATGTTTTCCACCACTACTATGGCATCATCCACCACCAGGCCAATTGACAAAATCAGCGCCATCAGCGTGATCAAGTTGATGGAAAAACCAAAATAGTACGCAGCGATAAACGAAGAAATCAGTGAAACGGGCACAGTGACGGCCGGGATCAAGGTCGCTCTCGCTTGGCCAATAAAGATGTACAACACTAAAATCACCAAACCACCCGTGATAAATAGCGTGTTGTAAACCTCGGAGATAGAACGTTCAATAAAGACCGTTGAATCGTAGTCAATCGCCAAACGGGTGCCTGCTGGTAGAAACTGCTGAATATTGTCGACCTCTTTGTGGACCAAAGTCGCCACATCTAAGGGGTTCGCATCCGACTGCGGCACAATGCCCATGCTGACGTTAACCACACCGTCGCTTTTAAAAGTCGAGTTTTCATTCTCGGCACCAATAAAGACATCGGCGACATCTTTTAGATAGATGGGCGTATTGTCGCTGGCGCGTTTGACCACCAGGTATTCAAAATCTTCGGCCTGATTGTAGCTGCGCGCGGTACGCACTGACATGACGATCTGATCGTTACGTACCTCGCCGCCGGGGCTTTCAATGTTTTCACTGCGCAGCGCCGAGGTAATGTCCGACGTCGTTACGCCGCGTCCGGCCATAAGCTCTGGCTTGAGCTTAACGTACATCACTTTGTACAAGCCGCCGGAAATATCGACCGAGCTCACCCCTGTGATCAAGCTGAAACGGTCGAGCAATACCCGCTCAACGTAGTCCGTCAACTGGGTGCGATCCATCTCAGACGAGCTTAGGTTTATGTAAAGTGACGCCTCACCGGAACCATTGTTCTTAAACACCACAGGATCGTCGGCTTCGTCCGGCAAAGAGCGCTGGGCGCGCGCCACCGCATCACGCACATCACTCACCCCGGTGTTGAGGTCATACCCCAACTCAAACGTAATAGTAATGCGCGACATCCCGTTGCGCGTGGTCGAGGAGATCTCATCAATACCGCTAATACCCGAGAGCTGATCTTCCAACACTGAGGTAATCTGGCTTTCAATGATGGTGGCGGACGCGCCACTGTAGCGAGTGCTGATCGACACCACAGGGTTTTCGATGTCAGGCATTTCACGCACCGCCAGTTTGCTAAACGACACAATGCCAAACACACACAGCAGCAAGCTCAGTACGATGGCGGCAACCGGTCTTTTAACCGATACATCGGATAACAGCATCAGTTCGCCCCTTCTTGTGCTGCACGCTCAACCTGGCTTTTGAGCGGCTTACCATCCGGCCCAAGCTCACTCACGGTCACGCCATCACGCATGTTAACAATGCCCTGCACCACGATCTTCTCACCGATGTCGAGTCCTTGTTCAATCACCACTTGGTTGCCAATGCGCGCGCCGAGTAAAACTTCGGTTCGGGTGGCCTTACCCTGCTCATCGATGACGTAGACAAAACGCTTCGTACCGGAATATTCAAGCGCTTGTACTGGAATAATGGGCGCTTCAATCGGCGGAAAGTCCATCTCTGCGGAAACCAGCATGCCGGGTTTGAGCAGGTTGTCTGGGTTATCAAAGTGAATACGTACACGCAGGTTCAAGGTTTCCGCATTGATGCGCGAATCGATACCGATCACCTCGCCTTCAAACACGCGACCTTGCCATGCCGCGTTGGTCGCTTTGACCTTCATACCACGTGAAATCTGCGATAAATAGCGCTCTGGCACTTGAAGGTCTAACTGCATCACGGTGAGGTCGTCGAGCGTCAGCAGCTCTGAGCCAACGCTGACCAATTTGCCGCGACTGAAATCAATAAAGCCAACCGTACCGGAAAAAGGAGCACTAATATGGAGGTCATTCAGATTGGCATTGGCAGCGTCGAGGCGCGCTTTGGCAATATCGACGCTCGCTTTTTGCGCGTCGATTTCGGTTTGCGTAATGGCGTTACGTGACACCAAACGCTCAAATTCTTTGAGTTTACGCTGCTCATCTTTGAGGTAAGCCTGCGCTTCCACCACCGCTGCGCGTGCTTTATCGTCATCAAGCTTAACAAGCAGTTGCCCTTGCTGAACTTCTTGATTCGCCAGCACCGCAATGGTGTCCACTTTGCCAGCCACTTCTGAGGCGATAGTGACCGATTGATCCGCTTTCAGTTTGCCGACCAGAGAAAGAGATTGCGATACTTGATGAATATCCACAGGCTCAGTGATCACACTGATACTCGGACCACGCGCGAACGCGACGGATGTGTTGGCCAACATCGATAATGACAACAGACTTACAAAAATTTTCTTTTTCATGATGATAGTTCAGTCCAATTAAACCCAACTTATTCTAGCGCTTTATACGTAGATACAACGTCAAGTAATGTAAAGAGTGAGAAATAAACAGTAAGAGAAGCGCGACTTTTGTGTCCTTTATGGTGAATAAATTCCGTCTTTGCCCAAAAAGGCACCATTCAGTTCAAAATGCTAAGAAAAGGCTTTACAGCTTGGGCGAGTTTGCTATGATTCGCTCCGCACTTGATTGATGGGTTGGGAAATCATCCGTTAAGTATAAAAATTCCTGGAGGGGTTCCCGAGTGGCCAAAGGGAGCAGACTGTAAATCTGCCGGCACTGCCTTCGATGGTTCGAATCCGTCCCCCTCCACCATATTTGCTCTAACGAGCACGCTTGATTGATGAGTTGGGAAATCATCGGTTAAGGATAAAAAACCCCTGGAGGGGTTCCCGAGTGGCCAAAGGGAGCAGACTGTAAATCTGCCGGCACTGCCTTCGATGGTTCGAATCCGTCCCCCTCCACCATATTCGCTCTAACGAGCACACTTGATTGATGAGTTGGGAAATCATCGGTTAAGGATAAAAACACCCTGGAGGGGTTCCCGAGTGGCCAAAGGGAGCAGACTGTAAATCTGCCGGCACTGCCTTCGATGGTTCGAATCCGTCCCCCTCCACCATATTCGCTCTAACGAGCACGCTTGATTGATGAGTTGGGAAATCATCAGTTAAGGATAAAAATACCTGGAGGGGTTCCCGAGTGGCCAAAGGGAGCAGACTGTAAATCTGCCGGCACTGCCTTCGATGGTTCGAATCCGTCCCCCTCCACCATATTGACGAAAGCCAGCTCATTGAGCTGGCTTTTTTGCATCTATACTTCTGCGCTCCTATACTTCTTCGTTCCTATACTGTCGCGTTCCTTTCCAAACACCGCTTCTTTTTTTCACTTCGCATTTAGCCGATAGAAAAATGCCCTGACAAGCAGGGCAAAAAGCGGGGGTAACGCTCGGTTTGGGTTATCTCTCGCTCTACACTTCGCTGAGAATAATCCGCGTTTCGTATGGCCTTAATACCTGATGACGAGTGACGGGCTGTGAGCAATCGGCTGAATGATCGGCATAATTGCCAAGAAAATAACGCGCCTTGTCGAGCTCGAATGCATCGGGTAACTCGCACTGCGTTTCTTCACCATAGTAGTTGTTCAGACAAATCAGCGTTTGATTGCCATTACGGCGTTGATAACCAAACACGGAAGTGTGGGTAGGATAGAGGTCAAGGTAATCCCCGTCGGTGATCACCGCGATCGCTTTACGCAGTTGAATCAAGCGTTGATAGAAGTAGAACACAGAGTTTTTGTCGGCGACAGCTTGCTCGGCGTTAATTTCTTGGTAGTTGCTGGCGATATCGAGCCAAGGTTGGCCCTTGGAAAATCCTGCATTACGCTCACCATTCCATTGCATTGGCGTGCGAGAGTTGTCACGCGATTTTTGCGCCAAGATGGCTAACATGGCTTGCTCGCTCAGTCCTTGTTGGTTGACCATGATGTCGTACATGTTGATGCTCTCCACATCTCGGTACTGAGAGATCGAGTCATAGTTGGGATTGGTCATGCCAATCTCTTCCCCTTGGTATATGTAAGGGGTGCCCTGCATCATATGGATGGAGGCCGCCAACATCTTTGCCGACTCGACTCGATAGCGGCGATCGTCGCCTAAGCGGCTCACGATACGCGGCTGATCATGATTACACCAAAAGAGCGCGCCCCACCCTTGGCCATTCAGCCCGGTTTGCCAGTGGTTGAATATTTGCTTTAGAGCGAGAAAATCAAACGGTGCATGACTCCACTTCTCACCATTGGGGTAGTCCACTTTGAGATGATGGAAATTAAACACCATCGACAACTCACGGCCATCGAGTGACGAGTACTGCTGACAATGTTCCAGTGTGGTGGACGACATCTCCCCCACTGTCACACTGCCATATTGCTGAAAGACGGCGTCGCTGATCTCTTGTAGATAAGTGTGCACTTTTGGGCCATCGGTGTAAAAGCGGCGGCCATCGCCACACTCATCATTGGGGAAGTCTTGCTGCTTGGAAATCAAATTAATCACATCCAAACGGAAACCATCGACCCCTTTTTTGGCCCAAAAACTGATGATCTCTTTCACTTCAGCGCGCACTTGCGGATTTTCCCAGTTGAGATCCGCTTGCTCCTTCGCAAAGAGATGCAGGTAATACTGCCCTGTTGGCTCATCTAACTCCCATGCGCTGCCGCCAAATTTGGATTGCCAGTTATTAGGCACCTGTCCGTCAACAGGATCTTTCCAGATATAGTAGTCTCGGTACGGGCTGTGTTTATCGCCAAGGGCAGATTGAAACCACGCATGCTCTGTTGACGTGTGGTTCACAACAATATCCATGATGATTCGAATCCCACGCTGATGGGCCTTGGCGAGCAACGCATCAAAATCCGCCATGGTGCCAAACTCGGGATTGATCGCGTAGTAGTCAGAAATATCGTAACCATTGTCGACCATAGGTGATTGATAAACCGGTGTTAACCAGATGGCGTCAACCCCAAGGTGTTTTAGGTAATCCAGCTTAGCGATGATCCCTTGGAGATCACCGGTGCCTTTCGCCCCGCTATCACAAAAACTTTTTGGATAGATTTGATAAATGGTGGCAGTTTTCCACCAATTGGCCTCTTGAGTTGTTCGTGTCATATCACGCCTAAAATTTCAGTAACAAAGAAGGGGCGCTGAGAATAGAGAGCGACCAAGGCCGCTCCGTCAGCGTTATGCGTTCGCAGGCTCAAGTTCGCCTTTAGACTGCGCACGTTTATAGAAGAAGAGTGTCAGCATGGCAGGCAGAGCAATGGCCACCAACATCGCCATCGCGTAAACGCTCCAATACTGGGGCTGGATAGAGAGAATACCCGGCAAGCCGCCGACCCCAATACCGTTCGCCATGACGCCAGCACTGCCACAAATCGCCGCCGCGACCGCACTGCCAATCATCGCGCTTAGCATAGGGAACTTGTACTTTAAGTTGATGCCGTACATAGCAGGCTCAGTCACCCCTAGGTAGGCAGAAATGGCAGCAGGTACAGAGATGTCACGCTCTCCGTGTTTTTTGCTGATCAGGATGATGCCCACTACCGCTGATGCTTGAGCGATATTCGATAGTGCAATCAGCGGCCAAATCGGTGTGCCACCTAATTCTTGCATCAGTTGCAGGTCAACCGCATTGGTGGTGTGGTGGATACCGGTGATCACCAAAGGCGCGTACAAGAAGCCGAATATCATCGAGCCAATCACCGCAAAGTCGCCGGTCATGGCAGCCTTAGCTGCAAACGCGACAGCGTTACCCAACACGCGGCCAAATGGACCAATTAAGGAGTGCGCCAACACGACAGAGAGAATGATGGAGACAAACGGCACCACAACAAGGTAGAGGTAGGAGGGTACGATGCGCTTTAAGTTGGTCTCAATCAACGTCAAGGCGACACCAGCCAACATCGCGGGGATCACCTGCGCTTGATACCCGACCTTTTCAATCACAAACAGGCCAAAATCCCACGCTTCGGGCACTTGCTTACCGATCAAATACGCGTTCATGAGTTGAGGTGAGACTAAGGTTACCCCGAGCGTGATGCCCAGAATCGGCGTACCACCCAGTTTTTTCACCGTTGACCAACACACACCCACCGGTAGGAAGAAGAAAATCGCTTCGCCAATCAACCACAGGAAGCTGTGCACCGTGGCCCAAAACTGGCTGATTTGCGTTAATGTTTGGCCATCAAACATCCGGATGTCGCCAATCACATTGCGGAAACCTAAAATCAGACCACCGGTGATGATCGCAGGCAGCAGCGGAACAAAGATTTCCGCAAGATGGGAAATGCCGCGCTCAAGCAGGTTCATGTTCTGTCTTGCCGCGAGTTTGGCTTCCTCTTTCGACGCAGCAGATTGACCGGATAGCTCAATCAACACTTTGTAGACTTCATCGACTTCCGTGCCAATCACTACCTGAAACTGCCCGGCATTGGTGAAGCAACCTTTTACCATTGGCAACGCTTCAAGGGCTTTTTCATCGGCTTTACCGGTGTCGTTTAACACAAAGCGTAGCCGCGTCAAACAGTGACTTACACTGGCGATGTTGTCACGTCCACCGACTCGCTCAATCAGACGTTCGACGTCTTGCTTGGCTATCTTACTCATTTCCATGTCCACCCTAATTGGATTCTATTGATGTTAGTCTGCGATTGCAGACATTCAAACTGACTCTGTTTGATTGTTATTATATCCATGGGAACATTCCCATTTATTCGGCATTATAATCCCAAAAAGCGCATGATATTAAAATGGGAACAGTCCCATAAATTGAAAATGATCACACTAAATCAGAAATTGCCAACGGATTCAGATAGTTAAATTTGGATGGGTTGTTGAGTGATGTGAACCTGATCTGAACTACCATTGATCTTATTGATCAATACGTTAGCCGCTTTTTCACCCGCTTGAGCGTAACCAGGGTCGATACTAAAGACATTCGGAAATAGGAAAGAGAGCAGCTCGCTGCCGCCTACGCCTGTCACGTTGACAGAGTCACGACCGAGCTCTTGCAAACGCTTGATAACGCCAAGTGCTAAGGTGTCACTGGCACACACAATCGCGTCGGTGCGCTCTGACAATACCTTATCCACCAACGCATAAGCACTGTCGTGACTGAGCTGACCGGTTTGATAGCAAGGAGCGATCTGGTTGTGCTTACACCAGCTCAAGTAGGCGTCCAAACGCAGTTTACCTGTGGTTTTATCACTGGGATCGACGCCGATAAACGCAATATTTCGGCATGCACGTTGATGGAGGTGATTGAGCGCGTGCGTGATGACGCCTTGGTTGTCGTAGTTGATCGAAGAGACAACGTCCGTCTCCATCGCGATCACCACACAGCGCGCCTGCCACTGCGCTAGACGCGCGACGTCCAAATCACTAAAACCAAAGACGATAACGCCATCCACATTGCGTCTTTTCAACACCTCTAAGTGTTCATTGGTCATCTGGCGATCAAACTGGCTCTCCATGATCACCACGTCGTAGCCTTGTTGATACAAGACGGCAAGCATACTGCTCACTGCCCTGTTTTCTGAAGGGGAGTCAAGACGAGAGATGATCACCCCAACGACTTTTTGTCGCCCACCACGCATCGATTGCGCCGATTTGGACGGCACATAACCCGACTCCTGAATCACTCGCTCCACTTTGGCGCGGGTTTCCGGTTTGACTTTCGGGTCATTGGTCAGCACACGTGAGACGGTCGACTTTCCGACGCCAGACAGCTTGGCAATATCAACAATGGTGAGTTTTTTGCTCATGTTCCTACGTCATTAAAAGCCATGCCAAGGCGAAGGCCTTGGCTATTGAGGTGCAGTAACTTGGATTTAATCAGTGACACATTGGGTAAAGCGCTGATCTTGATAGTTCAAACGCGCTTCGTTGCCTTTAATGGCCAAATTGACAGCCGGCGTCACTTCTTGGCCATCGTCCATTAGCGCGTAGCGGCTGCCCGAACCTGAGGGTAGCTGAGTTAGACGCAGCGATTTGCCCTCTACTTTAACCAGTGCGGTCTCTTCACCAGAAAGGTAAGCGGCTGAAAACTGCTTGCCCTCATCACACTGGTAGGTATGGAACTTTACTGGCGCGCTCGCCTGCTCGCTTTGCGCGCAGCCCAACATCAATCCCGCGACTGCCCACAAGGCTAAATGCTTGTTCATACTCGACTCCTTGAGTGTTTGTGCCCATGACTGCTTGTTGCCCATCAATGGTTTTATTGGTTAACGGTATTTGTTAGTTAACGGTATTTGTTAGATAGTGCGGCACATCGGCAAGACTATCAAGCACCACGCTTGCTAGCGCTTCACCTTGTTCGGTCACCGGTTTGCCTGAGCGGACCAAAATCTTCTGCCCTACCCCCGCGGCCTCTGCCGCCATCAAATCTTGCGCCTTATCACCGACCATGACCGATTTGGCCATATCGATATCGAGAAAGCGCTGCGCTGACTGGAACATCCCCGGCTTTGGCTTACGACATTCGCAATCTCGATCGTCGCCATAATCAGGGTGATGCGGACAGTAATAGAAGCCATCAAACTCGACACCGTGATCGACAAAGTTCCAATCCATCCATTGCGTCAGCGACAAGAAGCGATCTTCGCTAAACTTGCCACGAGCTATACCCGACTGATTGGTCACCAGCACCAATAGGTAGCCCATCTGCTTGAGTTGCTTCGTCGCCTCAAATACGCCATCGATAAACTCGAAATCATGCTCATCATGCACGTAACCGTGGTCAACGTTGATGACGCCATCTCTATCTAGAAAGACTGCTGGTTTTGCCAAAATATGTGTCTCTGTCTGCTGTGTTTGGCTCGAATTATACCTTAAAACGAGCGAATTGCAGCAAGGCGAGCGCTATCGCTTTAGCGCCGGTGAATAAGGCCATTTGCCCGCGTTATTTCTTTCTCATCTATCTCATGACGAAACAATCTCCGCGCAAGAGAGTGAAAAAAGGCGTTTGGACGTCTAGCCGTAAAAATATCTATTGACACTAAACCTGCAAACCCATAGCATCGTCTACCAAATGAGAGGTAGTTCAAAATAATCGACTTCTCACCAAGTTATTTGCAAGCGGGTTAACTGATGATTGAAATTAATCAAGTCAACAAGGTGTTTTATCAGGGCAGCAAGGAAATCCATGCGCTGAAAGACATTAACCTTACGGTTCCTCAAGGAACGATTTTCGGTGTTATTGGCTCTTCTGGAGCAGGGAAAAGTACACTGATTCGCTGCGTGAACATGTTGGAAGCGCCCACCTCAGGTTCAATCAAGGTTGATGGTGTTGATTTGACGACACTGTCTAAATCACAGCTGAGCCAAGCACGCCGCAATATCGGTATGATTTTCCAGCACTTTAATCTGCTTTCATCCCGCACTGTGTTTGATAATGTCGCACTGCCACTTGAACTGGCGGGCAAAGACAAAAACGCCATCACCACTAAGGTAACCGAACTGCTCAAACTGGTCGGCCTTGCTGATAAGCATGAAAGCTACCCGTCAAACCTCAGTGGTGGTCAGAAACAACGTGTTGCGATCGCTCGTGCGCTCGCATCAGATCCTAAAGTGCTGCTGTGTGATGAAGCGACCAGCGCGCTCGATCCCGCGACAACTCAATCGATTCTTGAGCTGTTAAAAGAGATCAACCGCAAGCTGAACATTACTATGCTTTTGATCACTCACGAGATGGACGTGGTCAAAAGCATTTGTCACCAAGTGGCGATCATCGGTGGTGGTGAATTGGTGGAGAAAGGCACGGTTGGTGATATTTTTGCTCACCCGAAAACCGAGCTGGCGCACCAATTTATCCGCTCTACGCTCGACTTGTCGATCCCAGAAGATTACGAGGCTCGCTTGCAAAGCAGCCGCGTTGAAGGCAGCTACCCTCTGGTACGCCTTGAATTCACTGGCGCAACCGTCGATGCACCGCTGATGAGCCAAATTGCGCGTAAATTCAATATCGATGTCAGCATTCTGAGTTCAGACTTAGATTACGCCGGTGGCGTAAAATTCGGCATGATGGTCGCCGAGCTATTTGGTAATGAGCAAGACGACAACGCAGCAATCGAATTTCTGCGTGAACACAATGTAAAGGTAGAGGTGCTTGGCTATGTCCTTTAACACGATTTCACAGTGGCTCGAGCTTAACAGTAAGCTATTGATTGGCGCGACGTGGGAAACCCTCTACATGGTCGCCGTCGCGGGTATCGTGGGCTTTGCTGTCGGTATCCCTCTCGGCGTTATCTTACACACGACCAAAAAAGGTGGCCTACTAGAAAACACCAAACTCAATGGTGTGTTGGGCGCAATCGTCAATATTGGTCGCTCCGTGCCGTTTTTGGTGTTGATGGTTGCCATCATCCCTGTGACGAAACTGTTGGTGGGCACTTTTATCGGTACCACCGCCGCCATCGTGCCGCTCACGATTGGTGCGATTCCATTCGTCGCTCGCCTGATTGAAGGCGCACTACTGGAAGTACCAAGCGGTTTGGTCGAGGCTGCGCAATCTATGGGTGCGACGCCAATGCAAATCATCAGTAAAGTATTGCTTCCTGAAGCGATGCCGACCATCGTCAACTCCGTCACCATCACTTTGGTGACATTGGTGAGCTACTCAGCAATGGCGGGTACAGTGGGCGGCGGCGGTCTAGGTGATGTCGCGATACGTTACGGATTCCACCGCTACGATGTAGTCATCATGGCTGTGACAGTGGTGATGCTCATCGTACTGGTTCAAATTATTCAATCTATCGGCGATGCGATTGTACGCCGAGTGGATCACAGATAAACATTAAGAATTTCACAAGGAGAAGGTCATGAAATTTAATCTTAAAGGTCTTTTGGCGATTGCCGCTGCGGCATCTGCATTGGTTCTGTCTGGTTGTGGCGAAAAAGAAGCGGACAACAGCAAAATCAAAGTCGGCGTGATGGCGGGTGCAGAAGCACAAGTTGCTGAAGTAGCAGCAAAAGTGGCGAAAGAGCAGTTCGGTCTGGATGTAGAGTTGGTGACATTCACGGATTACGTTACTCCTAATGCAGCCTTGGATGACGGTTCAATCGACATCAACGCGTTCCAGCACAAACCATACCTAGATCAGCAAATTGCTGACCGTAGTTACAAGCTGGCTATCGCAGGTAACACTTTCGTTTACCCAATCGCGGGTTACTCTAAGCAAGTGACCTCTGTGGAAGAGATCGAAGAGGGTGCACGTATCGCCGTTCCTAACGATCCAACTAACCTAGGTCGCTCATTGATTCTACTAGAGCAGCAAGGTCTGATCACACTGCGTGAAGGCGTTGGTCTACTGGCAACGGTACGCGACATCGTTGAAAATCCAAAAAACATCTCAATTCTTGAGCTAGACGCTGCCCAGCTGCCACGCTCTCTTGATGATGTTGCGCTGTCTGTCATCAACACCACTTACGCAAGCTCTATCAACCTGACGCCAGAGAAAGACGGTGTGTTTGTTGAAGATAAAGAGTCACCATACGTGAACCTTATCGTTGCGCGTGAAAACAACGTCTCAGCAGAGAATGTACAAAACTTCGTAAAAGCTTACCAAACTGACGAAGTGTACAACGCTGCCTCAGACATCTTCCAAGGTGGTGTCGTTAAAGGTTGGTAATCTGACCTAAACGCTCAATAACACAGTAAATACCAAAAAGGGTCGACGTTCATGTCGACCCTTCTTCTATCTTGGTATTCTCTGATCGAAATGCATTCCCATCAGCCTGTCATTGTGGATTATTTACGCCCCAACATACGACTCAAAGTACCATCCTTATCGACCCATTGATGCTTAAGCGCCGCGGCAATGTGGAGCACCAAGGCCGCAATAATGATCTTAGGGGCAAACCCATGTACGCCCCCCCCGAGCGATTGCAGCCACTCTATTTTTTCCCCTGCAGCAAGGATCTCGACGCCAAACACCTCCAGTGCTCGCCCGCCGCCGACGCTCATGGCGATGCCTGAGATAGGCATCAGTAGTGTCGCCAGCATCAAAATGCCATGAATCGACTTGGCTAGAATCTCTTGAACTCGGGTCAACACCGCCGAGCTTTCAATCGGCCCTTCTTTGAGTCGCCACGCCACGCGCAACACAGCGATCAGCAAAATAATCACGCCAAGGGATTTGTGAATCCCCATTAACTCGCCTTTGGCTGGGCTTCGCTCCATTTGCTCAAGATACAAGCCAAGGCCTAACACGCCAATAAAACCAAGGCCCGTTAACCAGTGAAAAAAGAGGGTGGGTTTAGAATGTGGATTGCTCATAATGACGGTCTCTTATTAAAAGTATGCTGTCTATTATCTGGTCACCCTAGCCATCAATCCAGAGACTTCTAAGTAAAAAAACGTAAAGAGCAAAAAACGTAAAGAGCAGGCAAAAAAAAGCCGAAGCAAACGCTTCGGCTAAGGGAAAGTGTGAATCTATCGACTACGGCGTGTAGTAGGTCGCCGCGCCTGGACCAACAGGTAGACCAAGGATGAACACCCATACGTAGAAGAGTATACTCCAACCAACGATAAAGCAGATTGAGTACGGCAGCATCGTCGCGATGAGAGTACCGATACCGAGATTCTTCATGTAGCGAGTTGCCACAGCGAGGATCAGACCAAAGTAACTCATCATAGGTGTGATGATGTTGGTCGTTGAGTCACCAATACGGTAAGCCGCTTGAATCGTTTCTGGAGCGTAGCCAACCAGCATCAACATAGGCACGAAAATCGGTGCGGTGACCGCCCACTGCGCTGACGCTGAACCGATCATCAAGTTGATGAAGCCGCACATCAAGATAAAGGCGAAGAACAGCATTGGGCCAGTAAGACCAATATTTTGCAAGAAACCGGCACCGGCTACGGCAAACACTTGACCAAAGTTCGTCCATTTGAAAAATGCAACAAACTGCGCAGCAAAGAAGACTAAGACAATGTACATGCCCATTGAAGACATGGATTTAGACATCGCATCAATCACGTCACGGTCATTGTTCATCGTGCCCACTACGCGGCCGTAAACAAAGCCAGGAATCGCGAAGAAGACAAAGATAAACGCCACGATGCTCTTAAGGAACGGAGAACCCGCGACAGTACCTGTACTTGAGCGCAATACGCCATCTTCTGGAACGATAGTCCAAGCCAGCAGCGCCGATACCACTAGGATCGCAATACCTGCCAACTTCAAGCCTTTCTTTTCGATAGCCGTCAGGCTACCCATTTTGTCTTGAGACAGATCTTCCGCCGCTTCTTCGTCATTGTATTTACCCAGTTTTGGCTCAACGATTTTCTCAGTCACGAAGGCACCGGTAATAGCGATAAAGAAGGTGGAGACGAACATAAAGTACCAGTTCACCTCAGGACCGACGGTGTAAGTTGGGTCGATCATCTGAGCGGCGGTCTCGGTAATACCAGACAGCAGTGGATCCACCGTACCAATAAGCAAGTTCGCCGAGTAGCCACCGGATACACCGGCAAACGCCGCCGCCAAGCCCGCCAAGGGATGACGACCCAAAGAGTGGAATAGCATCGCTGCCAGTGGGATCAGAACCACATAGCCTAGCTCAGATGCGGTGTTAGAAATGATACCAGCAAAAACCACGGTCACAGTAACCATGCGCTTAGACGCGCCCATCACCATACCGCGCATCGCGGCAGAAAGTAGACCCGAGTGTTCAGCGATCGCAACACCTAACATGGCGACCAATACCGTCCCGAGCGGCGCAAAGCCAACGAAGTTCTTCACCAGGTTGGTCACGATCAGTTGAAGGCCTTCAGCGTTCAGTAAGCTGACCACATGAATCATTCCATCTGCGGCACGACCGCTTGCCCCTTCAGGACGAGGATCGATGACTGACACTTCGAAGTACCCGGCAACGCCAGATAGCACGAGAATCGCGAGACAGAAAATAGCAAATAGTGTGATTGGGTGGGGTAATAGGTTCCCCAAATACTCTACCGAGTCAAGAAAGCGGGTAAAAATAGGCTTTTTCGGCGAGCTTTGTTTCATTGAAGCAGATGAACTCATCTGTTCCCTCCTTGTCGTTTTTCCTACGCTTTTGTGACAGGGCTGTCACAAAAGCTTGGGCAGAGTACTCGACAAGAAGGTCAATTAGAAATCCTAAATGTTACAAAACGTATCAAACAGTAGAACAATCAACCAAAAAAATTAGCTTACAATGAAAAATATCACTAATTAAACGATAAATAACAACATAAAAAACCACAAATAAAATAAACACCATCAATCATTTGTTACTTTTGCACCGCCTTAAAGCGAGGATTGGTTTTGCAGATCACGTATAAGCGCCCTCTTCGCTTAACGATTTGGCAATCAGGATGACGGCTTTTTGCACTCTTTAATGATTTCACGACTTTCATCTCTTAATTCTCCATTAATTGTTATGTTATAACATGTCAATTAATAATCATTATCAATAAGAAAAGCAAGCAAAATTTGTGATACTTTGCCGTATCAATCCGTACTGAAGACCTTAGCCATGTATTCCATAGAACCGATTGGCATTATCGAAAGCCCTTACAAAGAGAAATTCGCCGTTCCTCGTCAACCTCGCTTGGTCCCTGCTGCGCGATCACGCGTCAAACTGCAAGGGGCGGCCAATAGCCCTGAAGCCGTGCGTGGATTAGAGCAGTTTTCTCACGTGTGGTTGCTGTTTTTGTTTGATCAGAATCTGCAAGCGGGATGGAAGCCCACTGTGCGTCCGCCTCGCTTGGGCGGCAATGAGCGCATTGGTGTGTTTGCCTCGCGCTCGACATTCAGACCTAACGGTATCGGCATGTCGGCGGTCGAAGTCAAAGGGGTGAGCAGGCAAGGCGATCAGATCTATCTGGATCTGGGCAACGTTGACTTGGTCGACGGCACCCCGATTATCGACATCAAGCCCTATATCCCCTACTCAGATTCAGTGGCTGAGGCCAAAGGAGGCTACGCGGAAGCAGAGCCTGAAACCTCTCAAGTCCACTTCTCCTCGACTGCGCTAGCCTCGCTCAACAAGCACCACGATGCGGAGTATGTCAAAACCGTTATCGAACAAGTACTGGCGCAAGACCCTCGTCCGGCCTACAAAAAGAATAAGCCCGACGACAAGGAATATGCGGTAAATTTGTTCGATCTGAACGTCAAGTTCACCGTTCACGATAACTTAATAACAGTTACTGCGATTGAAAGCTTTTGACAACACTCTTTGGCTGATATTATAAGCGGCTAACCATTTTCCCTTTGTGGGATCTTCATACTTCAGCCCGTTGGCTTGAGTATCTAACTTTACTAAACGGATAAATTGAATGCGTACCAGTAACTATCTTCTTTCTACTCTTAAGGAGACTCCAAACGACGCAGAGGTCGTGAGCCACCAGCTCATGCTCCGCGCAGGTATGATCCGTAAGCTGGCTTCAGGTCTATACACCTGGCTGCCTACTGGTCTGCGTGTGCTGCGTAAAGTCGAAAACATCGTTCGTCAAGAAATCGACAATGCAGGCGCCGTCGAAACCTTGATGCCCGTTGTTCAGCCGTTTGAACTATGGGAAGAGACAGGCCGCAGCGAGAAGATGGGTCCTGAACTCCTTCGCTTTACTGACCGCCATACGCGTCCGTTTGTTCTAAGCCCAACCGCGGAAGAAGTGATCACTAGCCTAGTGCGCAACGAAGTGAGCTCTTACAAACAACTACCGCTCAACCTGTACCAAATCCAAACCAAATTCCGCGATGAGCGTCGCCCACGTTTTGGCGTAATGCGTGCACGAGAATTCTGCATGATGGACGCATACAGCTTTGACATCGACAAAGAAGGTCTAGAGAAATCTTACCAAGCAATGCACGATGCGTACTGTAAAGCCTTCGATCGCATGGGTCTTGAGTACCGCCCAGTACTGGCTGACTCTGGCGCTATTGGTGGTAGTGGTTCTCAAGAGTTCCACGTACTTGCGGAAAGTGGTGAAGACCTCATCGCCTTCTCGACTGAGTCTGATTACGCAGCGAACATCGAAAAAGCCGAAGCGGCCGCACCTGCTGGTGAGCGCGCTGAGCCAACTCAAGAGATGACGCTGGTGGATACGCCAAACGCGAAAACCATCGCAGAGCTTGTAGAGCAACACGGTCTACCTATCGAGAAGACAGTGAAAACGCTTTTCGTAAAAGCCTCTGATGAAGTAGACGCAGACATCATCGCGCTAATCATCCGTGGCGACCACGAACTAAACGAAGTGAAAGCAGAAAACCTTCCTCAAGTTGCAGCTCCTCTAGAGATGGCAAGCGAAGAAGAGATTCGCGCCCTGATCGGCGCAGGTCCTGGCTCACTCGGCCCTGTGGGTCTTGAGTTGCCATTCATCGTTGACCGCACTGTTGCTGTAATGAGCGACTTCGGTGCGGGTGCGAACGTTGATGGCAAGCACTACTTCGGTATCAACTGGGGTCGTGACGTTGAGCTTGGCCAAGTTGAAGATCTGCGTAATGTTGTCGAAGGCGATCCAAGCCCATGTGGAAAAGGTACCCTAATGCTTAAGCGTGGTATCGAAGTGGGTCACATCTTCCAGCTTGGCAATGTTTACTCACAAGCGATGAACTGTGGCGTGCTGGGCCCTGACGGTAAGAACGTCATCCTGGAGATGGGTTGTTACGGTATCGGTGTGTCACGCGTTGTGGCTTCAGCGATTGAACAAAACCACGACAAATACGGCATCATCTGGCCAGACGCTCTAGCGCCTTTCCAAGTAGCGATCGTACCAATGAACATGCACAAGTCTGAAGAAGTGAAAGAAGCAGCTGAGAAGCTGTACGCTGAACTGACGGCTATGGGTATCGAAGTCCTATTCGATGACCGTAAAGAGCGCCCAGGCGTTATGTTCTCTGATATGGAACTGATCGGTATTCCTCACACTATCGTGATTGGTGACCGTTCAATGAAAGAAGGCAACTTCGAGTACAAGAACCGCCGCTCGGGAGAGAAGACGCCAGTCGCTATCGCTGACGTGATTGAGCACCTCAAGGCACAACTTAGCTAATACCGCTTAAGCGATACAAACAAAAAAGGTTGACGTGAAAGCGTCAACCTTTTCTATTTTGGATGTTTGCTCAATGGCGACGCTACTCCAAAGGCTCTGTCGGCGCTTGACTGGCGACCTTCTTCTCGGCATAAGCCACATCTACCAGCGCATCCGCATTGCCATCAATCAGCTCTCCAAAGTGAAAAATACCAAACTCACCCGGCTTCATCCGATGCCAGGTTTCATTGTCCGTCAGCGGTTGAGTAGCAATCACTGAGACAATATCGTTGGGCGTCGTCTCTTCTTGAAAGTTGATGGTCACATCTTCATCAATCAATGTCGCTTGCCCAAAAGGCGCGCGGCGCGTGATCCAATACAGATGATTGGTGCAATACGTCATCACATACTCTCCGTCAGAGAGCAACATATTGAAGACCCCTTTCTCTTTGAGCATGTCACAACACATGGCCACAAAGCGAAATACCCCCACCATGTCGTGCGGTGGTTGTGGGTAACGATCTTCCATCTGCTTGAGCAGCCAACAAAACGCCATCTCACTGTCGGTTTGCCCCACTGGCCGATGCCGACCTGTGTCCATCTGTTGGTAGTCCGTCAACTGGCCATTGTGGGCAAAAGTCCAGTAACGCCCCCAGAGCTCGCGGGTAAACGGATGGGTATTTTCCAGATTCACACCACCACGGTTGGCTTGGCGAATATGGCTGATGACCGCACGGCTCTTAATCGGATAGTTTTGCACTAACTCGGCAATTTTCGACTGACAGCTAGGGTTAGGGTCTTTGAAATTACGAAAACCTTTCCCCTCATAGAAGGTGATCCCCCAGCCATCACTGTGCGGGCCAGTTTTGCCCCCACGCTGCATTAAGCCAGTGAAACTGAAACAAATATCGGTCGGAACGTTGGCACTCATACCGAGCAATTCACACATGCTTCAAACCACTCCCTGTCAACGTGATGGCGTAATTACGCCATCTCCTTTTCAATCAATTGGATCACAATGTGGATGATTTTGATGTGGATCTCTTGAATGCGATCCGCGTAGCCGAAATGAGGAACACGAATCTCGATATCCGCTACCCCCGCCATTTTGCCGCCGTCTTTACCCGTCAGAGCGATGGTTTTCATGCCTTTCGCTTTTGCCGCTTCTATCGCCTTAAGAATGTTCCCTGAGTTGCCCGAGGTAGAGAGGCCAAACAGAACATCCCCAGCCGAACCGACCGCTTCAACATAACGAGAGAAAACAAAGTCATAACCAAAATCGTTGCTAACACAAGAGAGGTGGCTTGGATCTGAAATGGCAATCCCAGGGTAACCCGGACGATTTTCACGATAGCGTCCAGTGAGCTCTTCGGCGAAATGCATCGCATCGCAGTGTGAGCCGCCGTTACCGCACGAGAGCACTTTGCCCCCTTGCTTGAATGAATCGGCAATGAGTTTCGCTGCGGCTTCAATTTGAGCAATGTTGTGCTCATCACTTAAAAAGGCATTCAAGACGTTCGCCGCTTCAGTTAATTCACTTTTGATCAGATCGTGGTACATAGGGAATTCTCTAATTGTTATCTTCGATGGGGTGATTTAGCCACAAAGCTAAATACCATTGTTTACGAGTTTACTCGAACCATCCAGAGTGTCGATAGCTGCGCGTCAACTAATGCCAATTCCTCCCCCTACTTCGCCCACAAATTCAGCACGGACCGACAATTTTAGAATTTTCACTCTACTTAGATCACTTTTTAAGCACGATTGGGTTTTACATTTCATTAATGAGTTGTTTACACTCTAACTGGTTAGACCTCTTATAAGATAAACGACGTATAACCCTTAACCCTACATTTTGGGGCGTCGAAGAAGGAAATACACATGGACATCTTGCTCTCAATATTAGGCTTTACGGTGGTACTGGCGACCTGCTTATACCACCGCAGCTCCTTAATCCTTTCACTGTTTGCGTTAACACTGACGATGGTCGTGCTCTCCATCTGGGGCAGCGCAGGATCGTTGAGTTGGATACTGTACATCGCCGCCACTGCGGTTTTGGCCGTTCCATCGATTCGTCAGTCTCTGATCAGTAAAAAAGCCCTTTCTCTCTTTAAGAAAGTGCTGCCCGCCATGTCTCAAACCGAAAAAGAGGCGTTGGATGCCGGTACGGTTTGGTGGGAAGCAGAGCTTTTTAAAGGCAAACCAGACTGGAACAAGCTGCACGACATTAAAGCGCCGACGTTAAGTGCCGAGGAGCAAGCTTTCCTCGATGGCCCCGTCAATGAAGTGTGTGCGATGGTGAACGACTATCAGGTCACCCACGAGTTGGCCGATCTACCACCGCAAGTTTGGCAGTACCTAAAAGACAACAAGTTCTTCGCAATGATCATCAAGAAGCAGTACGGTGGGCTTGAGTTCTCTGCCTACGCTCAGTCGCTGGTATTGCAAAAGCTCACTGGCGTCTCTGGCGTGCTCTCTTCTACCGTTGGCGTGCCTAACTCATTGGGCCCGGGCGAACTGCTGCAACACTACGGCACCGACGAACAGAAAAACTACTATTTGCCACGCTTAGCCGAAGGTAAAGAGATCCCTTGTTTTGCACTGACCAGCCCAGAAGCAGGCTCAGACGCGGGATCCATTCCAGACTTCGGTATTGTCTGTAAAGGCGAATGGGAGGGCAAAGAAGTCCTCGGCATGCGCCTAACTTGGAACAAGCGCTACATCACGCTCGCCCCAGTCGCCACCGTTCTCGGCCTCGCCTTTAAATTGCGCGATCCAGACGGCTTACTCGGCGAGACGGAAGAACTCGGCATTACCTGTGCGCTGATTCCCACACACCTAAAAGGGGTGGAAATAGGCAATCGCCACTTCCCGCTCAACGTGCCTTTCCAAAACGGCCCGACACGAGCCAATGATCTGTTTGTACCTTTAGATTTCATCATTGGTGGCCCATCAATGGCCGGTCAAGGTTGGCGCATGCTGGTCGAATGTTTGTCTGTGGGTCGCGGGATCACCTTACCGTCGAACTCAACCGGTGGCATTAAGACGGCGGCTTTGGCAACTGGTGCGTACGCGCGTATTCGCCGTCAATTTAAACAACCGATTGGCCAGATGGAAGGCGTCGAAGAGCCATTAGCACGTCTAGGTGGTAACGCGTATGTGATGGACGCGGCGAGCAACCTGACTGTCGCGGGGATTGATTTGGGTGAAAAGCCCTCGGTCATCTCAGCGATCGTGAAGTATCACTGCACCCACCGCGGTCAGCAAAGCATCATCGATGCGATGGACATTGTCGGTGGTAAGGGCATTTGTCTTGGACCGAAGAACTTCCTCGCGCGCGGCTACCAAGGCTCCCCGATTGCCATCACGGTAGAAGGGGCCAACATCCTCACCCGCTCCATGATCATCTTTGGCCAAGGGGCGATTCGTTGCCATCCGTTTGTGCTGGAAGAGATGAATGCGGCTTACTCTGACGCCTCCGATGCGCTTGATAAGTTTGATAGCGCGCTCGCCGGTCACGTCAGCTTTACCCTGAGCAACCTTGTGCGCAGTGTCTGGCTGGGTGTTACCGATGGCCGTTTCTCCAGTGCACCGGTTCAAGACAGCACGAAACGTTACTACCAGCAGCTTAACCGCTACAGTGCTAACATTGCCTTCTTGGCCGATATTTCGATGGCGGTACTTGGTGGTTCGTTGAAGCGTAAAGAGCGCTTGTCGGCTCGCTTGGGCGACATTTTGAGTCAATTGTACTTAAGTTCAGCCACGCTGAAACGCTTTGACAACGATGGCCGCATTAGTGATGACTTGCCATTGGTTCACTGGGGATTGCAAGACAGTTTGAAGCAAACTGAGCTAGCGATTGATGAGTTTCTCGCCAACTTCCCAAATCCTTGGTTGGGTAAAATCCTGCGCGCTCTGATCCTGCCTTTTGGCCGCGTTCGCCGAGCGCCGAATGACAAACTCGACAGCAAAGTCGCGCAAATTCTGCAAACGCCAAGCGCCACTCGTGCTCGCTTAGGTCGTCATCAATACTTCGAAGCGAGTGAGTTCAATCCTGCGGGTAAAATTGAGCAAGCCTTGACGGTAATTTTAGAGGCAGAGCCGGTGTTTAAGAAAGTATGTAAAGCGCTCAATGAGCGTAAGCCTTTCTTGCGCCTCGATCTCATCGCCGATATTGGCCTAGAGAAAGGCATCATCGACACAAAAGAGGCTGAACTGCTACGCAGTGCCGAAGAGCACCGCCTCTATGTAATCAACGTCGATGATTTCGAGCCCAAAGAACTGGCGACCAAACCAGTTCGAAAGAGTAAGCCCAAAATCGTCGAAGTCGCCTAATGCGCGCATACTAAGCGTATAAAAACGACAAAGGGCAGCCTCGCTGCCCTTTGCTTTATCTCGCTATCCTTACTGGTAACTATGCTTACTGGTAAATAGAAACCTTCGCTAAGCCGACGAGTTATCGTCACTAAGGTTGATGTTAGATTGATAGAGAGCATCACTCTTAAACACTCTCCATCGATGCTTGCCTGCATAGCGCTGCCGCAACAGCTCTTACGGATTACTTCTTCGGCATCTCAAGTTGCATTTCCGGCATCGCTTCTTTCTTGGCTTTGAGCTTACGCATCACAAACCAGACCACTAGCCCCAACAAAATCGCAATTAGGTTGCCGACACCGATGATGATCATACTCTTGGTTCGCTGAGCTTTTCTAAACTCAGCCAACTGCATCTCTTCCATGATTTTCTGTTGCTTGAGGCGTTCCTCTTCTTGCAGACGACGGGTCTCAGCAATATCGATGTCTTCGACCACACTGTAGGTGTGTTGATTCTTGGCAAAGATCAGAGGACGTTGCGAGCCCAACTCGGTGGCGAAGGTCTTTGAGGACCATTGGTAATTGCCCAGCGTACCGTCATACGGCACTTCAAGCTCAAAGGTGCTGCTTTCTGGCTCCGAAGCCCCTTGCACGCTAACCACATTGCCCTTCGGATCAGTATGGTCGACAAACCCAGCAAGACTGCCTGGCATGATCATCCCCATCTCACCGGAGAACACCACGCGATGAGGCTCACCAGCGGCTCGTGATTGAATGAAGGTCGTTTCCAATGGGGTGGGATAAACCAATACCTCTTGCTCTTGAGCACGCAGGAACACACCATTGCCGGAGGTAATGCGCACGCGATACTTACCCGGCGCGCTGGTAATAGGTAGCGACACCGTAAACACGCCATCGCCCGCCACTTCGTCGAGCCCTTGACCATCATCAGCAAACACACCGATCTCTTCTGGCACCGGACGCGCTTCTTTGACTAACTGATCTTCATTCTCAACATACTTGGTGAAGGTCACTTTCAGTTGGACACGGTCCAAAAAATCACGCAAAACTAATGGTTTTTTATCCGCCGTTAAGCGAGCAGTGAACTTCAGCTCTTCCCCTTGATAGAGGCGGTTGGGCAGTACGTCAGTAGCCAGTTCAAGATGAGAAATCAGAGTAATTTTGTTCTTAGGCGTGACTTTACCGATCGCCTGCCAAGGACCGGGCATTGGGTTATCAATCGAGATGATGTCCATCGCCGATTCTTGATACCAACGCACATTGTCTGGGCTGCGCCAGGCGTAATATTTCTTACCATCAGGGCGCACTAACACCACAGGTTGGGAGTTTTGCGCGCGATAGATAACAAAGGTGATTTGCTTGATGGTGGGGTCGACTCGAAAACGGTTATCGAGCAGAGACATTGAGGACTCTTGCGCTGCAAATCCTAGACAACTAAATACCATGCCCACTAGGGCAATCCAACTCCTCAACATCCCTTCTCCTACTGACGCCAGAGGCTGCTTGCGCTCTTCTCGACGATATCTAATCTTTTATTGTGTGCTTCTAGTTCATCGGCCGTTGCTTTAATTACCTTTAGCGCTTTTCGACCACTGGCGACGCGTTTTATTGACTCACCTCCCACATCGCCGTCACTGGCGCTGCCGGGATTAAATTGCAAAGAGGTCTGCCCACCGGTCATCAACAGGTAAACGTCGGCGAGAATCTCCGCATCGAGCAAAGCGCCGTGCAAGGTACGGTGTGAATTATCTATGCCGTATCGCTCACACAAGATGTCCAAGTTGTTGCGCTTACCAGGGAAGATTTTCTTCGCCATCGCCAGCGTATCGGTGACTTTGCAGTAGTCTTCTGTTTTACCAATACTTGGGTCTAATAAGGCAAACTCATTGTCCATAAAGCCGGTATCGAAGGGCGCGTTGTGCGCCACCAATTCGGCCCCTTTGATGAACTCAAGAAACTCTTGGTGGATAGCGTGATACTCGGGCTTATCAACCAAAAACTCATCTGTAATACCGTGTACTTCTATCGCGTCTGGTTGAATCTCGCGATCGGGCTTAATGTAGACATGAAAGTGTCGCCCGGTCAGCTTACGATTAATGATCTCAACGGCACCGATTTCAATAATGCGGTGACCAATATGCGGCGCGCCGCCTTCTCGGTTCATACCTGTGGTTTCGGTATCGAGTACAACGATGCGGCCGTATTGCGAATTGCTGCTGGTATTCATAACAATATCTATGTCAGACTATGTCTCTAAGTGATTAAACCAATAGTACCAAAACATGACGAAACAGGTGGAAATTTTCACAGACGGTTCTTGCCTTGGCAACCCTGGACCCGGTGGTTATGGCGTTGTCCTGCGTTACAAACAGACGGAAAAAACCTTAGCCAAAGGCTATACCCTCACCACCAATAATCGCATGGAAATGATGGCTACCATCGTCGCTCTCAAGGCGCTCAAAGAGCCTTGTCATGTCATCCTCACCACCGATAGCCAGTACGTTCGCCAAGGCATCACGCAATGGATTCACAACTGGAAGAAGCGTGGCTGGAAAACCGCCGACAAAAAACCGGTAAAAAATGCCGATTTATGGCAAGCGTTAGATGCCGAAACCGCACGTCACAACGTCGAGTGGCACTGGGTGAAAGGCCATGCCGGGCACAGAGAAAACGAGATGTGCGATGAGCTAGCCAGAGCCGCCGCAGAAAACCCAACCGAAGAAGATACAGGCTATCAGCCGAGCTAACGGTTCTTTGTTCTTCAATACCGCAGCTATTGCTTAGGGTTGAGGGAAATTTTGTAATTGACGCCCAGTGGCGTCAATTTTCGTTTAAGCTTCCAGTGAGGTTTGATCGGCTTGAGCGGGTAAGTCCGCTTTCTTGCTACGATAAAATAGAGGCTGCCCATCGGCCGCGCCCACTCCCCCAGGCTATTTTCCATCCAAGTCCAAAACGTTCGATAGCTTTGCATCGGAAACAGAGCGTAGCGATCGCACTCCATCACTTCATAATTGAGTACGCCCAGCCAATCTTTAATGCGATTGGGGGTAAACATCCGGCCACTCCAAGGCAAGTTGTGTTTGCGCCACGGCATCAGGCTTGCCAAGCCGGTCAAACTCAGTGGGTTAAAACCGGTCAAAATCAGATAGCCATCATCCATCATCACTCGGTCAACCTCACGTAATAAGCGGTGGGGATCGTTACAATAATCGAGTTGGTGCGCCATAACGATGGCATCAAAGCTCTTTTCTAGAAACGGCAGTTGATAACCGTCAGCGATGACGTTATGCAAGGGATTTTTTATGTCGAGCTGGACTTGATGTTGAATGTTGCAACTAAAACTGGTTAACTCACAACTCAAGCCACCTAGCTTGAGCAGGTGATAACCAAACAGCTTCGGACACCATTCATCGACGCGAGTTTGGATAGACTCACTCACCCACTGGCCGTTTTTTAATTGCGTCCACGAATGGGGTTGTTCTAGCTTCTTCTTACTGCGGGCTGGCTTCATACTTAACCTGCTTCACTCAAGAGTCGATGACGACAGTGTCACTGGAGAGACTTCCATGTTAGAGATCAAAAGCATACCTGCATTTAACGACAATTACATCTGGCTTATCGAAAATCGAGATAAGCGTTGTGCGGTTGTCGACCCCGGTGATGCGGCTCCAGTCCTGGCGTATCTCAAACAGCACGAATTGAGTTTGGAAGCGATTTTAATTACCCACCATCACAACGATCACATTGGCGGCGTCGCCGAGCTAGTGCGCCAATTCCCGACCATCAATGTGGTGGGGCCAGCGAGCGAGCCGATTCCAACCTTGTCCCACTCTGTCTCTACTGGCGATCAAATCGAGCTGTTTGGTGAAGTGTTCCGTGTCGTCGGACTTGAAGGACATACATTAGGTCATATCGGCTACGTCGGTGATGGCAAACTGTTCTGCGGCGATGTACTGTTTTCTGCCGGCTGTGGGCGTGTGTTTGAAGGCACAATGGAACAGATGCATACCTCATTGTGCAAACTGGCGGCTCTACCTGATGAGACCGAGGTCTATTGCGCTCATGAATATACCGCGAGCAATGTCGCGTTTGCATTGGCGGTCGAGCCAGATAACGTCCAACTTCAGCAATATCGTGATGAAGTCAATCGGCTGCGTGCGCAAAATCAGCCCACCCTCCCTACCACGCTTGGGAGAGAAAAACGCATCAACCCTTTCTTGCGTACCGGCGAACCCAGTGTCATGCGCTCGGTCGCCAATCGGACCCAAGAGACAGACGCACTCGCGATATTTAGCGCATTACGTGAGTGGAAGAACGAATTTTAGCACTTTGGTGCTTGTCACTGCCTAAGTGACGAAAGTATTATCAGCAGCCAAAGATTAAAAGGGCTGGATAATGCGATTGAAACATAGCTGGGCTTTGGCTCTCCTGCTGACAGGGTGTCAACTGACTCAGTCTGACCATACCGGTGAAGGCGAAAGCCCTGACACCAATACTCCTAACACGGCTTTGCAGCACACATCAGTAGCTGCGAAGCCCGCGACCAAGACAAAAGCCACTAAACCCGCGCCCGTTGTGACCCCAGAGTCTCAAGAAGATGTGTGGCAGCGAATTGCGATGCAACTCGAGATGCCAATCCCGGAGGACAAAAGCGTGGATTACTACCGCACTTGGTATCTCAAACACCCTAACCATCTCAAAACCGTCTCCGAGCGCGCGCAGCCATTTCTCTACCTAATTACGGAGAAAATCGAGCAGCGTGGCCTTCCGCTAGAATTGGCCCTGCTTCCTGTCGTAGAGAGCTCATTTGATGCCTTTGCCTACTCGCACGGTAGCGCCGCTGGCTTGTGGCAGTTTGTACCTGCGACCGGTAAATCATTTGGCTTGAAACAGAACTACTGGTATGACGGACGTCGAGATGTCGATGCCGCGACCGATGCCGCGCTTGACTACCTCACTCAGTTAAACCGCCGCTTCGATGGCGATTGGCAACATGCCATCGCAGCCTACAATAGCGGTGGCGGTCGTGTCTCTAGTGCAATTCGTAAAAACAAAAAACTGGGTAAACCGACCGATTTTTTCTCGCTTGACCTCCCTAAAGAGACCAGTGGTTATGTTCCAAAACTGCTCGCCCTAGCGGATGTGGTGGCCAACCAAGAAAAATACGGTATCGATATTCCTGCCATCGCCAACCAACCTGTGGTTGAGCTGGTTGATCCTAAAGAGCAGTTAGATCTGGCGATTGCAGCCAACTACGCCGGTCTAACGGTAAAAGAGCTGCAAAGCTTAAACCCAGCTTACAATCAGTGGGCAACCGCGCCCGATGGCCCCCATCAGTTATTGCTGCCCGTCAATTCGGTCGCACCGTTTCGCCAAGCCGTTGAAGCCAACCGTGGTCAAGGCCTAAAAGTGGTGCGTTACAAGGTGAAATCGGGCGATAGCCTGAGTGTGATTGCCAACAAACACAACACAACCACTAAGGTGATTCGCACCGCCAATAACCTCAAAGGCAACACGATTCGCGCGGGTCAGTACCTGATGATTCCGACCTCGACCCGTGACGACAAAGCGTACACCTTGAGCGCATCCAACCGATTGGCACAAACCCAGTCTCAAGCGCGTGGCACCTATAAACTGACGCATACTGTGAAGTCAGGGGAGAGCCTCTGGAGCATTGCCTCTACCAACAACGTATCGCACCAATCCTTGGCAAAGTGGAATGGCATGAGCCCAAGAGACACGTTGCGCGTTGGCCAATCACTGGTGATTTGGAAAGAGAACAAAGAAGGCGCGATCATTCGCACTGTCTTTTATGATGTCCGCTCCGGAGATACCCTCAGTGGTATCGCGAGCAAGTTCAAAGTGAAAAGCCGCGACATCGTCAAATGGAATGACCTGAGCAATCAGAAATACCTCAAGCCCGGTCAAAAACTCAAGTTGTATGTCGATGTCACTAAGGTGAGCGTATGAACCCGTCAAGTAACCCTTTGATCATGCTGGTGGATATTTTCCGTTCGCCCAGCGCTTGCTTTCTCGCCTTGTACCAGCGCGGCATGTGGGGATGGCAACCCTACTTGTTTCTAATTCTGTCGCCATTTTTGTTCTGGGGCGCCTACTTTGACATGGTCAATGTCGCCTGGCTACAAGAGACACTGGAAGCGCAATTGGCTATCACCAATCCTGAGCAGCTCGCTCTACTGGATGCTAATACCTTAATGGCCAGTGAGATCATCAGTGATGTCGCCGGACGCACACTGACGATTGTGATGTTGGCGTTTTGGTTTAATTTGGCCACTAAGCCGAGTCAGCATCAACATGGTTTTTGGCGTTGGTTTGCGGCGAGCGCGGTGATCACCTTCCCAGCGATCATTGGCGATTTGGCGAGCTACATCAGTGTGCTGTTAAAACACGGTCAAGTGATGGTCTACGCTGCCGATCTCAATAGTTTGAATGGCTTACTCAAATTGCCGCTGACTCACTCATGGTCGCAATTTGCCAGCTCGTTTCCTTTGCTGCTGCCTTGGTACATCGCACTGGGATATGCAGCGGTCGGCACTTGGACGGAGTTTGAGCGTGGCCAAGCGTTAGCCATCGCCGCTCTCCCTTGGGTCGCTTACTACCTGATTTGGGCTCTCTATATTGTTATTTTTTAAGCTCAAAACTGGCTAACATTGGATTATGATCGGAGGCGTCACTGTGTGGTGCCTCTGCTGTCTTCAGCGTCAATCCACGATAGAAGATATGATCCAGCTGCAGGCCCGTCAGAAACTGAGTGCGGTTATCAGGCGTAAAAGTGACCGCGTTGAGCGCTAAGCCCGACAACGCTTGACGCATCACCGTCATGCGCTCTTCACTCCAACTGTTAAAATCCCCCGCCACCAGCATTGGCCCCTGATGCTTTCTGAGCTCCGTCACCAAGGTGTCAATTTGGCGCAGGTACTCTTGGGTGCCATAAGTGAAATTAACCGCATGAATGTTGACCACGGCAAGCTCACGGCCATCACTCAACGGATAACGAGCATAGAGCGCCGATTTGGGTAAACGCAGCCAAGGTTCCAATTCAGTGTAAGCGCAAGCCAGACGCGGGGCACCGAGTGTCAAATTGAGCACTCCGGCACTGGTATCAAACACTTTAAACGCATCCACTTGGGTGCCAAACCAACGCGCTTGTTCAATGTATTGCTTGAACGCCTCCCCCATGCTCGCCTCTTGCAGCAGCACCAACTGCTTGTTGTCACTGAGCTCGCGCAGCGCTGATTGCCAAGAGGGACGATTTTGCTTGTAGATATTCCACACCAATATATTCAGTTGCCCCTCTTTATCCAGCGCAGGCGCCTGTGGATTCTGGTAGCAATGCAGGGAGACCTGACTCTCTTGATTGGACAGCGAGTAGACCTGACGGTCGGCAGGCAAGATAAAAATGGTATGAAAGAGCGTGAGCCCCATTAGCGTAAGCGCACTTATGGTGACTAGCGTTATGGTAAGGCGTTGTTTCATTTCGCGACCCTATTTGGAAAAGGGAGAGTTGGAAAGCGGGTAGTGAGAAAAGGCATAGCTAGAAAAAAACATAGAGTAAAACGTGTGGTAAGGAAAGCGGTCTTAGATAAAACAAAAGAGCCATTAGGCTCTTTTGTTCTCATTCGGATTCGGCGTTAAATCGCTTCTTCGTCTTCTTCACCCGTACGGATGCGTACCACGCGCTCCACATCAGTGATAAAGATTTTACCGTCGCCAATTTTACCGGTTTGTGCGGTTTCGATGATGGTGTCGACACACTGCTCAGCCACCTCTTCGTTGACCACAATCTCAAGCTTCACTTTTGGCAGAAAGTCCACCATGTACTCCGCGCCGCGGTAGAGCTCTGTGTGACCTTTCTGACGACCAAAGCCTTTCACTTCAGAGACCGTCATACCTGTGATGCCGACTTCTGCCAACGCTTCACGTACGTCATCTAATTTAAATGGCTTGATGATGGCTTCGATTTTTTTCATGTTCATCCCTTAAACTTGCGCAACATATTTTCCCGATTATCACACGAACATCATGCAATAAAAAGCCCGAGCCAACACTCACCAAAAGTTTATCACTCAACCAAGGTCATGACTCGGGTCCTTTAACCAATCCCACCGTCGCAAAGCAATGACGAGACTGTGAAGAATGGCATTATTTTAAGCTTGCGTAATACGCGGCTAAGTTTTCGATATCCGCATCACTGAGCATCGACGCTTGCGCCTGCATTACTGCTGCCAAGCCACCATTGCGCTCTTTGTTTTTGTACGCCTTGATAGAGGAGATCAAGTACTGCTCATTTTGGCCCTTTAAGTTTGGATAGCCAGGGATCACGGCAATACCATCAGCGCCATGACACGCCGCGCACACGGCGGCCTTCGCTTGCCCTGCCGCCGCATCGCCCGCCGCTAATGCGTGTCCACTCACTAATCCTAGGCTCATCATCACTGTGATTGCGATTGTCTTCATTGCTCTTCCTTATCCATTGTCTTTTTTGTTTGATGACGATGGGTATCGCCACTCCCCAATAAGGCTAGGGGTATTATTTTTACGATTGTGGCACAACTCTGGTTTACTTGTTCCAGGTAAGTTCACAATCTTGACCAATAAAGGCTTTATCAACAAAGAGATGCGCCACTGCTGCAACTTGGTCACCACACATTAAAATCGGCGTTCGGCGTCTCAACCAGCTGGGTACGCCGTACTCCTGAAACAGTTTTTTCATCGACCGGCGATGACCTCGTTCAGAAGGATGAGCGGTAAAACCTTGCGGGTCAAAAGTAATACGCAGGGGCTGTGCACTAAGCGCTGCTAAAGACAAATGCCCTTGAGAAGAAGTGCGCAGCGCGAGGTGCCCCAAGTTGGCGGGAAGTTCGATACTCTGACCGATAGTAATCTCATGCTGCCAATGTTCGAGACTGGCGTGATCGCCAACCAAGTAGAGTCGCTGCTGATAACGACGAACCTCTCGCTGACCATCCACAACAAACCTAGGGTTCGCATCACAGCGCGCCAGTGCCACTTGTTGCCATATCAATGCGAGTTGATTGACGCTTGGCATGGCGAGTTGGTGCTCGGCAAACCACATACGCATCAATCTTGCACGCATCACCTCACTGCACGTGCTTAAGGCTTCAATCGATAAGCTCGCATCAGCAAGCAGAACTGCGGCGAACTTATCCTCAAGCAGTTCATCAAGTAGTAACTCTTGCTCGGCGCACAGCTGCGCACTGCGCGCAATCGCAGTGGGTAAGTGGGGCCAGCGCTCGGTCAGCACGGGGGAGACATGATGGCGAATAAAGTTGCGATCAAAGCGGGCATCTTGGTTGCTTTCATCCTCTATCCAATCGAGCTGATGTTCTCGCGCAAAAGCGACGATCGCTTCTCGGCTCACATCGAGTAAAGGGCGCAGCAAAGTCCCTTCGCGCAAAGGTTTTTGCTTACCCATCGCAGAGAGCCCTTTCGGCCCGCTGCCGCGCTTTAACGCGAGTAGAAACGTCTCGACTTGGTCATCGCTATGATGCCCGGTTAACAGCACATCGCCTTGGCTGAGATAGTGTTCGAGGGCTTGATAACGCGCCTGGCGCGCCTTCGCTTCAAGGCTTTCACTGCCGCAATCGAGCCTCACTCGCTCAACATGGCACTCCATCTGCGCCGACGCGGTCCATTGCTCACACCGCTTAGCCCAATGGTCCGCATTTGGACTTAAGCCATGATGAACGTGAACCGCGCAGACATCGAGTTCTGGGCGCTGCGTGGCGCGATATTGATGAAGTAGATGCAGCAAAACACGCGAATCAACGCCACCACTGAGCGCCAACACCACACGTGGCTGGCTCTGTTTGGATGCGTCGAGATAACTCGACAAGGCTTGGCTAAAGTGTGAATAGAGATCAGTCATAAGGCATCAAGGTTAGACTCATTGGCCAAAGTGTATCACTGCCACTTGGAGGGAGCTATGATGCTCAAGCGCAAAAGGCGAGCGCCACTACGCAAAAAGGCCGAAACAGAGTTCGGCCTTGAAAGATAGAGACGGTCAATTAACAGTAACCGTAGCTCATCAAACGCTGGTAACGACGCTCAAGAAGCGTATCGTTGTCGAGCGAGGCTAGGTCATCAAGCTGCTTGAGTAGCGTCGCTTTCATATTTTGCGCCATCTGAACATGGTCACGATGTGCTCCGCCTAGTGGCTCTTCAATGATTTCATCAATCAGCTCAAGCTCTTTAAGACGAGGGGCAATAAGACCCATCGCCTCTGCCGCTTGCGGCGCTTTGTCTGAATCACGCCATAAGATAGACGCACAGCCTTCAGGGGAAATCACCGAGTAGGTCGAGTATTGCAGCATGTTGACGTAATCACCAACACCGATCGCCAATGCACCGCCAGAGCCGCCTTCACCGACGACGTTACAAATCACAGGCACTTTCAAGCCCGACATGACTTTCAAGTTGGTCGCAATCGCTTCTGACTGACCGCGCTCTTCGGCGCCAACACCTGGGTAGGCACCAGCAGTATCAATGAAGGTAATGATCGGCATGTGAAAACGCTCAGCCATTTCCATCAGACGCTTAGCCTTACGGTAACCTTCTGGCTTAGGCATACCGAAGTTGCGTTTCACTTTGTCACGAGTCTCACGTCCTTTTTGATGACCAATGATCATCACAGGTCGACCATCAAGGCGTGCCATACCACCGACAATCGCTTTGTCATCCGCGTACGCTCGGTCACCGGCTAGCTCTTCAAACTCGGTAAACATATGCTGGATATAGTCCAGCGTGTAAGGACGTTGTGGGTGGCGGGCCAGTTGAGCGGTTTCCCACGCACCAAGATCACTGAAGGTCTTCTTTTTCAGTTCTAAACTCTTTTTCTCTAGCTGTTCGATCTCTTTCGCGAGATCGACGCCAGAATCACCACCATGACGAGACACATCACGTAGCGCTTCGATTTTTGCTTCTAGCTCTGCGATTGGTTTTTCAAACTCTAAAAAATTCAGGCTCATCTATCGATCCTTGTGGGTTTGGCGTTCACCAAACTTAGTTAAATTCGAGTTCCACTTGGCTAGCACCAAGCAGTTGTTTTAAATTGTCTAACAGTTCGTCGCTTGGCGTTACTCGCCACTGGGTCCCTAGCGTTAAACGCGCTCGTGCATCGCTACGCTGGTAGTATACATGGACAGGGACTGTACCTGCCCGATAAGGCTCTAGTATTTGACTAAAGCGCTCAAAAAACTGCCCATCAATTTGATTGTGATCGATGGAGAGCGACAAACCACGCGCGTATTTTTCTCGCGCTGATCCAAGATCCATGACTTCACGGGCCGACATTTTAAGTCCCCCATTGAAATCATCAAAGCTGACCTGTCCAGAAACCACGAGAATTCGATCTTTTTCAAGCAATTCGGCGTAGCGATCCAGCGCATCGGAGAACAACATCACTTCCATGCGGCCACTGCGATCGTCCAAGGTCATAATGCCAATACGTGAACCTCGCTTGGTGGTCATCACCCGTGCTGCGACCACCAACCCCGCCACCGTGACACTTTGATCGCGCCGAGTCGGCGTCGCATCGGCTAAGCGGCAACTGGTGTATTTATCCAACTCTTTAAGGTACGCGTTGATCGGATGCCCCGTCAAATAGAGACCTAAGGTATCACGCTCCCCTTCTAGCCACACTTTCTCTGGCCAAGGTGGCACCTTGGTGTATTTGTGCTCAACTTCCTCAGGCGCTTCGGTCAATACGCCAAACAGATCCGTTTGACCAAAGGCTTCGGCTTGGTGATGCTGGCTGGCCGCTTTGACTGCATCATTGAGTGACGCCATCATCGCCGCTCGATGTGGTCCCAATCTATCAAGCGCACCGGCGTAAATCAGTTTTTCAATCACACGTTTATTGACCTTTTTCAGATCGATTCGTGCGCAGAAATCAAACAGGTCTTTAAAGTGGCCGCCCTCTTTTCTCGCTTGCATGATGGCATCAATCGGCCCCTCACCGACACCTTTGATCGCACCAATACCGTATACAATGGCGCCATCGTCATCGACATTGAAACGATACAAACCAGAGTTGATGTCCGGTGGTAGCACCTTGAGCTTCATGCGCAAGCATTCATCCACCAGACCAACCACTTTCTCGGTGTTATCCATATCGGCGGTCATCACCGCGGCCATGAACTCCGCAGGATAGTGTGTTTTTAACCACAGCGTTTGGTACGACACCAAGGCATAGGCAGCGGAGTGCGATTTGTTAAAACCATAACCGGCGAATTTTTCCACCAAGTCAAAAATCTTCATCGCCAACTCGCCGTCGACGCCGTTTTTAATCGCACCCTCTTCGAAGATGGCGCGCTGCTTGGCCATTTCCTCAGGTTTTTTCTTACCCATAGCTCGGCGCAACATATCCGCGCCACCGAGCGTATAGCCCGCGAGGATCTGGGCAATCTGCATCACCTGCTCTTGGTAGAGGATGATGCCGTAGGTCGGGTCGAGGGTCTCTTTGAGCGATTCGTGTTGCCAGGTTTCATCTGGGTAGGAAATCGCTTCGCGGCCGTGCTTACGGTCGATGAAGTTATCCACCATCCCCGATTGCAGCGGGCCCGGTCGAAATAGGGCCACCAGTGCGATGATGTCTTCAAAACAGTCTGGCTGAAGTCGCTTGATCAGCTCTTTCATTCCGCGCGATTCGAGCTGGAATACCGCTGTGGTCTCGGAGTTTTGCAGTAAGCGGAATGATGGCGCGTCATCGAGTGGGATCGATTCGATTCTCACCGGCGCTTTGCCCTCGCGCTCAAGGCGAGGGTTAATCAGCCCCAAAGCCCAATCGATAATGGTCAGGGTACGCAGACCCAAGAAGTCGAACTTCACCAGACCGGCGGTTTCCACATCGTTCTTATCAAACTGAGTGACAGGGAAGTGTCCTTCCGCATCGGCATAAATCGGAGCAAAGTCGGTGATGGTCGTGGGTGAGATAACCACGCCCCCCGCATGCTTACCGGCGTTTCGTGTACACCCTTCAAGGATGCGACACATGTCGATCAGCTCTTTGACATCTTCGTCGGCTTCATACAGCTCAGGTAATGCAGGTTCGGCCTTGAACGCTTTTTCGAGCGTCATACCCGGATCGGGTGGCACCAATTTAGAGATGCGGTCAACAAATCCAAACGGATGGCCCAGCACTCGGCCGACATCTCGGATAACCGCTTTGGCCGCCATGGTACCGAAGGTAATGATCTGCGATACCGCATCACGACCATACATTTCAGCCACGTGATCGATCACCTGATCACGCTTGTCCATACAAAAGTCGACGTCAAAATCGGGCATCGAAACACGTTCTGGGTTCAAGAATCGCTCGAACAGCAAATCGTACTCAAGCGGATCCAGATCGGTGATCTTTAGCGCGTACGCCACTAAGGAGCCGGCACCCGAACCTCGGCCAGGGCCTACAGGAATATCATTGTCTTTGGACCACTGGATAAACTCCATTACGATCAAGAAGTAACCCGGGAAGCCCATGTTGTTGATCACTTCCAACTCGACTTGCAAGCGCTCATCGTATTCTGGCCGTCTTTCGGCACGCACTTGCGGGTCAGGGAACAGGAACTCCAGTCGCTCTTCGAGACCTTCTTGTGACTTTTTCACCAAGAACTCGGTTTCCAACATGCCATCGGTTGGGAAAGCAGGCAGGAAGTACTCACCCAGTCTCACGGTTACGTTACAACGCTTAGCAATTTCTACACTGTTCTCTAGGGCCTCAGGGATGTCGGCGAATAGCTCGCACATCTCTTCTTCGGTGCGCAAATATTGCTGAGGGCTGTAATTTTTGGGGCGGCGCGGGTCTTCTAAGGTGTAGCCATCATGAATCGCGACGCGAATTTCATGAGCATCAAACAGCGAGGGCTCGAGAAACACCACCTCATTGGTCGCCACCACGGGCAGTTGCTGCTGCTCGGCAAATTCGAGCGCGAAGTGTAGGTAACTCTCTTCGTCGTTACGCCCGGTTCGAGTGAGTTCGAGGTAGAAACGGTCGGCAAAATGTTGCTGATAAAACGCGGCGCACTGCTCGGCAATCCCTTGGTTGCCTTTCAGTAGCGCTCGGCCAATTTCACCGCTTCGACCACCGGACAACACAATCAAACCTTCAGAAAGCTCAGCCAACCACGCTTTGTCAATCACAGGCTGGTGTTGAACATGGCCTCTCAAGTAGGCTTTAGAAATCAATAAGGTGAGATTGTTGTAACCGGTGTTGTCTGCCGCAAGCACGGTCAGCTTCGTCAGCTCATCGCCAAACTCCGGCGATTGCATGACAAAATCCGCCCCTATGATGGGTTTTACGCCACAGTTGTGCGCAGTGCTGTAAAACTTCACCAAGCCACACAGGTTGGTAAAATCGGTGAGCGCAACGGCAGGCATACCTAGTTCAGCCACTTTCTTCACCAAGGGCGGCACTTTCGACAGGCCGTCAATCATGGAGAAATCACTGTGAACTCGAAGGTGGATAAACTTAGGGTCGTTCATAGGTTGTGAATCACTTAGGGTACAAATAGGTAACATCAGTTGGAGGCTATTCTACGTTATCGCCCCCACTCGCTCAATTCGCAAGGCTACTCGATGCCGAGCGCGCGTTTAACCGGATTAAAGCTTTTGCGATGCTCATCAATCACGCCGTGCGCTTCAATCGCCGAAAAATGGGCTTTGGTCGGGTAACCTTTGTGTTGCGCAAAACCAAATTGCGGATGTCGCTTATCAAGCGCTTCCATCTCTTGATCGCGCACCACTTTTGCGATGATTGACGCTGCACTGATTTGCGCGACACGCAAATCACCTTTGACGACCGCCATCGCATCCATAGGCAGCTCAGGGACTCGGTTGCCATCAATCAGGGCGAGATCGGGCGTTAGCGATAAACCTGCAATCGCGCGCTGCATCGCAACCATTGTCGCTTGAAGGATATTCCACTCATCAATTTCAGCGGGGGAGCATCGACCGATAGACCAAGCCAACGCTTTCTCTTTGATCTCCGGTAGCAAGGCTAAGCGCTTTTTCTCAGAGAGTTTTTTTGAATCATTGAGCCCTTCGATCGGATTGTTCGGATCGAGGATCACCGCTGCGGTCACGACATCGCCGACTAAAGGACCACGCCCCACTTCATCGACACCGGCAATCCATTGATAGCCCGTTGGGTACTCAAACGGGGCTAAGGGGGTAGCTTGTTTTGCCATTTATGCTTTACCTATTAATGATAATACGGCGTTGGCCGCTTGTTCATCGGCACCTTTACGAATCCAATGATGCATCTCAGTGAATGTCTCGACCATCGCCTCCCCTTCACCAGCCAAGAGCCTTTCTATCTCCGCACTGAGATTTTCTGGTGTGCACGCTTCGAGCAAGTACTCTTTAACGATCTCTTTGTCCGCCAAAATATTGGGTAAAGAGACAAACGGCGTTGTGACTAAGCGACGCGCGATAAACGCAGTAATAGCGTTCACTTTATACCCCACCACCATAGGGCGCTTAATGAGCATGCACTCTAACGCCACGGTGCCAGAGGCCAGCAGGACCACATCAGACGCCGTAATGACGTTACGCGCGGTATCATCCACTAAGGTGAACTCAAGTTCTGGTGCATAAGTTTGCCAAGCATGCTCAAATTGCTCACGACGCTTAGGGTTAACCAAGGCTACCACAAAGCCTAAATCGGGATGGGTTTGATGCAGGCGTTGGCAGGTTTCAAGGAAAGGTTGGGAGAGCATGTTAAGCTCACTGCCGCGACTGCCTGGCAGCACCGCTAACCAGCGTTTATTCGGGTCCAAACCGAGCAACTCACGCGCGGGCGCTTTGTCGGAGACCATAGGAATTGCATCGGCAAGGGTGTGGCCGATAAACTCACACGGCACTTGGTGGCGATCATAGAAGGCTTTTTCAAACGGCAAGAATGCAAGCACCAGATTCGTCGCTGCTTCAATCTTGACGATACGTTTTTGTCGCCACGCCCAAACCGACGGGCTGACATAATGGACGGTTTTAATGCCCGCTTGCTTTAAACTGAGCTCAAGCCGTAAGTTGAAATCAGGCGCGTCGATACCGACAAACACATCGGGCGGATTGTGAGTAAAGTAATCGACCAAAGAGGCTTTGACTTTGAGCAGTCTTGGCAATCGACCCAGCACTTCGACCAGCCCCATAACGGCCAGTTCTTCCATATCGAACAGAGATTCGCAGCCCTGAGCGATCATCTTAGGGCCACCAATACCGACAAATTCCGCATTGGGGTAGCGCGCTTTTATCGCTTTGATAAAGCCCTCGCCTAAGGTATCACCAGAGAGTTCCCCCGCGACGATACCAATTCTCAGTGGCTTTTCCATTGTCATGATGTATCGGTCCAATTAAATGCAAAATAAAAAAGGCCGTCTGATTTCCTAGACAGCCTTTTAGACATCGAGCGCAGGCCGCGATTAACGAATAATGCCGCGTTCTGTATTTTCCAGCATGTGCGAGAAACGTCCGACAGAGGCAAATTCTTTCGCCATTTCCGCCAAGATAGGTTTCACTTCTTCCATGGTTTTGCCTGAGCGGTAGATTTCTTTGTACGCTTTTTGTAGGGCGCGAATCTCAGCTCTTTCAAACCCATTGCGCTTAAGGCCAACCAAGTTCAAACCAAATGGAGTAGCGTGGTTACCTTGCGCTAAGACATAGGCAGGCACATCTTGGACGACCGCAGAACAGCCACCGATATACGCGTAAGCCCCGACCGTACAGAAAGGGTGAATCGCTGACAGTGCCATCACACCCGCGTAATCTTCCAAGGTGACATGACCACCTAAAATGGCGTTGTTTCCGATGTGTGTATGGTCACCAACAATCACGTCGTGTGCGATATGTGCGTTAACACACAATAGGTTGTCGTTACCAATGACCGTCGTCGCTTTGTCTTGCACCGTGCCACGGTGGATCTGCACCGCTTCACGAATGACGTTGCGATCGCCAATCACCACCGTTGTCTCTTCGCCGCCGTATTTCTTATCTTGGTTCTCTTCACCAATGACCGCGTGCGGGAAGATGCGGTTCTCTTTACCTATCGTCGTATGACCTTTGATCACGACATGGGACATGATTTCTGTGCCCTCACCAATCTCCACTTGGCCGGAGATGTAAGTGAAAGGCCCAACGGTCACATTCGCAGCGATGGATACGTCACCTTCGATGACCGCAGAAGGGTGAATTTGAGCCGTCTCATGAATCATATTAGAACTCTCGACGAGCACATTTAAGCTCTGCTGAACAAACCACTTCGCCATCAACCGTTGCTACACCATTGAATGCAGCAATGCCGCGGCGCTCTTTCAAAAATTCTACTTTGATCACCAGTTGATCACCTGGAGTGACCGGTTTACGGAACTTGGCTCCGTCGACACTGGCAAAGTAGTACAACTCGTTCTCAGAAGGCGCACCAAACGATTTAAACGCCAGAAGACCGGTCGCTTGTGCCATCGCTTCCAAAATCAGTACACCAGGGAACACTGGGAGTTGCGGAAAATGACCCGTAAACTGAGGTTCATTGACTGAAACATTTTTGATCGCCGTGAGGTACTGCGCTTCTTGGAAGTCCGTCACACGGTCAATGAGCAAGAATGGGTAGCGATGAGGCAACAATTCCTGAATTTCAGTAATGTTCATCGTTTTATTTTCAGTAGTCAAAGTCATATTCCTATGTTGAATGCTAAATTTTTTAAGTTGTGGCGCATTATAGACGAAAAAGGCTCGCAAATCGCGAGCCTTCGCTGACAAAAACGCATGAGCCGCCAGATAGACTGAGCAGCGCTCAACGCGCGAGTGCCTGTGGCACACCCTGTTAGTCAGGCTGTTGGTTTTCCAACTGCTTTTCGACCGCTTTCAAACGCTTGTTCATCTCATCAATGCGATGAACACGAGCGGCGGTTTTACGCCATTCACGATTGGTCTGAAGAGGAATACCTGACGAGTACATGCCTTTCTCTTCAATACCTCGCATCACCATGCCCATACCGGTAATGGTAACGCCATCGGCAATCTCAATATGACCATTGATCACGCTGCCGCCACCAATGATACAGTACTTGCCAATGGTGGTACTGCCAGCAACAATCGTACCACCCGCCATGGCGGTACCATATCCGATGTGTACGTTGTGCGCGATTTGCAGTTGGTTATCAAGAATGACGTTATCTTCAATCACCGTATCGTCAAGCGCACCACGGTCAATCGTGGTACATGAACCGATTTCAACTCGGTTACCAATGCGAACGCTACCAAGTTGAGGAATCTTAACCCACTCACCTTTCTCATTGGCATAACCAAAGCCATCTGAGCCAATCACTGTGTTGGCTTGCACTAGACAGTCTTCACCAAGAGAGACTTGATGATAAATGCTCACATTCGGCCATAGCTTGGTGCCTGCACCAATTGAGACGTTTTTGCCAATAAAGCAGCCCGCGCCAATCGAGACATTATCACCCAGTGTTGCGCCTGACTCGACCACCGCATTCGCGCCGATCGAGACATTGCTGCCCAGTGTCGCATCCGCGGCGATAACGGCACTTGGCGCGATTTCAGCCGCTGGCATAGGCGTGGTGTCTAGTGCTTGCGCTACTTTAGCAAACGCGACATAAGGGTCGTCAACGACAAGCACGTTACCGTGACATTGCTCTCGCTGGGCCTCTTTGACCATCACCACAGTGGCTTGGCACTGAGCTAGGTGCTTGGCGTACTTAGGGTTAGAAAGAAAAGTGACATGGCCCGCTTGGGCTTTGTCCATCGGAGCAACCATAGTGACGGTCGCCGTTGCGTCGCCATACAATTGACCCGAGGTAATCGTTGCCAGTTCGGCAAGAGTCAGAGTTTTCATAAACAATTATTTAAGTGCTTTGATCACATCTTCAGAAATATCGAATTCAGGCTTACCGTATTGCAATGCGGTAATATCGATCACGAGATCGTAGCCTTGCTTTTCAGCGATTTTGTTCACCGCGTCTTGAATCACTTTAAACAGTTTCTGCTTCTCTTGTGCTTCACGACGAGCAGACGCTTGCTCAAGAGATTGACCTTTAATGCGGAATTCATTTTCTAGCTGCGCAATTTCGATACGCGCTTTTTCGACATCTTCTTGGCTCATCAGCTCAGCGTCACGCTTAAGTTTTTCCACTTTGGTACGCGCTTTCGCTTCAATCGCTTTTAGCTCGTCCGCTTTGTCTTTAAAGTCTTCCTGCATTTTCTGCAGAGCAACTTCACGTTGGGGCAGAGCCTGAAACACCATGGCGGTATTGATGTAACCAATTTTTTGCGCCGCTTCTGCTGCATGAGCAAAAAGAGAAGACGTCATAATAACAAGGCCAAGGCCCGCCGCTTTGATAGTTTTGTTCACTGTAAAATTCCCCTTTAGAAGGTTCTGCCGATTGTGAAAGTGAAGAATTCTTCGTCATCACCTTCGTATTTCTTAATAGGTTTCGCGACCGAGAAGACCAATGGTCCCATCGGAGACATCCATTGCAACGCCGCACCGTATGATGCGCGATAGTTGGTTGGATCTGAGTAATCCTCATAGTATTGAGTGCCCGCATAACTCGCATCGTAGTTAAACTCGGTATCCCACACACTTGCCGCGTCGACGAACACACTGGTTCGGATTTGGCTGCGCACTTCATCAGACGCAAATGGCGTCGGTACAATCAGCTCCATACTGGCCAGCGCGATAGCATTACCACCAACCGAGTCGTCCGTTGCCACCACACAGCCGTCGTTTCCACTGCTTGGAGGACAGACGCTCGAGTTGCTGGAGTTGTAAACCGCCCTTGGACCTGCTGAGTTAGAACCAAAGCCACGTAATGTGGTGAAGCCACCCGCGTAGTAGTTCTCATAGAATGGGAACAGGTTATCGTTGCCATCCGTTTGACCGTAACCATTACCGTAACCCAAGCGACCACGCATCAACAAGGTAAACTCGTGCTTTTTGGTCAATGGCACATACTGTCTCACGTCGTACTGCAGCTTAAAGTACTGCGCGTCTGAGCTAGGCACGGTGGCCTTGGCGAACGCACGTTGGTAGTTACCTGCTGTTGGGAAGTAGCCCTTGTTGAGGTTGTTGCGCGTCCAAGAGACATTCACGTCAAAATCTTGAGTGATGATGTTATCGCTTTCACCTTGACCAATACTGGCAGCAAACTGCTGCGCCTGATCGTAGGTGGGCACGTTACCGATGTTGTTATGGGTGTAGCCTAACCCGAATTCGAAACGGTTGAGTTCATCAAACGGGAACCCCCAAGTCACACTAGTACCATAACTTTCGTTGGTGTAGTCGATGATCCCCGCTTCTGAGGCTTCAAATTCGTTGTAGAAAATCTTACCGCCCATACTGACACCATCGAGGTTCCAGTACGGATCACGATACTCAAGGCTGACGTTCTTCTGGTAGTCGTTCATCATTGCACTGATACCGACGCGATCTCCAGAGCCCGCAAAGTTATCTTGTTGCAAACCGACCTGGAAACTGACCCCCGACTCAGTGCCGTAGCCAACACCAAAGTTAATGCTGCCTGAGTTGGCTTCTTTGACGTTGTAGACTAGGTCTACCTGATCATCACTGCCCGGAACTCGTACCGTCTGGACATCAACGGTTTCGAAGAAGCCCAAACGGCTCAAACGGTTTTTACCCGTTTCGATCGCGCGCGAATTAAGCCAACTGCCTTCCATCTGACGCATTTCACGGCGCAGCACTTCGTCTTTGGTCGCATTGTTACCGACAAAGCGAATATCACGAACGTAGATACGATTCCCCGCCTCGACATTGACAATCAAAGACACCTGCTGATTTTTATCATCAAATTCGGGAATGGTGGTCACTTGTGGATAGGCATAACCGGCTTCACCCAATACGCGCTTGATGTTCTCTTCAAGAGAGGTCACGGCAGAGCCATTGTAGATTTCGCCGTTTTCGAACGTAACCAAATCTTGCAGCTCTTGCTCTTTACCGATCAGTTCACCACGGAATTGGACATCTTTGACGGTGTACGGCAAGCCTTCTGATAACCCCAACGTGATGTACACCCCTTTTTTATCGGGTGAAATCGCGACTTGCGTCGAATCCACTTGGAATTTTAAGTAACCACGATCCAGGTAGTACGATCTTAAGGCTTCAATGTCGCCCGCTAAGACTTGCTTTTGATATTTATCATCGGCGAGGAAGTTCCACCATGCGACATCCACATTAAGATTGAAACGGCTCAAAAGCTCTTCATCTTCGAAGACTTCATTGCCGATAAAATTGATTTGTTGGATTTTCGCAGAGACACCTTCAGAGAAGACGAATTTGACATCACTCCGGTTACGCGGCAGCGGCGTCACGACTGCTTTGACTGACGCGTTGTATTTACCCACGCTGTAGTAGAAATCTTCCAACCCTTTCTCAATATTGGATAGGGTAGTGCGATCCAGCGCTTCACCGACACGCATTCCGGAGGCGTCAAGGTTTTGCTGCAACTGCTCTTCTTTGATCGCCTTATTCCCAGAGAAAGAGATGCTGGCAATCGTTGGGCGCTCTTTGACTTGCACCAACAACACATCGCCATCGCGAAGCACTTTGATGTTCTCAAAGTTACCCGAATCGTAGAGTGCACGAATGATCTCAGAAACGTCTTGCCCATCGACAGTGTCACCGACACGGACAGGCATTTTCAAAAGCGCCGCACCGAGAGCCACACGCTGCAACCCTTCGATCTGTATGTCTTCAACCACGAAGCTCTCGGCACCGTTTGCGCTCACACTCGTCGCGAGAAGCGTCGCAAACAGAATATTTTTCATCGCCATATTTGTTTTAGTTATTCCTTTCTACACCCTTCGCCCCGTTTAAAGACGAGCAAAATCATTGAAAATCGCCACTGCCATGAGAGAGAAGATAATCGCACCGCCGATACGGTAACCCATTTCCTGGACTTTTTCAGGCACAGGGCGTCTGATTATGGCTTCAATAGCAAAAAACAATAAATGTCCACCGTCGAGCATCGGCAGTGGAACGAGGTTTATAATGCCTAAGTTCACGCTGATAAGCGCAAGGAAGCCGAGAAAATAGACCAAGCCATAATCGGCGGTCGTTCCTGCCCCTTTCGCGATCGAAATCGGTCCACTTAGGTTGTTCAATCCAACATCACCGACAATCAGTTTTTTCAGCATACTGATGGTCAAGGTGATCACTTGCCCGGATTTTTCAATCGCTTTACCGACTGATTCAAATACACCAAATTGCAGGTCGAAGCGATAGCTTTGCGGCCATTCTGCGACTTCTGGAGCAATTCCCGCAAAACCAATCACTCGCTGGTCTGAAAGCGCTCGGCTGTCTGGTGTTAAAGACACGTCCACAGACTGGCCATCACGCTCCACCTTGAGTGCAAGCGCGCGATTAGGGCTTGCTTGAATGGTCTCGACGACCTGCTGCCAACTCTCGACAGCCCGTCCATCGATACTCACTAACGTATCACCGACAAGCAGGCCAGCACGTTCACCGGCACTTCCCTCGCCGACATTGGTCAAACGAGCGGAAATCTCTGGCGTAAAGGGAATAAATCCAAGCGCTGACATAGCAGACTGCGTCTCAGGGTCAAAGTTCCATTCATCTAAATAGAGCTCTTTGGTTTCTTCGACCCCCACACCGTCCGCCGGTGCGACGGTCAGGGTCAATTGACTGTCGCCAATATGGCGGATAAGCCCCATATTGACCGACTCCCAATCTGCGGTTTTGACGCCGGAAACCGCTTTAAGTTCCATGCCAGGTTCAAGACCGGCTTGCGCCGCAATCGAGTATGGCGTGACTTGTCCCACGACCGGTTTCACCGCAGGGACACCAATGATGAACACCAACCAATACGCGAAAATGGCAAACAGGAAGTTAAATGCTGGGCCTGCCGCGACAATAGCGCTTCGCTTCCACAACGGTTTACGGTCAAAGGCGAACGCTTGCTGATCCGCGGGCACATCATCCACTCGGCCATCAAGCATTTTCACGTAACCACCGAGAGGGATCAAAGAAATAGAGTACTCGGTGCCATCTTTACCGACTTTACTCCATATGGATTTACCAAAACCGATAGAGAATTTTTCGACTTTTACGCCACAGCGGCGCGCCACCCAAAAATGGCCAAACTCATGCACGGCGACCAAAATGCCTAATGCAATGATAAATGAGATAAAGTTCCACAAAATACCGGTCATAGCGTCCGTCCGTTCATGGTTTCTATGGCGAATGCACGTGCCATACGATCGAGCTCTAGAATGCTCTCCAAACTATCACATTGCCCCTGACCACGGCTAGCACAGATCCGATTAGTGACCTGCTCATTGATGCGAGCGATGTCAGTGAACGCCAGTTTACGATCAAGAAAAGCCTGCACTGCAACTTCGTTGGCCGCATTGAGCGCTGTGGTCGCATGCTGGCCTTCAAAACAGGCATCAATGGCCAATTTCAAGCAGGGGTAACGTTGGTAATCCGGCTGTAAAAAGGTCAGTTCGCCCACTTGAGTAAAATCTAACGGTGCCACACCAGCAGCAATACGCTCAGGGTACGAGAGTGTCAGCGCAATCGGCGTTGCCATATCCGGCTCGCCCATCTGAGCCAAGACGGAGCCGTCACGATATTGCACCATTGAGTGGATCACAGATTGAGGGTGGATCAGAACTTTGAGTTGCTCGCGGCGAGCATTGAACAGCCATTTTGCTTCAATAAACTCAAGCCCTTTATTCATCATGGTGGCCGAATCCACCGAGATTTTTGGCCCCATGGACCAGTTGGGATGAGCAATCGCTTGTTCTGGGGTCACCTGCTCTAGACTCGCAATGTCGCTGTAGCGAAACGGCCCGCCAGAACCGGTCAAAAGAATATGGCTAATACCCTGCTTTTCAAGATCGCAGCGCCCTAGCTCCGTTTGCGCCTCGACGGGCAAACATTGGAAGATGGCATTGTGCTCGCTATCGACAGGCATTAACTCCGCGCCATACTTGGCAACCGCGTCGATAAAAAGTTGCCCAGACATCACCAACGCTTCTTTATTGGCAAGCAGCACTCGCTTACCGGCTTTCACCGCCGCCATGGTCGGTAACAAACCGGCCGCGCCGACAATGGCCGCCATCACGGTATCGACATCATCCAGCGCCGCCATTTGGCACATTGCATCCACACCAGATAAGACATCAATGGTGAGCGACTCTCCGGTTAACGCTAACTTGAGCGCGCGCGCAGCATCATCGCTCGCCATGACCGCATACTGGGGTTTCCACTTAAGGCACAACTGGCGCATTTTCTCGACGTTGTGTCCCGCGACCAAAGCAACGACCGAATAATGTTCACGATTCTGTTCGAGCACCTTAAACGTACTGTCACCAATCGAACCTGTCGCGCCGAGTATTGTCAACTTACGCATAGTAGTTACAACCAAGAAGGTAAAGGCAAGCGCTGGCTTGCCTTAGAATTAGAAAATGAAGTAGAGCAGCGCAAACACGGGAAAGGCAGCCGTCAAACTGTCAATGCGATCCAATACACCGCCATGACCAGGAATGATGTTACTGCTGTCTTTAATGCCAGAGACGCGCTTAAACATGCTCTCTACCAGATCGCCCAATACTGAGATAATCACCGTTGCTAAGGTAATCCCGACCATCACAAATGCGTTGGTAAACGGAATCTCAAACCAATGTGAAAAGCCCCAAGCAACTAAACTGGCGGTCACCATTCCGCCCACTAATCCTTCAATGGTTTTATTGGGGCTCACTTTAGGTGCCATTTTATGTTTACCGATGCTTTTACCGACAAAGTAGGCACCGCTGTCCGCCGCCCAAACAATCAAACAGACAAATAGAACCAAACGCGCGCCGTGGAAAGGATCGCTATAGAGGTCCTGCGCACGCAGCATCACCACGCTCCAGAAAAAGGGCAATAGCGTTAAGATTCCGAAAAGGTGTCTGAGCAGCGTCGACCCCTGCCACAGTGTGGCGGATTTGGGATAGGTAATCGCCAGCACGCTGGCAAAAAGCCACCAACCACAACCTAAGCCTAGTAAAGTAAGGTGGGATAAGGAAATCTCATTTAAGCTGTACGCATCAAATGGGACAAAGAACGCACTGGCCGCAAACAGTATCGCTGCAGGGACAAGTGCTAAGTAGCGGGATTTGGCCTCGACAAATTGAGTCCACTCCCAAAAACCTATCATAGTGACCACGGCCAGCGCCGCCATAAACGTAGGTAAAGACAGTTGAAAGATGCCTAAAATGACTAACGGAGCAAGGATAAGTGCCGTTATTATTCTTTGCTTCAAACTTAAATCCTTTATTCGCTTTTCATCAATGCCTTGATTTGTTCACCTGTACACCCGAACCGTCGTTCGCGATTAACAAACCAAGTCACTGCTTCGACAAGACTATTCTCGTCAAATTCTGGCCAGTAGATCGGCGTAAAGTAGAGCTCAGCATACGCCATCTGCCATAGCATGAAGTTGCTAATTCTACACTCTCCACTGGTTCGAATCATCAAATCGACCTCAGGAATGTCGTTCATCGACAAATGATCGGTCATTAATGATTCAGTAATCTCTTCTGGTGCAAGTTCACCGCGAGCCACTTTGCTGGCAATCGCTTTGGTCGCTTCCACAATGTCCCATTTGCCGCCGTAATTCGCCGCAATATTGATCACCATTCCGCTATTGTTCGCCGTTAAGGCTTCTGCAGCGGCAATTTTCTCTTGCAAGCGTTCATTAAAACGAGACTTGTCACCAATGATCCGAAGCTTGAGGTTATTCTTATGCAGTTTCTTTACTTCTGATGACAGCACAGAAATAAACAACTCCATCAACACGCCGACTTCTTCTTCTGGTCTGCGCCAATTCTCGCTACTGAAAGCAAACAAGGTGATGGCCTTGATGCCGAGTTTAGCGGAAGTCGAAATCGCCTTACGTACCGCTGCCACTCCATTTTTATGGCCAAAGACACGCGGTTTACCTTGTGCTTTCGCCCAACGGCCATTGCCGTCCATGATGATTGCGATGTGTTTAGGGAGTACGTCAGGTGAGAGTTGAATGTTTTGCATAAGAGGGATTGGGTTTCCAGCAGGGTCGAAGAGATGCAATAAAAAAACGCTGTGCTGTTCGCCCAGCGTTTTTACTCATGGGCAGTTTAATGACTATTAAACTTCCATCAACTCTTTTTCTTTTGCTGCTAGCACTTCGTCAACTTTCTTAACCGCTGCGTCAGTCAGTTTCTGAATTTCATCTTGTGCTTTGCGATCTTCGTCTTCAGAGATCTCTTTGTCTTTCAATAGCGCTTTAAGGTCGCCATTGGCATCACGACGAATGTTACGAATCGCCACGCGAGCACCTTCTGCTTCACCGCGAACGATCTTAACGAGGTCTTTACGACGCTCTTCTGTCAGTGGTGGCAAAGGAACACGGATGATAGTGCCCGCAGACATTGGGTTTAGCCCCAAATCAGACATCATGATCGCTTTTTCTACTTTCTGAGTCAGCTCTTTGTCGAATACCGTGATCGCCAGTGTACGCGCATCTTCCGCAACAACGTTCGCGACTTGGTTTAACGGTGTTGGTGCGCCGTAGTACTCAACTGAAATACCAGAAAGAAGGCTTGGGTGAGCACGACCAGTACGTACTTTAGATAGGTTGTTTTTTAGCGCTTCAACGCTTTTTTCCATGCGCTCTTGAGCGTCTTTTTTGATTTCGTTAATCACAATATCACCTTGATGTGTCATTCTTATCGAAGTCTCCCCACTAATGGGATGACGACCTTCGAAAGGCAATACCGTAGCCAACACAATGCTCGCTACGGTTGAATTCAATTAGTTTGCAGAGCTAATCAGTGTGCCTTCAGCTTCACCCATAACCACGCGGCGCAGTGCACCAGGTTTGTTCATGTTGAACACACGAATTGGCATTTTGTGGTCACGAGCCAGAGTAAATGCGGCTAAATCCATTACTTTCAGTTCTTTATCAAGAACTTCAGCGTAAGATAGCTTATCATACAGCTCCGCGTCTGGGTTGGCTACTGGGTCTGCAGTAAATACCCCGTCCACTTTTGTCGCTTTGAGAACCACGTCAGCTTCAATCTCAATACCGCGCAGACACGCCGCTGAATCTGTTGTGAAGAATGGGTTACCTGTACCGGCAGAGAAGATCACAACGCGACCTTGGCGCAGCTGGCTGATAGCATCGGCCCAGTTGTAATCATCACACACACCTTTTAGAGGGATAGCGGACATCACACGCGCGTTCACATACGCACGATGCAGCGCATCACGCATCGCAAGACCGTTCATCACTGTTGCTAGCATGCCCATGTGGTCACCGACAACTCGGTTCATACCTGCCTCAGCAAGACCGGCACCACGGAACAAGTTACCACCGCCGATAACAACACCCACTTGAACGCCCAGTTCAACGAGCTCTTTTACCTCTTGAGCCATACGATCAAGGATCGTAGGGTCGATACCAAAACCTTCTTCGCCTTGTAGAGCTTCACCGCTCAGTTTTAACAGAATACGTTGATATGCTGGTTTAGGGTTTGTCGTCATGGAGTCTACCTTCCAATAAAGAGAGTGGTTGATTAACAGTCATGGATAGGGGAGAAAATCAAGTTCATAGACCCTAGTTCCTAGAGAAGAAATCCACTCTAGACTCTAGGAACTAGGCACTAAGCACCTAGGAACTCGCACCGAGTCACTATCACCCCTATTCATCACGGCTAATCGTTTGCACGCTAGTCATAAAAAGACCGCAGCCTTGGCTACGGTCTAAATAGTAAGCGCTACACTCAGGATTAACCTTTTTGAGCTGCTGCTACTTCTTCAGCAAAGCTCATTTCTGCGCCTTTCTCAATACCTTCGCCAACTTCTAGGCGAACGAACGTAGCAACAGAAGCGCCTTTCTCTTTCAGCATTTCGCCTACAGATTTCTTAGGCTCCATGATGAACGCTTGACCTGTTAGAGAGATTTCGCCAGTGAATTTCTTCATGCGGCCGATAACCATCTTCTCAGCGATCTCTTGTGGCTTGCCTTCGTTCATAGCGATTTCAACTTGAACTTCTTTCTCTTTAGCCACTACGTCAGCTGGTACGTCTTCTGGGTTAACGTACTCTGGCTTAGACGCAGCAACGTGCATTGCAACGTGCTTAAGAGTTTCAGCATCGCCTTCACCCGCTACCACAACACCGATTTTCTCACCGTGACGGTAAGAAGCGATTGCAGCACCTTCAACGTACTGAACGCGACGGATGTTGATGTTTTCACCGATCTTAGCAACTAGAGCAACACGCTCTTCTTCGAATTTAGCAACAAGCTCTTCAGCAGATGCTTTAGACGCTAGCGCGTCTGCTGCTACTTTCTCTGCGAATGCAGTGAAGTTGCCATCTTTAGCAACGAAGTCAGTTTGGCAGTTAACTTCAAGAAGAACAGCAACACCGCCTTCTTCTTTGATGATGATTGCGCCTTCAGCTGCTACGTTACCTGCTTTCTTAGCAGCTTTCGCAGCGCCTGATTTACGCATGTTCTCGATTGCTAGTTCGATGTCAGCGTTTGCTTCAACAAGCGCTTTCTTACATTCCATCATACCTGCGCCAGTACGTTCGCGCAGTTCTTTAACTAGAGCAGCAGTAACAGCCATTCTCTATTCCTCAGTTGATTCTGGATTGGGTAAAAAACAGGGGCCTACACACGTTCGGCCCCTATTGATAACTATAACTCAGTTTATGCGACAACAAGATTGCACATAAACCAAGTGTGACACGGAGCCGCTATTATTCAGCTTCTACGAAACCGTCTTTTTCAGCAGCTGCAGCTACGTCTTTGTTACGACCTTCTGTAACCGCTTGAGCAGCAGCGTTTAGGTATAGCTGTACTGCACGGATTGCGTCATCGTTACCTGGGATAACGAAGTCAACGCCGTCTGGGTTAGAGTTAGTATCAACAACAGCGTAAACTGGGATACCTAGGTTGTTTGCTTCTTTAACTGCGATGTGCTCGTGATCAGCGTCGATAACGAATAGAGCGTCAGGTAGGCCGCCCATATCTTTGATACCACCAAGAGATTTCTCTAGCTTCTCCATTTCGCGAGTACGCATTAGAGCTTCTTTCTTAGTTAGCTTGTCAAAAGTACCGTCTTGAGACTGAGCTTCTAGGTCTTTTAGACGCTTGATAGACTGACGAACAGTTTTGTAGTTAGTTAGCATACCGCCCAACCAGCGGTTGTTAACGAAGTACTGGTTGCTAGCAATAGCCGCTTCTTTAACAGCTTCAGATGCAGCGCGCTTAGTACCTACGAAAAGAACTTTACCTTTTTTCTCGCCAACTTTTGCTAGCTCAGCAAGCGCTTCGTTGAACATTGGTACAGTTTTTTCTAGGTTGATGATGTGAACGCGGTTACGAGCACCAAAGATGAATGGCTTCATTTTTGGGTTCCAGTAACGAGTTTGGTGACCGAAGTGAACACCAGCTTTCAGCATATCGCGCATTGATACAGTTGCCATTTTAAAATCCTCTATGGGGTTAGGCCTCCACATTCCCCATAACTCCGACTAGGCTTCTGCCCAGCACCCCGGAATATGTGTCGGAATGTGTGTGATTTAAAGATAAATGTGTTTGGATGTTGCCCGCTTCGCCACCTCAACGCATCAAGGTGAAGAGAACAGACCGCAATTCCGGCGCGCTTTATATCATATTTTTGCGTTGTTTGGCTAGAAAAAAAACCACTTTCACCGCGTCCACCCCCCGCGAAATCACCGACCGTTACAGTAACCCTAGTCATTTTAAGGATTTATCGAGATTACACTTTCGCCCCTCTTCCTGTTAGAATGCGGCCATTCGCACCAGAGCGTGCTGACAGTGTTAGATAGAGAAAGCCGATGTCAATTAAGATCAAAACCGCACAAGAAATTGAACGCATGCGCATAGCTGGCGCATTGGCCGCTGAAATCCTAGAGATGATCGAGCCACACGTCCAAGTCGGCGTGACGACCGATGAGCTCAACCAGATTTGTCACGACTACGCCACCAGCAAAGGTGCGTACTCTGCGCCACTCGATTATCATGGGTTCCCGAAATCTATCTGTACTTCGATCAACCACATTGTTTGCCACGGCATTCCTGCCAACCAAGATGAAGTTGGTAGCAACGGTCAGATGAAACCGGCGGTGTTAAAAGATGGCGACATCATCAACATCGACATCACAGTGATTGTTCCTGATGATGAAAACGCCGATCTTTCCGTGCGCCCAGCAGGCTACCATGGCGATACTTCGAAGATGTTCTTAGTGGGTGAGGTCTCCCCTGCCGATAAGCGCTTGTGTATGGTGACACAAGAAGCCCTGTACGTCGGGATGCGTAAAGTCAAACCGGGTGCTACGGTTGGCGATATTGGTAGTGCCATCGAGAAATACATCAAAGAGAACAACAAGAAAAACCCACGTAATAAGTTCTCTATTGTCAAAGACTTCTGTGGTCATGGTATCGGCAACGAATTCCATGAAGAGCCACAAATTGTTCACTACAAGAACAATGACCGACGTGTGTTGAAAGAAGGCATGTGCTTTACCATCGAGCCTATGATTAACGCCGGTAAATTTGGTGTCAGCGTTGATGCCGAAGATGACTGGACGGTCTACACTGGCGATGGCAAAAAATCCGCTCAGTATGAGCACACCATAGTAGTAACGAACAACGGCTGTGAAGTGCTGACACTAAGAAGCGATGACACCATCCCACGCCTGATGAACAACGATTAACGATTGAATGGAATATCCCCGCTTACGGGGATATTTTTTTATCTGACTAACTTTGCTAGATTCCTAATTAGGATTTTTTTGCTGCATGGATTCGCTGTATGCCCTTTCAAACCCCTTTAGCGCTCGACGAGTCGCAACTCTCCGTCGCCGAGCTTAAACAGCAACTGGAACATTTTGCTGAACATCAAAAGAATGAATTTCTCAACCATCACCCAGTGACTGACCTTGTCCTAGGTCGCTCTGACTACATTGATTTACTATTAAATCGACTGTGGCAACATTTCGGTTTCGCCAACTTACCCAACATCAGCTTAGTTGCGGTAGGCGGTTATGGCCGCGGTGAGCTACACCCGCTCTCGGATATCGATATCCTGATTGTCTCTCGCCATACCTTACCGGAAGCGCTGGCCGCCAAAGTCAGCGAGTTTATTACCCTGTTGTGGGATTTGCGCCTGGAGATCGGTCACGCCGTGCGTACGGTTGAGCAATGCGCTCAAATCGGCCGTGAAGACCTAACCGTTGCGACCAATTTGCAAGAAGCGCGCCTGTTGTGTGGCTGTGAAGAGACCTTCCACAAGCTGAAGATGGAAATCCATTCAGAGAGCTTCTGGCCAAGCGAAATCTTCTATCAAGCGAAAGTACAAGAGCAACGTGAGCGCCATGCGCGCTATCACGACACCACCTACAATCTGGAGCCCGATATTAAATCGACGCCAGGCGGACTTCGGGATATTCACACCTTAAGCTGGGTCGCAAGGCGCCATTTCGGGGCCACTTCTTTGTTAGAGATGAGTAAATATGGCTTTCTCACTGACGCGGAATATCGTGAGTTGGTCGAATGCCAAGATTTCCTTTGGCGCGTGCGCTTTGCCTTGCATCTACAGTTAAAGCGCTACGACAACCGACTCACCTTTGCCCACCAAGCCCAAGTAGCCGAGCTGCTCGGTTTTCAAGGTGAGGGTAATCGAGGTGTGGAGAAAATGATGAAAGAGTTCTACCGCACGCTGCGCCGTGTGGCTGAACTCAACAAAATGCTGCTTAAGTTGTTCGACCAAGCGATTCTGGACAATGGGATTGAGGCCGAGCCTATCATTCTCAGTGAGGACTTTCAGCGCCGAGGACACCTAATAGAAGCGCGTAAACCTGCATTGTTCCAAGCGCGTCCTGAAACCATTCTGGATATGTTTTTACATATCGCCAACGATTCCACCATTGATGGCGTCGCACCCTCAACCATGCGCCAACTTCGCACCGCTCGGCGCCGTTTGAACAAGTTTCTTCACACTATCCCAGCGGCGCGTGAAAAGTTTATGGATCTATGCCGACACCCGAACGCCCTCACTCGCGCCTTTACTCTGATGCACAAACTCGGAGTGTTAGCCGCCTACTTACCGCAATGGAGTCAAATTGTCGGTCAGATGCAGTTCGACTTATTCCACGTCTACACCGTCGATGAGCACAGCATGCGCTTGTTGAAACACATTCACACCTTTAGCTTTGCGCAAAATCACGACAAGCATCCGATCTGTTGTGAAATCTACCCACGAATTCAAAAGAAAGAGCTGTTGATCCTAGCGGCGATTTTCCATGATATCGGTAAGGGACGTGGCGGCGATCACTCGGTGATTGGCGAAGGGGAAGCCTATGATTTCTGTATTGAGCATGGTTTGTCGAAACCTGAGGCCAAACTGGTTTCTTGGTTGGTTCGTCATCACCTCTTGATGTCTGTCACCGCTCAGCGCCGAGATATTTACGATCCTGAGGTGATCACTGAGTTTGCCAAGCAAGTGCGAGATGAAGAGTATCTGGAGTACCTCGTCTGTCTAACCGTCGCTGATATCTGCGCCACCAACCCTGAACTTTGGAACAGCTGGAAACGCACCCTGCTCGCTGAGCTTTTTTACTCGACGCAACGTGCCTTACGCCGCGGTTTAGAGAACCCTGTCGATGTGCGTGAGCGTATCCGTCACAACCAGCAGTTAGCTTCTGCCCTGCTGCGCAAAGAGGGATTCAGTGCCAGAGAGATCGAAGTACTGTGGCAACGCTTTAAAGCCGACTACTTCTTAAGACACACCCATAAACAAATTGCGTGGCACTGCGCACATCTACTGCGCCATGACGATCCGGCTAAGCCATTAATCTTAATCTCTAAGAAAGCAACCCGAGGCGGAACGGAAGTGTTTGTCTACAGTAAAGACCAACATGCTCTGTTTGCGACAGTGGTGGCCGAGTTAGATAGGCGCAATCTCAACGTTCACGATGCGCAGGTCATGACCAGTAAAGATGGCTATGTGTTAGATACCTTTATGGTGTTGGATCAACACGGTGAGGTCATTGATGAGACGCGCCACAAGGCACTGATTAAGCACTTGGTCCACGTACTCGAAGATGGTCGCCCAACCAAGATCAAAACCCGTCGAGTGCCGCGTAACCTGCAGCACTTCAAGGTGAAAACACAAGTCGACTTTCTGCCGACTAAGAGTAAAAAGCGCACCTTGATGGAGTTTGTGGCCCTCGATACCCCAGGACTGCTTGCCACGGTAGGGGCGACGTTTGCCGAATTGAATCTCAACCTGCACGCCGCCAAAATCACCACCATTGGTGAGCGGGCTGAGGACTTGTTCATTATCACCAGTGATCACACCGGCAAGCTCAGCGAAGAAGAAGAACAACGACTGCGTGAGACCTTGATCAAGAACGTGGCTGAGTTGGCGCCGTAAGCGATCTCGTCCACAAGTTGCAAAGCTGATTAAAAAACAACTATCTACCACGATCATAGGCTGCTACATTAACCTATGAACACTTTGTTTCCCTTCCCGGATGGGAAGGGGTTATTACAACACAAAAGAGGTAGCTTATGTTTCCAAACCTCACTGGTTTAGGTATTCACGAGCCTAAGCAAATTGAGCGCTATTCACTTCGTCAAGAAGCGCACAAGGATGTGTTAAAGATCTATTTTCGTAAGCAAAAAGGCGAATTGTTTGCGAAAAGCGTAAAATTCAAATATCCCCGCCAAGTCAAAAACGTACTCGTCGACAGTGGCAGTCACCAATACAAAGAAGTGACTGAGATTAATCGCAATTTAACGCTGGTTATCGATGAATTAAACCAAATCACGCGACCAGAAAAAGCGGCTGAAACGGACGTGAAACAGAAAATCTTGTCCGATCTTCGTCACTTAGAGAAAGTGGTCGCCAGCAAGATTGCCGAGATTGAAGCCGACTTAGAGAAGCTGAAATAAGCGTACTCTCAACCTAGAAAGACAAAGGACAGCGCGGTCGCTGTCCTTTTTTATTGCGTTCCATATTTTGCTGTCTCTATGACTAAGCCCTGCTATAGCCAGCCTGCATATCGACCAATGAGATAGAGTGATACCGCAGCCATGAGGCCAGCGACGATATCATCAATCATAATCCCTAAGCCGCCGTGGATACGCTTATCGAGCCAGCCGATCGGCCAAGGCTTGACCATATCGAAAAATCGAAACAAGACAAATCCGGTCAACAGCCACTTCCAATCCGTCGTCGACAGATTAAACAGAGGCACCACCAGCATGGTGATCCAGAAGCCAGCAAACTCATCCCAGACGATCGATCCGTGATCATGCACGCCCATGTCATCAGACGTCACTTGGCAAATTTTGACGCCAATCCAGCAAGAGAACAGCACCGCCACAATATAGAGTGGTAACGGTAGCTGGACTAAAAGAAGATAAAAAGGCACCGCAGCTAAGGTGCCCATGGTGCCGGGGACGATAGGAGAAAGCCCGCTGCCAAAGCCTGTCGCAAGTAGATGCCACGGGTTTTTCAGCGAAATAAGTGCTAAGGGATTTGTCATACTGATTCACTAAAATGATCATAGCCTTGTCGTGGCCATGTCATTGATTGTCCTTTTGAGTGAAGTTCCCAGTGACCCTGTGGGCGAATTTGGCCGATGCAGGTCACCTTACAATTACAGTGTGCTAGCGCACTCTCAATGGAGCCACGATTGGCCTCGCTGACGGTAAAACAGAGTTCGTACTCTTCGCCGCTCGACAACGCCATTTGCTGAGCACGTTCAGTGCTGGCCAAAAATGTCACCAGTTCATTAGAAACAGGAAGCGTGCTCACGTCAAGGCTTGCTCCAACCTCTGAGCATTCAAGAATATGCCCAAGATCAGCAATTAACCCATCAGAGATATCGACCGCGGCACTGGCGAGCCCCAACAAGGCTTGTCCGACCAAGACACGCGGCGTTGAATAGTAATGTCGATGTACTAACTCGCTTGCCAAAGGCTTTTGGGCCAAGCTTGGATCAAGGATCACATCCAACCCCGCTTGGCTATCACCAAGCTCTCCGGTGACGTAGATCCAATCCCCTACTTGAGCCCCATCTCGGCGTAGCGCTTTATTTGGGTCTACGTATCCCTGTACTGTTAAGGTCATACTGAGCGGCCCTTTGGTGGTGTCTCCGCCAATCAGTTGAATATCGAAATAGTCCGCCAATTGGTAGAATGCGTCACAAAATCCGCTCAACCAAGACTCATCAGCCTCAGGTAGGGTGAGCGCCAACGACACCCAAGCAGGTGTTGCTCCCATCGCCGCTAAATCACTGATGTTGGACGCCAACGCTTTGTGCGCAACAGCGTGAGGATCGGCATCGAGGAGGAAATGGGTCCCCGCGACTAAGGTATCAGTGCTGATCGCAATCGCCAGATCACTGCCTGGTGGTTGGACTAGCGCACAGTCATCGCCTGCCGCCAACAGCACGTCTTTGCGCTGCCCTTGTCGACCAACAAAATATCGATTAATTAGGTTAAATTCACTCGCCATACAGAATTTCTCACATAAAAAAGGTCAGCGCTTGCTGACCTTTTATCTCAAAACTACTGAGTTACTTTTTACGTACGTGTGGTGCGGCTTTATCCAGCACACCATTGACGAATTTGTGGCTGTCTTCTGCAGCAAACACTTTTGCCAACTCAATCGCTTCGTTGATGACCACTTTGTAAGGAACATCTTCGCGGCGAGTCATTTCATACATCGCAAGACGAAGCAACGCAAGCTCCATCATGTCCAAATCTTGCATTGGACGCGCGGTGTATGGGCGAATTTTGCTGTCTAGCTCTGTGTGACTTAGCACAACACCTGATAACAGGTCACGGAAGTAGGCAACGTCTGTATCTGGAGCAGAAAGCGCTGGCTCTTGAGCGTGGTGCTCTTCTTCATCGTACTTACCGCCCGATAAGAACTGCTCTTCAATTGTGGCAACATTTTCTTTGGTAATTTGCCAAGAGTAGATTGCTTGTAAAGCAAATCGACGTGCATTACGACGTGCGGCTGGTTTCACACTGGCCCCCATTAGGAATCAATTTCTGATAGAACGTTAATCATCTCAAGTGCGCTTAGTGCAGCCTCTGCACCTTTATTACCAGCCTTGGTTCCTGCGCGCTCAATTGCTTGGTCAATTGTATCAACGGTCAATACGCCAAACGCCACTGGTAAACTGTATTCCAATGAGACTTGAGCAAGACCTTTGTTACATTCACTACAAACATAGTCAAAGTGTGGTGTACCACCACGAATCACCGTACCAAGCGATACGATCGCGTCAAATTTACCGGTTTTTGCAACACGCTGAGCAACCAATGGCAGTTCAACTGCACCAGGGCAACGCACAACGGTGATGTTCTCTTCGCTAACTTGTCCATGACGCTTTAAAGTATCGATTGCACCAGACAATAGACTTTCGTTAATAAAACTGTTGAAACGAGAAATAACGATAGCAATTTTTGCATTTGGCGCTGGGAAGCCACCCTCGATCACTTTCATAAGCTTTCCTTTAACTATATTCATCAAGTGAGAATCGCCGGATTCTAGCACAAATTTGTGAGCAATATCTAATGGAAATTCGCACCGACTGGGGAGGTGGCAGACGATGCCACCTTCCACTCAATCCTGCTTATTCGCAGATGTACTCAACGACATTCAAACCAAAACCACCCAATGCATGGTATTTTTTGTTGGTTGATGACAGCAGACGCATATCATGCACGCCGAGATCCGCGAGAATTTGCGACCCAACGCCCACGCGACGTGATGTGCCTTGACGCTTGGCCAGCGTCGGCGCTTCCCCTTTGTCTTGCGCTTCAAACATCTTCACGCGGTGGATGAGTAAATCGGTCGACTCTTCGTTGCCCAAAATCACCAATACACCGCCCTCTTCACCGATGCGCTTCATCGCCGCATCCAGGCTCCAGCTGCGGTCTGCGTTCCGGTTACTGTGCAGCAAGTCAGTAAAGGTATCTTGTAAGTGGACACGCACCAATGGGGTATGCGTCATCTCACCTTTGCACAACGCGTAATGGACTTGGTTATCAATAACATCACGGTATGTGACCAATTTGAACTCACCAAACTCCGTCGGCAATTGGCACTCTGCTACGCGCTCAATGGTGGTTTCCGTGTTGTTGCGATACTCAATCAGATCGGCAATGGTGCCCAGTTTGATGTCGTGCTTTTGCGCAAACACTTCCAAATCAGGGCGACGCGCCATCGTGCCGTCATCATTAAGGATTTCAACAATCACGCCTGCGGGCTCAAGACCTGCAAGGCGAGCCAAATCACAGCCTGCTTCGGTATGACCTGCGCGCGTTAACACGCCACCTTCTTGCGCGGCCAGCGGGAAAATGTGCCCGGGCTGAACGAGATCCGCCGCTTTGGCGTCTTTTGCCACTGCGGCTTGCACTGTGCGTGCGCGGTCGGCGGCAGAGATACCCGTTGTCACTCCTTCAGCAGCCTCAATCGACACCGTGAAGTTGGTGGTATACTGTGCGTTATTGTCTTGCACCATAGGTGGCAATCCGAGCTTTTCACAGTGTGACTTGGTCATGGTCAAACAGATCAAACCGCGACCGTGGGTTGCCATAAAATTGATCGCTTCCGGCGTGACGTGCTCCGCCGCCATGATCAAATCCCCTTCATTTTCACGATCTTCATCATCCATGAGGATGACCATTTTACCCAAGCGAATGTCGTCGATGATTTCTTGAGGCGTACTAATTGGCATGATTCTGTTCCTTATTATTGGCGCGGCTTTTGCGGACGTTCCGTCACTACGCAAATCCGTTTTGTTGTAAGAATTCGAGTGTTAGGGTGGATTCTGGCTGTGCAGAGGTGGAGGCCGTTAATAGACGCTCCATGTAACGGGCCAAGACGTCGACTTCGAGATTGACTTTACGCCCGACGTGGAAGTCGGCGATGGTGGTCTCTTCTCCCGTATGCGGCACGATAGTGAGCTTGAAAGCGTTTTTACGTAGCGCATTCACCGTTAAGCTAATTCCATCAACCGTGATGGAGCCTTTCTCTGCCACGTATTTCGCGATGGATTCCGGCATCGAGACCCAGAACTCAATCGCGCGACCGACACTGTTGCGCTCAACGATCTCGCCAACACCGTCCACATGGCCGGAGACAATATGACCGCCAAATCGAGTGGTCGGCAGCATGGCTTTTTCAAGGTTAACTTTGTCGCCCGCTTGATAATCAGCAAAGCCGGTTTTTTGCAGTGTCTCGAGGGATAAATCGGCGCTGTAACTGGTCGCGGTGTAATCCACCACCGTTAAGCAGACACCATTGGTCGCAATACTGTCGCCCAGTTTGACATCGCTCATGTCCAATTTACCGACCTCAACGGTCACACTGATGTCTTCCCCTTTTGGGGTGATGGCAGATAGGATCCCTACTGCCTCTACAATACCTGTAAACATATTAGGATTCTTTGTTAGCTAGTTTGGCGACAACACGAATATCTTTGCCGACCATACGAATATCTTGAATATCGAGCTCGATGCATTCACTCATGGCACCAAGCCCTAAAGCACCGAGCAGGCCTCGTCCATCACTGCCCATCAGTTTAGGCGCGAGGTAGAGAATCAGCTCATCCACCAATCCCGCTTTGAGCACACTTTGCGCAAGCGTTGGGCCCGCTTCAATCCATAACTGATTGATGTTGTGATCTTGGGCTAAGCTGGCGAACGTAGCAAAGAGATCCACATGTCCATCATCCCCGAGCGGTGCGTTGAGAGCGCCATTTGGCCCCACCACCAGCACCTCGCCCGGTGTATTAAAGAGTTTGAGCTCTGGATGAAGCTGCCCTTGCCGGTCCAAAATGACACGCACTGGCTGACGGAGATCGGTGGGTGAGTATTGAAGTTTCAGCGACGCAGGCAAATCGTCAAAACGGACATTGAGTGAAGCGTCATCGGCGATCACCGTTTGGCTAGTGGAGAGAATCGCACTGCTTTGCGCTCGGTAGCGCTGCACATCCTGACGGGCTTCTGGACTGGTGATCCATTGGCTCTCCCCATTGCTTAGCGCCGTTTGTCCATCAAGGCTCGCCGCCAGTTTCAGTTGTACATAAGGCATTTTGCTGTGCATGCGCTTTAGGAAGAATGGGTTTAACGCCACGGCATCTTGTTCGAGCAGCCCGACTTGGACCTCAATACCCGCGGCGCGCAGCATTTCAATACCACGACCTGCTACTTGCGGATTAGGATCTTGCATCGCGCAGACAACCTTCGCGACTTGGGCATTGATCAAACCTTCCGCGCAAGGCGGCGTGCGACCATAGTGAGAGCACGGCTCCAAGGTGACATAAGCGATCGCCCCTTGCGCCTTGTCGCCTGCCATACGCAGTGCATGTACCTCAGCATGAGGCTCACCAGCTCGAAAGTGGAAACCTTCACCGACAATGTCGCCATCTCGGGTAATGACACAGCCAACATTAGGATTCGGCGCTGTGGTGTATTTCCCCCGCTGTGCGAGTTCAATGGCGCGCGCCATCATTTGATAATCTTGTGCACTAAACATGCTCGCCTTTCACCACGCTTAACCGTTTAATCTTCGAGCTTGGCGATCTCTTCACCAAACTCACGAATATCTTCAAAGCTGCGGTACACAGACGCGAAACGAATGTAAGCCACTTTGTCGAGCTCTTTCAACTGCTCCATGACCAGATTGCCGATCATCTCACTCGGCACTTCTCGTTCCCCCGTCGCACGCAACTTAGATTTGATCATGCTGATGGCCAACTCGACGGCATCGGCACTCACCGGACGCTTCTCAAGCGCTCGTTGCAAACCACCAATCATTTTATCTTCATTGAATGGCTCACGATTTCCGTTGGACTTGATGACTTTCGGCATCACCAATTCCGCGGTTTCAAAGGTAGTGAATCGTTCACTGCACGCTAAACACTGCCTGCGGCGGCGCACCTGGTGGCCGTCAGCTACAAGACGAGAGTCGATCACTTTAGTATCGTTCTCAGAACAAAAAGGACAATGCATATCACCTCCATATTAGTGGCAAACAGTGTAACGGAAATCCAAGAAGTTAGAAAAGCAAAAGGGGCAAACTTGCCCCTTTTTCAAATGGTGTCTGGTGAAAGTGTTAACTGCGCGGCAAGTAGTTCGCTTTACCGACCCATTTGTAGCTGGTGAGCTCTTCTAGACCCATAGGACCGCGTGCGTGCAATTTCTGGGTCGACACGGCAACTTCAGCACCAAGGCCAAACTGCGCACCATCAGTAAATCTCGTCGCTGCGTTGACATACACCGCTGCTGAACCCACTGAGTTAATGAAACGCTCTGAATTTTCCAAGCTGTTGGTCATGATCGCATCGGAGTGGCTCGCGTTGTGAACGCGCATATGGTCAATCGCCTCATTGACATCCGCCACCACTTTCACGCCTAAGGTGTAACTCAACCATTCGGTGTCAAAGTCGCCCTCTTTCGCGTCGCGAAGATCGCGTGCGCCCGCCATCAAGGCTTTCGCTTTAGGTTCTGCGACAAACGCGACACTCTCGTTTATGCGCTCAACAATCATAGGCAGAAAACGTTCCGCGACCGCTTGATGGACCAATAAGGTGTCTAGCGAGTTACATGCTGATGGACGCTGTACTTTGGAGTTTTCCACCACATCGAGCGATTTTTCTAGATCCGCACTCTCATCAACAAAAATGTGGCTAATGCCAAATCCACCGATGATGACAGGAATCGTACTGTTCTCTTTACACATTTTGTGTAAGCCTGCGCCGCCTCTTGGGATGATCATATCCACGTACTCATCCAGTTTGAGTAGCTGAGAGACCCATTCGCGATCTGGATTTTCAATGTACTGAACCGACGCCGCAGGCAACCCAGCTTTGGCCAGTGCAGATTGGATGACTTTCACCAACTCCATATTGGAGTAAAACGTCTCTTTACCACCACGCAAAATACTCGCATTGCCGGTTTTTAAACACAGCGCAGCAATATCGATAGTGACATTAGGGCGCGCTTCATAAATCACACCGACCACACCGAGCGGCACACGACGGCGAGAGAGAGACATGCCGTTCTCTAGCACCTTGCTGTCTATCTCACTGCCAACAGGATCATTGAGGGTGATCACATTGCGCACATCATTGGCAATACCGCTCAAGCGCTCAGGATTGAGCAGCAGACGGTCAAGCAGGGCATCGGTCAACCCCGCTTCGCGGCCCAGTTCGATGTCCTTAGCATTGGCAGCAAGAATAAGGTCTGCATTGGCTTCCAATTCATCAGCGATGATCGCTAGGGCTTGGTTCTTCTGTTTCGTTGATGCGGTGGCAAGTTGAAAAGCAGCGTCTTTTGCTGCCTTGCCCATTGAAATAAGTTCCACTCTTGGCTCCTTCGTCTGATTATTCTTGGATAACGACCATATCGTCGCGGTGCAGCACTTCACTACCGTAGTCGTAACCGAGGATAGCGATAATATCTTTACTGTGCTTGCCGATAATTTTGGCCATGTCTTGGCTAGAGTAGCTAGCGATACCTCGCGCGACTAGCTGCCCGTTGGGTGCGGTCACTTGAACCACCTCACCACGAGCAAACTCGCCAGTCACCGCTGTGACGCCTTTAGCCAATAAGCTGCTGCCGTTTTTGATCACGGCACGCACCGCCCCATCATCAATCGTGATGGTGCCTGATGCCGCAGGGCCAGCAAGAATCCAACGTTTACGGTTTTCCAGCGCTTCATCGCATGGCAAAAAGCGCGTGCCTTGCGGCGCTTCACTTAACGAATCAAAGATCACATCTGGCGCGCTACCTGCCGCGATGATGACTTCAATCCCAGCTCGGCGTGCGATATCAGCCGCTTGTAGCTTGGTCGCCATGCCGCCTGTCCCTAAGGTTGTGCTACTGCCGCCGGCGATTTTACGTAGCGTATCGTCGATGGTTTTCACTTCTTTGATCAACTCTGCTGAGGGATCTTTGCGTGGGTCAGCGGTAAACAGACCTTTTTGGTCCGTCAATAGCAACAGTTTGTCTGCACCGCAAAGAATGCCGACCAAGGCAGATAAGTTATCGTTGTCGCCAACTTTGATTTCACTGGTGGCGACGGCATCGTTCTCATTCACAATAGGAATGATGTCGTTATCAACTAAGGCATTGATGGTGTCGCGTGCGTTGAGAAAACGCTCTCTGTCTTCAAGGTCAGCGCGCGTGAGCAGCATTTGACCAATCTTAATGCCGTAAATGCCAAACAAGGCTTCCCAAGTTTGAATCAACTGACTTTGACCAACCGCCGCCAGCAACTGCTTGCTGGCCATCGCATTGGGGAGTGCGGGGTAACCTAAGTGCTCTCGACCTGCGGCAATAGCGCCCGATGAGACCATGACCACTGAATGGCCCTGCTTTTTAAGTTCTGCACATTGACGCGCAAGCTCAACCATATGAGCCCGATCAAGCGCCAAAGTCCCACCAGTGAGTACACTGGTCCCAAGTTTCACTACCACAGTTTTTGGTGATGTGGCAGCGGTGCGTTGCTGATTCATGACACTTCTACTTTGAATGAGAAATAAGGATGGTTAAAAAACTGACCTGTTGTTTTAGCAATCAAATCCGCTTTTCACAAGTAGAAAAGGCGCGATAACGCGCCTTTTTACTAGGATTCAATGTCAATCAATGAAATTTAGACAAATTCGACCGATTGCTGATGCATTTTTACTTCGAGATCAAACTCCGTTGACAAGGTTTCAATCAATTTTTGATGAAACGCTTCTTGGGTTTTGGTGACCTCTTCCACGGCCTTTTTCGGCAAGGGGTCGTCTCGCCATTCACCACTGACATCATAAAGGCCAGTACGGTAACGCGCTTCGTAATAGCCGTCGACTAAGCTAAGCTCAAGCCACCAGCCCCAAAACTCGCGTTTTTCAGGGGATTTCTTGTCGTTGACACACACAGACAGGCAATCAAATAGATACGCCCCTTCCGAACTCTGTACTTCTCGCAGATAGGGACCAATGGCACGCAGTGTGGTTAACAAGCGAAAATGCGTCGGGGTCTTTTTTTCTCCAGTCATAGTGAATCTCCATATTCATTATTATCTGTTGGCTGGAACACGGTGTGACGGACACTTTAGATGCGGTACGTCATTACTTTAGTGTCGTCTAAAAAACCCACAATGTCATCTAATTAGCTCATCTTCTAGCCACTTGATCGCTAAATCGAGGGATTGCTCATATCCTTGTGTAATTGTCTTAGCACTGATTTGCTTCGCTTTGCCGTATTGGCTGTACAAGGCGACTAATCGGTTGTCACTAAAGGGAGAAACAGGATCTCGCTCTAAGTTCATCGCCAAAATAGGCACCTTGGTTTTACGCCCACCTAAGATACCCTGCACCTTCAACGACCATGCCATCAGTTGAATCGCCAGACTGTTGATATCGACAATATTCTTCCCAATGCGCGATGCCAACACGTCCAGATACATCTTGGGCATCTGCTTGATTTTATCCGGAGACGATAAGATGTCATGAATCGGCGCCCCTAGCGTTACGCACGCCTTGATCTTCTCTTGCTCCATAAATGACAAACGCACCATGGCATTGCCACCAAAACGAAACCCGATCAAACCCACTCGGTGATGATCAACCCAAGGAATATCAACCAGTTGATTGAGCACAGCCTGATGTAGGCAAGAGCTATCATGCGTCAGATTCCAATGGGTGTTGTGACCCATAGACGGCAAATCGATAGTGAGCATCGCGATGCCTTTTTTGGCTAGATGATCGCGAAATAGACGCCACATATCCGTTTGTAGACTATCGAGACCTGCGCTCACCATCACCACAGGTTGTGGCTCATCAGTGCGAGTTAAGTGAAGGTGGGCGACGATTTTTTTATTTTGATGCGGGATCTCTAGCCGTTTGATGGTGTACTTAGTCTGTTTCGCTGCTTCCTCATAAGCATTGCCCGCCAACACTTGCGCCTGAGCGGCGAGCGTATCGTTTTTGAGATGCGGATAACCAGCGATACTGTAACAAAGGGAGGCGTTAAAGAGCTCATCAGCCGCTTCTTCACCTTTGAGTTGTTGAGCGCGCTTTTGATGCAGCATACCCAACTTTGTCCACTCGAAGTTCCAGTTCCCGCTGTGATAGCCCATCACAGTATCTAGCCACTCATCGTGGGTACGCGAATGCTTTGAGGAGGCCATCGCCGCTAATACGCCTTCGATTTCGATAGGTTGTAGACCTTGCCATGTCCATTGCAGGCGGCGTAAGTTGCGATACCATTTGTAGCCGTCTTCGACACGTTTTTCATCCAGCAGCGCCTGACTTGATGGCATGTAGGCAATCAACTCCGACGTCTCTTTGGCTTTTTTATCTTTGGCAAACAGCGTCTCAGACAGGTTTTTGCTTACTTCTTCCGACATCACATTACTCGTGTATTCGTTCGATTCTTTCATAGTAATAAAAAAAATGACCCAAGAAAGGGTCATTTATCAAGATTCTTTATTGAAATCGCCAATGCATTCACCCAAAAGTGAAAAAGCATTACTTTTGCTTGCGATTGATCGGTTCGATGTATTGAATCGCCATATCCCATGGTTGCTCAATCCAAGTCTCTTGAGCGATATCAACCACGTAGTCATCTAAAAGTTCAGCGCCCGATGGTTTCGCGCACACGGCGATCAATTTCGCTTTCGGGTACAAGTCACGTAGTTTGCGTGCTGTGTCACCACTGTCGACCAGGTCTTCAACGATAAGGTAACCTTCACCGTCACCTTCAGGTGCTTTCAATACGCTCATATCACGTTGGTGATCGTGATCGTAGCTTGAAATACAGATGGTATCCACGTAACGAATACCGAGTTCACGCGCTAAAATAGCACCCGGTACTAAACCGCCACGGCTCACAGCCCAAATTCCTTTCCATTGCTCGGCAGGCATCTGCTTTTCTGCAAGTTCACGACAGTACGCGTGCATCTGATCCCAAGTGATGATGAATTTTTTACTCATTGTAATAACCTAATAGTTTTGTCCAATCGGCATCCCCTGAAAAACAAGCTCAGTTGATACAACCTACAGCTTGATGCACCAGGCCAAATAGGGGAAAAGCTACGCAAACGATTATTTTACCGGAAGCGGCGGCCAATACCAATGGCGAATTATATTCACTATAAAACAACGCCACAGCGAAAGCGCTGTGGCGTTGTTGATTCAATGCTTGTGATTAACCAGCGAAGACGTACTTCAGCAAGAAGACTGCCGATAGTACCCAAACGCTCACAGACACGTCGCGTCCTTTACCACTCAATAGTTTAATTGCAGCGTAAGAGATAAAGCCCAGTGCAATACCTTCTGCGATAGAGTAAGTCAGTGGCATCAGCAGACACGTCACCACAACCGGCGCCGCTTCTGTTAGATCACGCCAATCGATGCTGACCAAGCCAGACATCATTAGAATCGCTACGTAGAACAGTGCGCCAGCGGTCGCGTATGGAGGAATCATGCCAGCCAAAGGCGAGAAGAACAGTGCCAACAAGAACAGCACGCCAACAACCACCGCCGTTAAACCAGTACGACCGCCTGCCGCAACCCCTGCCGTAGACTCTACGTAAGACGTGGTGCTTGAGGTACCGAGTACCGCGCCCACTGACGTTGCTGTTGAGTCTGCTAATAGTGCTTTGTTCAAACGTGGTAGTTTGCCGTCTTCTTTAATGAAGTTCGCCTTAGTTGCAACACCCACCAGCGTACCCGCCGTATCAAAGAGATCAACAAACAAGAAAGCAAAGACCACTGAGATCATGCCCACTTCAAACACGTCAGCAATGTTCATTTCCATAAAGGTCGGCGCAATGCTTGGTGGTGTCGACATCACACCGCCCCACTGTACATCACCCACCAATAGACCGAGCGCGGTGATAATAAGGATCGCGATCATCACAGCGCCACGAACGCCGCGGTACACCAAACCGATGGTCAAGAAAAAGCCCAAGGCAGCCAAGGCTGGTGCGAGGTTTGTGATGTGGCCCAAGCCGACCAAGGTCGCTGGATTATCAACGACGATGCCTGAGTTTTGTAGGCCGATAAACGCAAGGAATAGACCAATACCCGCAGAGATACCCGTGCGCAGCGACAATGGGATGGAGTTGATGATCCACTCACGGATTTTGAATACCGAAAGCGCCATGAAGATCAAACCAGAGACAAACACCGCACCGAGCGCGACTTGCCATGAGTGACCCATACCCAAAACAACACCATAAGTGAAGAACGCGTTGAGGCCCATACCTGGCGCCAATGCAATCGGGTAGTTAGCGACAAAGCCCATGATAAAACAGCCAATCGCAGCGGCTAAACAGGTCGCAACAAAGACAGCGCCCTTGTCCATCCCTGCATCGGCCAGCATCGCTGGGTTGACAAAAATGATGTAAGCCATTGTCAGGAATGTGGTCACACCGGCAATGATCTCAGTTTTGACATTCGTGCCATTTTCACTGAGTTTGAACAGTTTTTCGAACATGATCGAATCCTAAAAGGGTAAAAAGTAAACGGTTGCGTAATCGATTGGCGGAATTATAAAGTCATCAAATAGTAAATTCCAGATAGAATTATGACTCTAATCAATATTTCGGGTTGTAAATGGGCAACCTATCGCTATAAAAGAGCCACAAACAAAACAAAAACAAAGAAAATTCATAAAGATAGAAAGAAAAGACATCATCATTCAGACGGTGAACTTTTGTACCATGTTGTAAACTTTCAAATCCAGAACGGCAGTTTGTAACCTGAGTAACACGTGCTTATGTGCATAATATGCAGAGAATGGCATTAATAAGGAGAAATCGGTGAGTTGGCGGATAAAAAAACGCCACTCAAAATGAGTGGCGGTTGAATCATGTCAGCGAAAACGGCGCTGCAAATATATTCCAATATTAGGGGGTGAACATAACGTTCGAGATAAACAAGCTTTCAGTGTTAGTAACCAAAGCTAGTGGGGTAAGTAAAGCTTCCTGTATAAACAGATTTGTTTAGCCAGAACGCTGCACTTGGTAAACCTTTCATAACATCACCTTCTAAATCAATTAAACACATTACAATGATTGATTTCTCAGTTCCTTGGAGGCGATAACTCGGACTCATCCTTTGAGCGTTTTTACTTCGCTGCCGAAGTGGTTACAAATATACCTTATAGAAATTAAATTACAACACCAAAAGTGATAAAAGTCACAAAAAATTGCGATTGCTGATTCAAATTAAACCGCAGTTGTAATTTAATTACATAAAAATCACTAGCATCTAAGTTAATCTGTCAGATTGATAATCACATCATTGAATATCCCGTCGATAGAGGGGTAGGCACTTTTCGCTGCAGTTTGCATCAACTCACTTGGGTATCGATCTTGAGAGTGCTATTCTGACCAACATCAAATCGGCAAGTTTGGATGTTTGTGCTACTCATCATTTGGTGCATAAGACAATATTTGCCATCTCTCATTATAAGGAGTTATCCGTGTCTGAGTTCCATTCTGAAATTAGCAGCTTGTCACCAGCGCCTTTGTGGCAGTTTTTCGACAAGATTTGCTCCATTCCTCACCCATCGAAACACGAAGAAGCCCTAGCGCAAATGATCATTGATTGGGCGACCGATCAAGGCTTAGAAGTCAAACGCGATCCAACCGGCAACGTCTTCATCAAAAAACCGGCGACCAAAGGGATGGAGAATAAAAAAGGTGTGGTTCTGCAGGCTCACATTGATATGGTGCCGCAGAAAAACGAAGACACGGATCATGATTTTACCCAAGACCCGATCCAACCTTATATTGATGGTGAGTGGGTCACCGCCAAAGGTACAACCTTGGGTGCGGACAACGGCATTGGTATGGCGTCTTGTCTCGCGGTATTGGCGTCCAATGACATTAAACACGGGCCACTAGAAGTGCTGCTGACGATTGATGAAGAAGCAGGCATGACTGGCGCATTTGGTCTTGAAGCGGGTTGGTTAGAAGGCGACATTCTGCTTAATACCGATTCTGAGCAAGAGGGTGAAGTGTACATGGGTTGTGCCGGTGGTATCGACGGTGAAATGACGTTCGAGATCCAACGCGAAGCTCTGCCCGCGGGCTATGTGACCCGACAGCTTATTCTTAAAGGCTTAAAAGGCGGACACTCAGGCTGTGATATCCACACTGGACGCGGTAATGCCAACAAACTCCTCGCTCGATTCCTAGCAGGTCACGCAAGCGAACTGGATTTGCGCCTGATTGAATTCCGTGGTGGTAGCCTGCGTAATGCAATTCCACGCGAAGCGTTTGTTACGGTCGCCGTCCCTGCTGAAAACGAAGCCAAGCTTGCCGAGCTTTATCAGTTCTACACACAACGGCTTATCAACGAGCTCGGCAAAGTGGAAACTAGCCTTGTCACGTTTAACGAAGCGAGTGAAAGTCAGGAAGGCGTGCTATCTATTAGCGATCAACAGCGTTTTATCGCCGCTTTGAACGCCTGCCCGAATGGCGTGATTCGTATGAGTGACGACATTGAAGGAGTGGTCGAGACCTCATTAAACGTTGGTGTCATTACCACAGAAAAAGAAGCCATTCGCGTTCTCTGCTTAGTTCGCTCTTTGATTGACTCGGGTCGCCAACAAGTTGAAGGCATGCTCACCTCCGTGGCTGAGCTTGCTGGTGCTAAGATCGCTTTCTCTGGCGCCTACCCTGGCTGGAAACCGGATGCGGATTCAGAGATCATGGCCATCTTCCGCGACATGTATGAAGGCATTTACGGTCACAAGCCGAACATCATGGTGATTCACGCCGGTCTAGAGTGTGGTCTATTTAAAGAACCTTACCCCAATATGGATATGGTCTCTTTTGGTCCTACCATTAAGTTCCCTCACTCACCAGATGAGAAGGTTAAGATTGATACCGTGGCGCTCTTTTGGGAGCAAATGGTCGCCCTGTTGGAAGCGATTCCTGAGAAGGCATAGTCTTTCATCTAAACATGGTATTGCTGTACTAGCCGAGCTCTTGCTCGGCTTTTTTGTGACTCAAAATCGCCGCACGGATTGGGCTAACATCGAGCGATAATATTTGTGGTGACGACAATTAATTTTTGTTAGCCAAGCCATTTACCCCACTGCTAAGGTTCGCGTCCTTACAGCGCTGAGGCGTCATTACCGCCACTTTTTCGCGCTGACTCTTTATCTTAAAAGTCACAGGTGCTCGCTCTGGCATCTGAGTTTCTATTGTTTTGTTTGCACTCATTCGGAGACCATCGCCGGATGAGTATTGCCCTATTAGGAAATCACAGCATGAAAATCGGTGTTCTGTCTCGTAACGCTAAACTTTACTCGACCAAGCGTTTAATCGAGGCAGCAAAAGAACGCGGCCACGAAGTGAAGGTTATTGACGCTCTACGTTGTTACATGAATATCAACTCAGACAAACCTGAAATTCATTTCAAAGGCGAAGAGCTGTCAGGGTTTGATGCCATCATTCCTCGTATTGGCGCCTCGGTGACGTTCTATGGCACCGCTGTGTTGCGTCAATTTGAGATGATGGGTGTCTATCCGGTCAACGAGTCCGTGGCGATCACCCGCTCTAGAGATAAGCTTCGTTCCATGCAGTTACTTTCTCGTAAAGGCATCGGTATGCCGATCACCGGCTTTGCCAGCAAACCAGATGATGTGAAAGATTTGTTGGAGATGGTCAGCGGTGCGCCTGTTGTGATCAAGCTTCTAGAAGGAACACAAGGTATTGGCGTAGTGCTAACTGAAACACGAAAAGCAGCCGAAAGTGTGATTGAAGCGTTTATGGGCTTGAAGGCCAACATCATGGTCCAAGAGTATATTAAAGAAGCCGGCGGCGCCGATATTCGCTGTTTTGTGATTGGCGACAAGGTGATCGCCGCGATGAAGCGTCAAGGGGCGGAAGGCGAATTTCGCTCAAATCTGCATCGAGGCGGCAGCGCATCACTCGTCAAAATCACGCCGCAAGAGCGCCGTACTGCGGTTGCTGCGGCCAAAATCATGGGTCTTAACGTCGCTGGCGTGGATTTGTTACGCTCAGAACGTGGACCACTGGTGATGGAAGTGAATTCATCTCCTGGTCTTGAAGGTATTGAAGCCGCAACAGGTAAAGACATTGCAGGGATGATCATCGACTTTATTGAAAAAAATGCGGCGATAAAAGGGACAAAAACACGAGGTCGTGGCTAGTTGAAGGGTTGAAGAGTGCCTGTCAGGCACTCTTCAAGCTTTTTAAAACGACGCCCAGATCACCGTCGCGACAAGCAGCGGGCAGACAAATTTGACATACACTGGCCATACTTTGCCAAACCACCCTAGGCTAAACTCTGGATACCCTTGCTCTAGCTCGCGAACTTTCCCTTTACGACTCCAAACCCAGCCACCAAACAGACAGAACATTAACGCCGCCATCGGCTGCAGATACTGCGTGGCGATCATCGCGACTAAGCCAAATAAGGCAGAGAAGTGATACACCACAACCACACTGACTAACGCTATCGCGCCGCCTAACCACCAACTGGTCGCCGTTCTTCCCGTACCGAAACGTTCGCCAACTAAGGCAACGGGGCACTCAAGCATCGAGATTGAGGAGGTCAACGCGGCAATAGTCAGCAACAAGAAAAACACCACAGCAAAGAGTTGCCCAAGAAGCCCTAAGCTTTCAAACATCAACGGCAGTACCCTAAACACCAAGGTATCCGAGCTGAGTAATGAGCCATCTTCAGCGTAGATCTGAACACCTTTTTGCATCGCCACAAACATGGCAGGCAATACCACCAATCCCGCAATAAAAGCGACAGCGGTGTCAACCAAGGTGACGTTCATGGCCATCTTTGGCAGGTTCTCTTTTTTACTCAGGTAAGAGCCATAGATCAGCATGGAACATCCCCCTATGGTTAGCGAGAAGAAACCTTGCCCCATCGCTGCTAAAATCAGCTTACGATCCATGATCTTAGCGAAATCTGGCACCAAATAGTGTTTGAGACCTTCCATTGCGCCCGCTTGGGTCATGATGTAGATAAACAGCAAAGCGAAGAGCAAAAACAACGCAGGCATGAGCCGAGTCGACCATTTCTCGATGCCCTGTTTAACACCACCTTGAACAATCAAAATGGTCAGAACATAGAAGATCACAGTGCCCAATAGGTTACGCTCGATGCTAAAGCCTTTGAACCATGCACTCAGGGCGTCGAGCCCTGCCAGATCACACACCGCCGCGAACAAGAAGCAAATCAACCACCCGCCAACGATGCTGTAAAAAGCGAGCACAGCACACGGTACACTCAGACCAACCCAACCGACCATGGAGCCGATGTTTTTTGCCATAGGGTGAGAATGAAGTGAGCGCATACTATCAATGGGGTTTGCTTGACCATGACGACCAATTGCCATTTCAACCACTAGCATCGGAAAGGCGACGACAAAGATCATGATCAGATAGACCAATAGAAATGCCCCGCCACCGTTGCTTGCCGCTTGGGTTGGAAAACCCCAAATATTCCCTAACCCCACAGCCGCACCAGCCGCTGCGAGAATGAATCCTAAACGTGAACCAAAGTGCTCACGAGCTTGTACGTTGTCTGTTTGTGCCATACCACTTTGCACCATTAAACTAGTTGACTGGTACAATATAGATAAACACTGGCCATTTCAATTGCTGGACTACATTTCTCTAGCTTAGTGACATAGAAAACAAAGAAGATGCTAGTAAAGGTGATTTTACAAGCATCTTCATTATTATTAGAAAAGATAAAAAGTAGGGTTAGATGGTAAAGACCGGATAGTTTTTTAACTCTGGGATCTGTTGATGCAGCTGCTGCTCTTGCTCGACCATCTCTTCTAATGAATCACACAATGCATCGCCTTTTTTCTGCAACTGAGTTCCATGCTCATCCAACCGAGCCGCAATACGCTCTTTCAGTTCGGCCATGGTTTCCGCCATTTCGGTGAGGTTAATCCCGCCTTCGGCGGTCATCTTCGCCTGAAGCGCAGCAAAACTGCTGGTAATAAACTCTTGGTTAAATAGTGCTTTGGCTTTTTCAAAATCTTCTGCCCAAGTTTGCGCCATTTCACGAAAGCTTTGCGCCGGCAAAATAAGATCACCGTCGTTGTAATATCTCGATTCCATATCCTTATAGAAAGCTCGCAGTGATGCTTTGACCCCCTCAAAGGCGTCGGGTGTATCAAAGCTATCAGCAATATCATCAATAATATCATCCGCTAACGCTAAGCCATCTTGGGCTAACTGCTTTGCTTTAGGTACGTAGCTATTGAGGTTTTGTTTATATTCTTCAATGGCTTTTTTCTGCTCGGCGCTGAGCGGTACGCGCTCGCCGTGAATAGTCAACTCGTTATTCCCATCCACCACCGCACTGTCACCACTGGTTTGATGGATTTCTAGCTGACGCTCATTGAGGTGAATCTCATTTTGCAGCCCAATATGGCATTGAGCCGCGAGCGTAGGTGCCGAAGCACTGAGTGCCAATGCCAATACGATTTTTCTCATCATGATTTACCTATGTCCTTTTTGCTGACGCTAGCAGGGTTTTGTCAGTGTTATGCTGCCCCTGTGTCAACATTTAGAAGAAACTCAGCTGCTTGGTTTGCTCTTCAGGCTTCAACATCACGCTTAATCCAAGCAAGCGAATCTCCCGGCCTTGTTGTCTGGTTAATATATCACTAAGCAATTGCTTAAAATACGCCAACTCCAATTGATTGTGCCCGTGCTCAATAGTGGTGAGTTGGAAATCGGCGAACTTCATTTTGATGCCCTGTTTGATGATCCCTTTATCCGGTGACGCTCTTTCTAAGCGCCGTTCCAGCTCTGGGAAGAGTCGCTCTTCAATCACTTGCCAGCATTGATCATAGCTGTAAATATTATGACTGAACGTGCGCTCCACACCCACAGACTTTCGCTCTCGCTCTGTCACGACTTCACGTGCATCAATCCCCTGGCTCTTGTTCCACAAGGACGCCCCGAGGCGCCCAAAACGGCGCAACAGTTCACGATAATCGCTGTTTTTTATGTCCTCGCAAACATAAAAGCCCGCTTGATGCAGCTTCTCTAAACTTACCTTGCCGACACCGGGGATTTTCTCTAGCGGCAAACTGTCCACGACGCGTTGCACATCCTGCGGTGGGATCACACACTGGCCATTCGGCTTATTGATGTCTGAGGCTACCTTGGCGAGAAACTTCACAGGCGCAATCCCGGCTGAGGCGGTCAAATTGAGCTCCTGATGGATATCCTGTCGAATCGCTTGCGCAATTAGGGTAGCGCTGCCATGGCAGTGCGGGGAGTGCGTCACATCAAGGTAAGCTTCATCCAAAGAGAGAGGTTCGATGAGCGGCGTATAGCGCGCGAAAATCTCTCGGATCTGCGCTGAGACCTCTTTGTAAACTTGCATCCGACCGGGTACAACCAATAGATGCGGGCAAAGCTTCAGTGCCTGTGCGGTTGGCATTGCACTGCGAACGCCGAACTGGCGCGCTTCGTAGTTGCACGTGCTGATCACTCCACGTTGCTTTTCGCTGCCTCCGACGGCCAGAGGACGCCCACGATAAGCAGGGTGATCACGCATCTCGACCGCAGCGAAGAAGCAGTCCATATCGATGTGAATGATCTTCCTCATCGCCTTTTGAACCTAAAAACTGTATATCCAAACAGTATAATTTATCTTCCCATAACCACAAAGCCGAATTTTGGTTTGAGAATTGTTAAAAGATTCGCAAGTTAATGAGATACAGTTATTATTAACAGGTTAAATATAGATTAGGAGCACCACGTTGAATAATAAAGTGTTGGTCGTAGAGGATAGCCGCGCCTATCGCAACTATCTTACTCAACAACTTTCCTCACTCGGCTGTCACGTGATTGGTGTCGAATCGTATGCCCAAGCCAAAGAGACTTTAGAGAAACATCCGTCGTTTCGCTTCGCGGTGTTAGATTACTGTTTGCCTGATGCGCAAGATGGCGAAGTGATTGATCTGGTTCTTTCTCATGAACAGAAAGTCATCGTCCTTACCGCCACTTTTAATGAGCAAGCACGGGAACGATTTATTGCCAAAGGGGTGATGGATTACATCCTCAAAGACAGCATGGCCTCAGTGTCTTATTTGCTGCCACTCGCCAAACGCTTGCTCAACAACGAAAATCATCATGGCTTGGTGGTTGATGATTCCCCCACCGTTCGTCGCCATGTTGCGCAGCTATTGGAACATCAATACATCAAAACGACTCAAGCAGAAAATGGCCAGCAAGCGCTCGAACTGATTGCGCAGAACCCAGACATTACCTTTATCATCACCGATCATGACATGCCGGAAAAAGACGGCGTGATGATGACAAGGGAACTGCGCCAGACTTACACCAAGAATCAGCTCGCGGTACTGGGTTTATCCGGTACGGGAAGCAAAACCTTAACCGCGCAATTTCTTAAAGCTGGGGCGAATGACTTTCTGACTAAGCCCTTCAATCAAGAAGAGTTTTATTGCCGTGTTCACCAGTTGCTTGATATGAAAGAGGCTACGGATGAGCTGTATAAACTCGCCAACCAAGATGCACTAACAGGCTTATGGAATCGCCGTTTTTTGTTTGATCAAGTGTGTGATGGCTGCGAAAAACGCAACATTGCAATGCTCGATATTGATCACTTTAAGCAAGTAAATGACAACTACGGCCACGATGGCGGTGATGCGGCATTGGTTATGGTCGCCAACATCCTAAAGATCTATTTTCCGGAAGATATTGTCGCCCGATTTGGCGGAGAAGAGTTCTGTATTCAATCTTGCCAACCGTATGACGACTTTGTAAAGCGGCTGGATAGTATGCGCCGCCGAGTCGAAAAGACGCCGATTCATTACGCTGACGACACCATCAATGTCACTATCAGCATCGGCGTGTCTTGTATTGAGGCGAGCCTTGATGGCCAAATAAAAGTGGCTGACGATCGGCTCTACACCGCAAAAGCGAATGGTCGCAATCAAGTCGTCAGCCAATGACCATTGGCTCATAACCATTAGGGAATAACCGTTAGCGAATAACGGTTAGGCAATACGGTCCTTTTCCCAAGCGGCCAGCTTTTCTGCTCGCGCCGCTTCTCTTGCTTCGCGTTTTTTACGCGCATCGCAAGGCTCAGGGCAATTACACACTTTCTCAATGCCCACAGCGCCTAAACCGCCGCAACTGCCCTTCACCACTTTCTTTTGCACTATGTAGCCAATAGACATGGCTGCAATCACTGCAATGAAAACACCGAAGGTGATAATAAATGTACTCATAGTGACATGCTCTCTTGCCGTTTATTGATGTAAGTATGGCTTATAGGTGGACGAAGCGAACTCTTTAAACCCATCGTCTGTTTTTACAATCATGAGTGCCGGGATCTGGTGCACTTCTGCCACCTTCATTCCCTCTTCTTCACCTAAGACCATAAGACCCGTCGCCAGCCCATCTGCGGTCATTGACGAAGGATGTAAAACCGTCACCGACACCACTTTATGATCTATAGGTTTACCCGTTTCAGGATTGATGATGTGGGAATAGCGAACCCCATCACGCTCAAAATAGTTGCGGTAATCACCTGATGTGGCAATCGCCATATCGCCGGGTTCAATAATATCTTGAATCGCACGCTCATCGACCGAAGGTTTTTCAATCGCGATACGCCAGCCGACACCCTCACGATTTACGCCTTTGAGGCGAATCTCACCGCCCACTTCAACCATGTAATTGTCGACACCGATGGATTGGATGTAATCCGCCAGCACATCCACTCCCCAACCTTTGGCGATGGTTGATAAGTCGACGTAAAGATTGGCAATCTCTTTGCGCAGGGTATTGCCCTCAACATGCAGATGCTCAATCCCCACTCTGGCCTGGCGCTTCGCCAGCTCTTCATCGGTGGGTACCACTTCACGGCGCGCTTCAGGTCCGAATCCCCATAAGTTGACCAAAGGCCCAACCGTCACATCCAATGCACCTAGAGTAAGACCGTTAAGGCGAATGGCTTCTTTCACAACCAACGCCGTTTGTGGCGACACGGGAAAAGGTTCCGTGCTTTCACTTTGGTTAAAACGGCTGAGCTCTGAGTCCTTACGATAGGTCGACATTTGGTCGTTGACCTCCTCAAGCAGGCGATCAACCTCTTGCTGAATGACTTCAGGTTCAGGCAGCCCTTCGGTATTGAGGTACTTGATGTTGTAAGTCGTCCCCATCGTTGGGCCGCTTAAATGTATTTGCTCAACGGGCTGTTCACACCCTGCCAGTATCAGTAGGGAAGCAAACGCAACAAGCCACTTTTTCACAAAAAACTCCTGGGTTTCGGGTTGGTTTATCCAGTCATGTATAAACGGGTCGTGTGGAATGCAAAATGGCTGACTCAAAGAGCCAGCCATCGTTTTAGAGGCGCGAACTATTAACCGCCAAAGTCATCGAGTAGGATGTTTTCATCCTCTACACCCAAGTCTTTTAGCATGCCAATAACGGCCGCATTCATCATCGGTGGACCACACATGTAGTACTCACAATCTTCTGGAGCTTCATGATCCTTCAGATAGTTTTCGTACAAGACATTGTGGATAAAGCCTGTGTAGCCATCCCAGTTGTCTTCTGGCATTGGATCGGACAATGCACAGTGCCAAACAAAGTTGTCATTCTCTTCTTGCAGCATATCGAAATCTTCCACATAGAACATTTCGCGCTTAGAACGTGCGCCGTACCAGAAAGACATCTTACGCTTAGAGTTCAAACGCTTAAGCTGATCGAAGATGTGAGAACGCATTGGCGCCATACCCGCACCACCACCGACGAAGACCATTTCCGCATCGGTATCTTTCGCGAAGAACTCACCGAATGGACCAGAGATCGTACACTTGTCGCCTTCTTTCAAAGACCAGATGTAAGAAGACATGATACCTGGTGGTACCTCAGGATTATTAGGCGGCGGCGTAGCAATACGTACGTTCAGCATAATAATCCCGTGCTCTTCTGGGTAGTTAGCCATTGAGTATGCACGGATTGTCTCTTCGTTTACCTTAGACTCGTAGCGGAATAGGTTAAACTTATCCCAATCCTCACGGTACTCTTCTGGTACATCGAAGTCAGCGTATTTCACATGGTGAGCTGGCGCTTCAATCTGAATGTAGCCACCTGCACGGAAAGGTACAGACTCGCCATCTGGGATTTGTAGCTTAAGCTCTTTAATGAATGTCGCTTTGTTATCGTTAGAGATAACGGTACATTCCCACTTTTTAACGCCGAAGATCTCTTCTGGTAACTCGATATCCATGTCGGTTTTCATCGCGACCTGACAGGCAAGACGCTCACCTTCACGAGCTTCACCTTTAGTAATATGGTCTAGCTCGGTTGGCAGGATATCACCACCACCGGATTTGATTTTAACGCGACACTGGCCACAAGAGCCACCGCCACCACAGGCAGAAGATACGAACACACCCGCGCCCGCTAGAGCGCCAAGTAGCTTACCACCTGGTTGTGTAACGATCGCCAGATTCGGGTCATCGTTCACAGAAATTGTAATGTCACCTGTTGGTACCAGCTTAGATTTAGCGAAAAGAATCACTAGTACTAGCGCCAGTACAATCAGAGTAAACATCACTACACCAAGAATAATGTCCATTGACTATTCCTTAATTGTTGCGGTTTACCCGACTTACAGTTGAACACCAGAGAAAGACATAAAGCCTAACGCCATCAGACCCACAGTAATGAAGGTGATGCCAAGACCACGTAGGCCTGGAGGAACGTCAGAATACTTCATCTTCTCACGGATACCTGCAAGAGCGACGATCGCGAGCATCCAGCCCACACCAGAACCAAAACCGTACACGACAGATTCGGCAAAGTTGTAGTCACGTTGTACCATGAAAGATACACCACCGAAGATCGCACAGTTTACGGTGATCAACGGTAGGAAGATGCCCAATGCGTTGTACAAAGGTGGGAAGAAACGGTCCAAGACCATTTCTAGGATCTGTACTAACGCTGCAATCACACCAATGAAGGTAATGAAGTTAAGGAAGCTCAAGTCAACGCCTTCGACTAGCGCGTTCTCTCGCAATACTAGGTTGTAGACTAGGTTGTTCACAGGAACCGCAATGGTCAATACCACCACAACCGCCACACCTAGACCGAATGACGTCTTCACTTTCTTGGATACCGCCAAGAAGGTACACATACCCAAGAAGAAAGAGAGCGCCATGTTCTCGATGAAAATCGATTTAACTAACAGACTAATGTAATGTTCCATGACGACCTTACTCCTTCGCTTCGACTTGTTCTGGTTTCAGGATACGAATACCCCAAATTAGGAAGCCGATCAGGAAGAACGCCGAAGGTGCTAGGAGCATCAGGCCGTTTGGCTGGTACCAACCGCCGTTGCTCACCAATGGCAAAACTTCTAGACCAAACAACTTACCGCTACCAAACAGTTCACGGAAGAAGCCAACAGTGATCAGAACGAAACCGTAACCCAAACCGTTACCGATACCGTCAATCAAAGACGGCACAGGCTCAGATTTCATTGCAAATGCTTCTGCACGGCCCATAACGATACAGTTGGTGATGATCAGACCTACGAAAACCGACAACTGTTTTGAGATGTCGTAGAGGTAGGCTTTCAACACCTGGTCAACCACGATAACCAAAGAGGCGATGATCGCCATTTGGACGATAATACGCACACTGTTAGGGATGTGGTTACGAATCAGAGATACACAGAAGTTCGACAATGCCGTAACAAAGGTTACCGCCAGTGTCATAACAAAAGCTGTCTCAAGTTTGGTCGTTACTGCAAGCGCAGAACAGACACCGAGAACCTGTAGCGCGATCGGGTTGTTGTCCAATACCGGCGCTAAGATGCTCTTTTTCACGTTTTGTGCACTAGACATTAGTTCAGACCTCCGTCACGAACTTTTGCTAGGAACGGACCGAAGCCCATATCACCTAACCAGAAGTCAAAAGTGTGTTGAACACCGTTACTTGTTAGCGTTGCACCTGAAAGGCCGTCAACACCGTGCTCAGAACCCGCTGGTGCACCACCTTTCACGACTTTAATCGCTGGCTTGTGGTTGTCATCAAACAGTTTCTTGCCGACCCACTGTGCACGCCAAGATGGGTTTTCTACTTCACCACCAAGTCCTGGGGTTTCACCCTGCTCGTAGTAAGTAATCCCTGCCACTGTGTTGCCATCCGTTTCAACCGCGACGAACGCGTACATCATCGACCATAGACCGTTGCCGTGAACCGGAAGGATAACCTTAGAGACAGAGTCGCCATCTTTCACGAGGTAAACCACGCCTGTGTTCGCGCGACGCAAGATTTTCGCTTTGTCGTCTGCCGCGTCAAGCTTGATGGACTCCGCTGGATCTTTCGCCGCTTTACGCTGATCGAATGTCGCTGCGTTACCTTCAACGAAATCACCGGTAGTGAAGTCTACAAGACGAGGTTCAATATACTGAGCGAAGAGCTCAGGGACTTTTTGGCCCTGAGAATCGATGCCAGACACTTCGATAATCTTGCTCTGCTTGTCGAGAACCGCGTTCGCTTTCTGCTTATCACGCAGACCGACCGCTGCTGTTGAAACGATGATTGAACAAACCAGGCTCAACCCGATAACAACACCCAGCGTCTTTTTAATGCTGTCGTTATTACTTGCCATAGCGTGCTAGTCTCCGCTTGATGTTCTTTTCAACTACTACATGGTCGAACAGAGGTGCAAATAGGTTCGCGAATAGAATCGCCAGCATCATACCTTCTGGGTACGCTGGGTTGACGACACGAATCAGAACACACATTACGCCGATGAGCGCGCCGTACCACCATTTACCTTTGTTGGTAAAGGAAGCCGACACAGGGTCTGTTGCCATAAAGAACATACCGAATGCAAAACCACCTAGAACTAGGTGCCAATGCCATGGCATGTTGAACATAGGGTTGGTATCAGAGCCAATCACGTTAAATAGCGTTGCAGTTGCAATCATACCAATCATCACGCCGGCAATGATGCGCCAAGACGCAATACGCATGTAAACGATCATCGCTGCACCGATCATCAGTGCCAGTGTCGAAACTTCACCAATTGAACCTGGGATGTTACCAATAAAGGCATCCATCCAAGTGATCGGCGCGCCAGTCACGGTGTTCATCAAGGCACCATTACCACCTTGAGCCCATTGGCTCAATGCAGTCGCGCCAGAGAAACCGTCAGCCGCCGTCCATACAACGTCACCCGAGATTTGAGCTGGGTAAGCGAAGAATAGAAACGCACGACCCGCCAATGCTGGGTTGAGGAAGTTACGACCTGTACCACCAAAGATCTCTTTTGCGACGACAACACCAAAGGTGATACCTAATGCGGCTTGCCACAATGGAAGCGTCGGTGGAACGATGAGAGCAAACAGAATGGAGGTCACAAAGAAACCTTCGTTGACTTCATGCTTGCGCACCATACAGAACAGCACTTCCCAGAAACCACCAACGATGAAGACCGTCGCGTAGATAGGAAGGAAGTAGGTTGCGCCAAGTAGCATTTTACTACCCACGCCCGCGTCTACTCCGATGGTACCGCCGAGCATTTCTGTTAACCAGTAATGCCAATTACCCGCAACCACAGCCGCAAGTTGATCCCCTGCGTACATATGGTTAAGAGCAGCGATGGCTTGGCCACCAGCGTTGTACATACCCCAGAACATTGCTGGGAACACCGCAAACCAAACCATGATCATGATACGTTTTAAGTCAACGTTATCACGGACATGTGAGCTTTTCTTTGTCACTAGACCTGGTGTGTAAAACAGCGTTGCCGCCGCTTCATACAAGGCAAACCACTTCTCGTGTTTGCCGCCCGGCTCAAAGTGATGCTCGATGTCTTCAAGAAACTTTTTAAGCGCCATGAAAATTACCCTTCCTTCTCGATCTTGTCTAAGCATTCACGAAGTAGCGCACCGTACTCGTATTTGCCAGGACACACAAAGGTACACAAAGCGAGATCTTCTTCATCCAACTCCAGCGCACCCAGTGCTTGAGCACTGTCGGTATCACCGGCACACAGGTCACGAAGAAGCAGCGTTGGTTCCATATCAAGCGGCATAATGCGCTCGTAGTTACCAATCGGTACCATTGAACGGTCACTACCGTTGGTCGATGTTGTCATATTGAACAACTGACCATTGAATAGATGACCTAGGAAAGAACGAGTGACAGAGAACTTGTTTTTGCCCGGCATCGCCCAGCCAAACAGTTCTTTCTCACGACCTTCGCGCAGGACAGAGACCTGCATGTGGTAACGACCTAAATACGCGTGCGGACCTGTGGCATGAACGCCAGAGAGGACAGAGCCTGAAATCACACGAACTTCACCAGGCATGAGTTCGTTGTCCGTCACGTCGTCTAGAGACGCACCGATCGTGGTACGAATAAGACGAGGGTTATTAACCACAGGACCCGCTAGTGAAATCACACGGTCTGTGTAGAGTTCCCCCGTCAAGAACAGCTGACCAAACGCGATCACGTCTTGGTAGTTGATGCTCCACGCCACATTTTCCGCATTCACTGGGAACAGGTAATGCATGTGAGTACCGGCGAGACCGGCTGGGTGTGGGCCATCAAACACATGTTCTTCAACGTTCGGTTGAGACGAGCGAGGAAGACTAGTGCCAGATTTACAAACGTAAACCTTGCCGTCAGTGAGGGTTGAGAGAATATCAAGACCAGCAACAAAGGCTTCTTGCTGTTCATTAATAATTAACTCAGGTTGAGCTGCCAATGGATTGGTGTCCATGGCGGTAACAAAAATCGCTTTTGTCGAAGACTCGATTGCTGGAACCTTGCTGAACGGTCGAGTACGTAAAGCTGTCCAAAGACCAGATTCAACCAGTTGAGACTTCACCGCTTGTGGGTCAAGACTGGCTAGTTGAGCTGCTTCGTACTTATCGAATGTCACCTGTTGCTCACCGGATACTTCAATCACAACGGATTGGAGTACACGTTTTGCACCACGGTTCACCTCGATGACTTTACCGCTTGCTGGAGAAGTAAACTTCACACCAGGATTCTTCTTATCTTCAAAAAGAACTTGAGCTTTCTTTACTTCATCGCCTACGCGGACATGCATGGTAGGACGCATGCCGACGTACTCTTCGCCAAGCAAGGCGACTTTCTTGATGGTTTTACCATCATTAATCACCTGGGTAGGAGCACCTGCGATAGGTAGATCCAAACCCTTTTTTATTGTAATCATACGCACTTGCACTACTTTTATCGGGAAAAAGATTCTTTGATTGCGTAACTTTTAGACACGACACTTGTGTCCGGTTTTGGTGATGTTTTAAACACCAAAATCGCAACATCCTCTTAAAAATCACATCGCAGAAATGCAACGAGATTTATCAGGTGCGATAGTCTATCATCTTTTGCAAAGACGACGCCATGACCAATACAGGTATTAAAGAAGATATTTCGAACGTTTTGAGTTTAAAAGGCTAAGGAATCGTCATAACTTTGAGCCATCGCACAAAGACCCAAATATCCACAAAGACTTTCTGTCACAATCCGTCATAAGGCGAAATATTTCATTTTAATGCCTGCCGTCCATTCATATGTTTCTTTACTGTTAACAAGCCGGCTTAATACCCCTACACTTTAGAGGTGTTTACACTGTCACTTTATGCTTTACTACCACCCATGCACATCGGGCTATCTGGCGCACTCTGGTTCTGCGCTTGCCACTCTTGCGGCGTGTATGTGTGGATGGATAAGGCGTGAATATGATTGGCCAATTCATCGGACAAGGCCTGATTCACAAGACGGTGCCTCGCAATTAACCGAGCGCCATCAAAGTGTTCACTCACGACAATGACTTTAAAGTGGCTCTCTGAACCTGCGGGAACATTGTGCATGTAGCTTTCATTCACCACTTGCAGGTGGCTTGGCTGGAAAGCCTCGTGAAGTTTCGATTCTATTGTTTGCTGGAGCATGAATTCACCGTTACGCTAATCTGTTTAAGCGAGTTGGATTATGGGCGTGACCATAATAATGTGCTACTCAGTAAAGAAAAGGTTTTAGTTTTCACTGCCAGTAACATTTGCGACAATTTAGCCATTCCTATGATGAGACCATTGACTGCATGAAAACTGAGCTGACTCTTTTTGAGCGAACACTGTTCCTTTACCGTTACCCTAAGCGTAGCAACGACACCTTACAAGCCTGGGACGCCGGAGATGAGTACCTGATCAATCATGTCGAGCAACTTTCTCTCACAAAAGGGAGCCACATCGTTGTTTTAAACGATCATTTTGGTGCGCTCAGCACGTGGTTCTCTCGTGACTACCGAGTCACCATGATGAGTGACTCGTGGATTGCTCACCAAGCGACACACGCCAACCTTGAGGTAAATCAGTGCCCTAAGGTCACGCTCTGCTCAACGCTCGACCCTGTCCCTAAAGATGCAGATCTAGTGTTGATGCAAATCCCTCGTACCAATCGCCACTTAGTGTGGCAGCTCGCTCAGTTAAGAGAGACACTGTCGCCAACCATCCCTGTCATTGCGGTCAACAAAGCAAAAGAGATCCACAGCTCAACACTGAAACTGTTTGAGAAACACTTGGGCGACACGACGACCTCTTTGGCGTGGAAAAAACACCGTCTGGTATTTAGTTTCGCTAATTGTGATACGCCTATCCCCGCAGTGGCGATCACTGAATGGCCCGTTCCTCAACACGGGATGACGCTAAAAAATCACCCTAACGTCTACTCAGGCGAGGGACTAGATCAGGGAGCGAGCTTTTTTCTTGACCACTTGCCAGACAACCTCGGCCACGCTCGAGCACTTGATCTTGGCTGTGGCAATGGCGTGCTGTCCGTTAAGTTATCACAGCTTAATCCAGCACTGTCGATCACCTGCGTCGATGAAAGTTTCAGCGCCGTGGCGTCGGCGCGAGAAAACTTACGTCCCTATGACACAGGTGAGCGTCAAATAGAGTGTATTGCCAACAACTGCTTGGATGGATTTGATGCTGATCGCTACGATGTGGTGCTTTGCAACCCACCGTTCCACCAGCAACAAACCATTACTGACCACATCGCTTGGCAAATGTTCTGTGATGCAAAGCATGTTCTTCGTGTTGGTGGGCAATTATTAGTTATCGGCAACCGCCACCTCGGCTACGATGGAAAACTGAAAAGAGTGTTTGGTAAACATCAAGTCAAAGTGATCGCATCAAATAAGAAATTTGTTATTTTACAAGCGACTAAATAGTCCTCTATTATCTTTGAACTGAGAGTTAACTTCATACGTGAAGCATTAAGGAAAAGACAATGAAAAAACTGGTATTAGCGGCGTCAATGGCCATCTTGACCGCCTGTGCGTCCCCTCAGCAAGAGCAACTGAACTTTATGCCACAAGCGGTACTCAGTCGCGGTGATTTAGTCCAGGACGCCACCTTTACTATTACCAGTAAAGATGTTCGCTCTGCGCAATATGTCGCCTTGGTCGACAGTGGCCGCTCTAACATCGAACCGATTCATTCTAAACAGAATGTGCGTATCACATTAGAAAATGCCCTGCTAGAGCAGTTCCAATCTCAAGGTTTCCGTAACACCGTCAACAGCGAAAACGCACTGAAGATTGAAGTGCAGGAAGCTTTGGTGTCGGTCAAACACTCGGTAATGGAAAATGAGATGGACGGCAAAGTAGTGCTAGAAATCACCGCCGAAACGCCACGCGGCAAGTTAGTAAAAGCTTACACCGGCACAGCGAAACGCACAGGAGCACTCAGTGCATCCAACCAAGAGATCGAAACCGTTCTTAACGATGTGGTCAACCTGGTGCTAAAAGAAGTCGCGAACGATCGTGAATTGCAAACTTACATGCAGGAGCGTTTCTAATGTGGAAGTGGGCACTGACGTCACTGGCATTGGTGAGCCAACTTGCGTTTGCCGGGCCAAAAGTCTTGGTGGAAACCACGCTGGGTAATTTCACCCTTGAGCTTAACCAAGAGAAGGCGCCGATTACGGTCGCCAACTTCCTCAAGTACGTCGAAGAGGGCAGTTATGCAGGGAGCCAATTTCACCGCGTGATCCCTGGCTTTATGGCGCAGGGCGGCGGCTTTGACACCAATATGAAACAGTTGAGTACGTACGCTCCAATTCAGAACGAAGCCGCAAACGGGCTAAAAAACGACCGTGGCACGATTGCAATGGCGCGTACCAACAACCCAAATTCTGCCACTCGCCAGTTTTTCATCAACTTTAAAGACAATCACTTTTTAGACTATGACCAGCGCCCGCCGGGCTATGCGGTGTTTGGTAAAGTGGTCGATGGCTTTGACGTCGTTGAATCGATGGCGGGCATCAAAACGCACAATGTCGGTCGCTATAGTGACGTGCCGTCGATCCCTATCGTCATCAAAAAAACCACCCTTATTGAATAAACCTCTACCCGCCCCAACACATGTTGGGGCGGTGGCATCTCCGTCGTTAGTGACCTGCCCTCTTATTTCAAACCGCACAGAACAAGGATACGTCTATGTCTGCGACATCATCGCCAATGTCATGGCGCGACACCATCAAAAGCTATCTCGATAAGCGTCTGCTTTGGGTATTTATGCTGGGCTGCTCAAGCGGCTTTCCGTGGGTGTTGATTGGCTCCAATATGTCTGGCTGGCTTAAAGATGCAGGCTTAACCCGAGCCGCCATCGGCTATTTTGGTAGCGTGTTCGCCGTCTACGCGATCAACTTTTTGTGGGCACCACTGGTTGACCGAGTCCGCCTGCCTTATCTCACCGATAAAATTGGCCAACGCCGCAGTTGGATATTACTCTGTCAGCTTGTTGTGCTCTCTTGCACCCTGTTCATTGCCGGTGTCGATCCTGCAAAAAACTTAGCGTTCACGTCGATGCTCGCGCTGGGTATTGCGATTGCCTCAGCGACACAAGACATTGCTATTGACGCCTTTCGTATCGACACCTTCCCTAAGTCTGAATCCTCTAAACTGCCTCAAGCCTCAGCGATGGCCGTGATCGGATGGTGGACGGGGTATTCTCTACCGGGTTATCTCGCGTTTATCAATGCAGACAGCATGGGGTGGAATGGCGTCTATTACGGCATGGCGATCATCGTTGGGGTATTGATGCTCTTTACCTTGCTGGTCGGCGAGCCCAGGACTGAGCGAAGTGCGCTGCAAGAACAAGCCGAGCAAAGACATTACCAAGTCGTCGATTCAAAAACCGTCGCGTGGTTGAGTGTCACGGTTGTCGAACCCTTCCTCGATTTCTTCAAACGTAACGGTGTGCGCGTCGCGATCACGCTGTTACTGTTTGTGTTCTTGTTCAAGATTGGTGAGGCGTTCCTTGGCCGCATGTCGATCACTTTCTACAAAGAAGTCGGCTTTAGCAATGAGCAAATTGGTTACTACTCGAAATTGATTGGTTGGGGGGCAACCATTGTCTTTACCTTGGTCGGCAGTCTATTTAACGTCAAATTTGGCATCGTTCGCGGGCTGATGATCGGCGGTATTGCGATGGCGGGCAGTAACTTAATGTTTGCCTGGATCGCCAAGACAGGACCAAGTGAAACCCTCTTCTTAGCCACGATCATTGTGGACAACTTCACCACGGCCTTCTCAACCGTCGCGTTTGTCTCATTTTTGACTGTACTCACCGGCCAAGCCTTCTCCGCCACGCAATATGCGCTGCTGGCTTCACTCGGCAACTTCGGCCGTACGACCCTTGCGTCATTCAGTGGCGAGCTCGCCGATTACTTAAACGATTGGTCACTGTTCTTCATACTGACCGCGGTAATGGTTATCCCAAGCTTATTGATGCTCTATTCTCTGCGTCACTACTTCTCGGATCTACTCGAAAAAGCACGTCAGCAAAAATAGACAAGATGGCAAGAACGAAAAAGGCTTGGAGTGCTCCAAGCCTTTTCTTCTGTCTATTATTAATCTAGGGAAGAGACTAAGGGTACAAGCCACGCCCAAACATATTGAAGACTCGGGCGACGCCTTGGGTGAAGATCATAGGCTCAGTCAGCACCGTTAAACACAAGCAATCTTCACCAACTTGAGTTTGCGGGCTGTGCTTGACCGATGCGTCTTTATAGAGAAAGTCGCCGACCTCATAATGCCCTTCTTCGTCAGAAAAACCACCATGAAGGACTAACGTCGATTCGAACCCTTTATGGGTGTGCTCGGGCACTTTGACCCCTTCCGCCATGTACATAAGATTGACACGGGCGTTGCCGGAAATCGCGATAGGAGCGCTAAACACCTTGCCACCATAATTGCGCCACTCGCCGATTCGATCATACAGCTTGGATAATGCAAGCGGTAAGGTCATCGAGCGTCCGTTGACATCAATCGTTTTCGGCTGGCGCAGCAGCTTGATAGGATCTTTGATCTGCTCAGTTTGGGTGATGCTTGCCAGCATCTGCTCAAGACTTTGCACTGGTGTTTGGTTGTCTGGCACCTCTTGCTCAAGCGCGAACCCGCACTCTTGCTCAAAGGATCTCACTTGCTCTTTACAATGTGGGCAACTTTCCAAATGCACGGCAATAGTGAACGCGTTGACATCATCCAATGACCCTTGTGCGTATTGCTGCAACATTTCGATGTGTGGATGGTAACTCATAAGCGATCGGCCTCTATGGAATGTTTCAGTTTTTCAATCGCGAGCCTTAGGCGCGACTTCACGGTACCAAGGGGAATATTCAGCATCTCTGCCACTTGCTGGTGAGGCATCTCTTCCAGATAGACGGCTTTGACCACGGTGCGTTGGGCATCCGGTAACGTATCTAAATATTTCACCACTTGCTCTTTAAGCATCTCTTGCTCTGGCGAATAGTGCTCAACCAAGTCAGGCGGGCAGTAATCGTTGGGCCAAATGTCATCGGAGGACAAATGGGCGTCGCGCCCTTTTTGCTTGCGCAACATATCAAAGCACAAGTTGCGCGCGATGGTGTAAATCCATGTGGAGAGCGAACTCTTACTGCCATCAAACATGATGCTCTTTTGCCAGACAATGGTCAGGGTTTCCTGTACCACTTCCATGCACACTTGCTCATTGCCCATGTGGCGATAGGTAAATTGCTTTAAACGCGGGGTAAAATGTTGGAACACCAGGGCGAACGCTTGTGTGTCCTTCTGTTTTACCCTATCCATACACTCAGTCCAATCGGCTCGAGTGAACGCCTGAGTATCTTCACTGACCATATCGATTCCTTGGTTTCACCTAGTCTTGAGATGCGAACGGGTTACTATACGCGCTCACGCGCGTTTCGATCACTCTCATTCTAGATCAAGGCTGAGGAGAGGGAATCATCTGGTTGATAAAGGCAAGTGCCGCCTCACAAGTTTGCTGTTGATTAAGTGAATCAAACCGACTGGGCGTGAGAGGCAGTAACTCCAACCAACGCTGCGATACCCAGCTTGCATCGTCCATAAAGCGCTGCTGGTATAGCTCCCCCACTTGCGGGTAGTCGTGATACACCTGAAGCAGGTGTTCACCAAGATGAACGTCTGAAGGCGACATCTCTGCCACTTGCCAGTTGGGCAGCGTGCGAATTTTCGCCATGCGCAGCCCATCAAACTCAGTGCGCACCCGCTTGATAGTAAAACGCTGAAGTCCACACACCGTAATACCGAGCAGACCGTCATCCAACTGATCAAAATCGACAATACGAACCAGAGAGCCGGTGTGTGACAGTTGAACGGCGTCTGACTGTTTGGCCCTTTCTAGCAAGCAAATTCCGAACGTGCCGTCTCCTTTCATCGCATCAGAGACGAGTCGTTTGTATCTGGGCTCGAATATCCTCAGTTTCATTTTCCCTTCAGGAAGGACAATGGAACTTAAGGGAAATAGCATGATCTCTTGCACTTTGTTTCACCTCTACATCGTTGCCAATGTGTACGCAGCGCTGAAAAAAACCGATCACTAACCAAATCTGTTGATTCATTGACAAGCATAAAATTTCGCATAAACGTTTGCGTAAACGATGTCTGTATCAAAAAGTATGCAAAAGTGTGAAAGTTCCTCGACAACTGAGTTTTCCATCTATAAATGTGATCAACCTCACTAATTTTGTGTGTTTTTGCACTCCGTATCACTATCAATTGAGATTTAAATCGCTATTATGCTCACCAACTGAGCACGTCGGAGAACGTGCTACACAATATATGGACGTCATTTTTACACTTAACGAATACATAGAGAGTCCCACTATGCGTAAATCACTTCTAGCTCTTGGTGTTGTAGCAGCAATGTCTGCGCCTGCGATGGCAGCTGACTATTCAGACGGCGACATCCACAAGAACGACTACAAATGGATGCAGTTTAACCTTATGGCTGCAGTCGATGAACTTCCTGGCGAATCAACTCACGATTACCTAGAGATGGAATTTGGCGGACGTTCAGGAATCTTCGACCTCTATGGTTACGTTGACGTGTTCAACTTGACTTCAGATCCAGGTAGTGACAAAGCTGAAGCAGAAAAGATCTTTATGAAGTTTGCACCACGCATGTCTCTTGATGCATTAACTGGTAAAGATTTGTCATTTGGTCCAGTGCAAGAGCTATACGTAGCAACTCTAATGGAATGGGGTGGTAATTCTGACGTAAATACTCAGAAAGTTGGCCTTGGCTCAGATGTTGAGCTACCTTGGTTTGGTAAAGTTGGCTTAAACTTCTACGGTACATACGACAGCAACAAAAAAGATTGGAACGGCTACCAAATCTCGACTAACTGGTTCAAACCATTCTACTTCTTCGAAAACGGCTCGTTTATCTCTTACCAAGGCTACATTGATTACCAATTTGGTATGGAAACAGATAAAGGCTACGCGACTGCTAGCAATGGTGGCGCAATGTTCAATGGTATTTACTGGCACTCAGACCAGTTTGCTGTAGGTTATGGCTTAAAAGGCTATAAAGATATCTACGGCATTAAAGATACAGATGGATTTAAGTCAACTGGCTTTGGTCACTACTTCGCAGTTACTTACAAATTCTAAGTTAACAGCTATTTCATAGCTAAATGGCGCCAATCGGCGCCATTTTTATTGGCATTCTCGCGGCCAATCCGTATCCTTGCCTCAAATCCTTAACCCTTTGCTTGATGATGAATATCGTGATTCTCGGTCCTGGTGCGATTGGTACCTTGTGGGCCCATGCGCTCTATCGAGCGGGGCACGCTGTCTCGGTCTATTCACGACATGACGTAGTGAGCCTATCCCTTTGCATAGATGGTCAATCTCTAACGTTCGCCAACAACCAACCTGACCGCTTAGCCAATGCCGACCTTTTGTTGGTCACACTCAAAGCCCCTCAGGTATGTGAGGCTCTGTCGCCACTCCGAGGCCTCCTTCACCCCGATACCATGATCATGCTGATGCACAATGGCATGGGTAACGCAGAGCAAGTACAGACCTGGCTACCCAACAATCCTTTACTGCTGGCGACCACCACGCACGGCGCTTTGCGCAGCGACGGTGGGTCAATTCAACATACCGGCCAAGGGGAAACCTTTATCGGTGCTGCGAATCTTCGCGGTCAAGCGTGTGGCTTTCTGGCCGAGGTGCTCAACCACGCTTTTCCAACAACCGCATGGCACCCAGACATCGAACAAGCGTTGTGGCTGAAACTTGCGATTAACTGCGCCATCAATCCGCTGACGGCTTTAGAAGATATTCGCAATGGTGAGCTGGCCCGAGACGATCTTCAGGCAACCATTGCCGAGATCGTCAGTGAAGTGCATAGCGTCATGCATGCTAAGGGCTACACCATCACTCAAAAAGAACTGTTCGAGAAGATCAATGGCGTGATTGCCAACACCGCTCGTAACTTCTCATCCATGCATCAAGATATTGTGCATAAAAGGCACAGCGAGATAGACTTTATTACTGGATACCTCCTCAAATGGGCGGCGCACTACGGGCTAACCACACCGATGAATCAACGCCTATACCAAGAGATAAAACAGAGAGAACAGAGCTGGAAAGATGACTAAAAAAGTACTGATCCCCATCGCCCCTGGTAGCGAAGAAATGGAAGCGGTCACCATCATCGATATGATGGTACGTGCCGGCTATGATGCCGTGGTGGCCAGCGCCGACTTTGATGGTCATCTGACCATGATTGGCTCACGCGGCATCCCACTCACGGCGCAATGCACACTGGTTGATGTGGCAGACGATGAATTTGACGCCGTCATCCTACCCGGTGGCGTTGGCGGCAGCGAGGTCTTTCGCGACAGCACCGTTTTGGTCGAGATTGTGCGCCAGCAGATGTACGAAGGTAAGTTGGTCGCAGCCATTTGCGCCGCGCCTGCGCTCGTTCTGGTTCATCATGGCTTGTACACCGATGCGCTGATGACCTGTCACCCTAGTTTCTGGCCGATGATTGATGAGCAGAGACGCCGTGTCAAACGCGTCACCTACGACATCAATCACAATCTAATGACCAGTCAGGGACCGGGCACAGCGTTAGAGTTTGCAATGGAAATCATCATTCATCTCTCTGGAAAAGCCCATGCTGCCACAGTTGCCGAGCCGATGGTCACGATTCCGACCCTGCAATATCACAAATTGGGTGAAGCGTAATGAGAGAAACCGCTGAGATCATTGGCCAATTTCCAGCACTCAACCAAGACGTGAATGGGCAGCGTTTGGTCTACCTTGATAGCGCGGCGACGACACAAAAGCCACAGTGCGTCATCGATACATTAAGCCGTTACTACAGTCAACAAAACGCCAATGTCCATCGTGGTAGTCACCGTTTAACGGCTCAAGCGACCAGTGAATTTGAAGCAGCCAGAGCTCACATCGCTGAGTTTATTGGCGCGCAGAGTCCGACGTCCATTATCTGGACACGTGGCGCAACCGAAGCGGTCAACCTAATCGCTCAAACCTATGCGCGCAGCACTTTGTCTCCGGGCGATGAGATCTTAGTCAGCGAGCTGGAGCATCACGCCAATATCGTACCGTGGCAAATTGTCGCCGAGCAAACGGGCGCGAAAGTGGTGAAAGTGCCGATGACGCCGCAGTGTCAATTTGATCTTGCAGCCTTTGAATCACTCCTTTCAACGCGCTGCAAAATTGTCGCGTTAGCGCACGTCACCAACGTAACGGGCACGCGTCAACCGGTTGAAACCGTGATTGAGAAAGCCCATCAAGTGGGCGCGATCGTGGTGGTCGATGGGGCACAAGGTATTGTGCATGAGCCGGTTGATGTCGAGCGCCTAGGCGCTGACTTTTATCTCTTTTCCGGCCACAAGCTGTTTGCGCCCGCAGGGATTGGGGTACTGTATGGCAAACTCGATCTTCTCAACGCTATGCCCCCTTGGCATGGCGGCGGAAAAATGGTCGAAAAAGTCTCCTTCTCTGGGACGACGTTCAGCGAGCTACCGGGGAAATTCGAAGCCGGCACCCCCAATGTCGCTGGCGCGCTGGCGCTCAGTCGCGCAGTGGCCTGGCTTGAAACATTCAATCTCTCCGACGTTGAAAAACATGTACGCGCCCTCGCCCGTCAAACCAATGAAAGGCTCTCAGCGCTACCTGATGTTAAAGTGCTGGGTTATCAAGACAACGCCTCGGTGGTCTCTTTTATTGTTGAGGGTGTGCATCATCAAGACGTCGCGACCTTACTGGATCAACAGGCGATTGCGGTGCGCGCCGGAAACCACTGCGCACATCCTTTGATGGACGCTTTGAACGTCTCAGGTACGATTCGAGCCTCCTTTGCCCTCTATAACCAGCAGGATGATGTTGATCGATTGATTGAGGCCGTAGAAAAAGCACTGGATATGCTTTAGAGCGGCGCGATGCACCGACAAAAAAGCGCCTTGCTGAATGTTCGGCAAGGCGCTTTTTAATTCGTTCAGTGCTCAATCGCGCTGACAGTTACAACTCATCAAACGCTTCAATCGCTTCAGACAGCTTTTTCACACCATGGATTTGCATGCCTGCAATCCCGCCTTTAGGCATGTTCGCAGCCGGCACGATCGCTTTTTTAAAGCCGTGCTTAAACGCTTCGTTCAAGCGCTCTTGACCACTGGGCACCGGGCGAATCTCCCCCGCTAACCCGACTTCTCCAAACACCACAACATCTTTAGGCAGTGGGCGATCTCTAAAGCTGGATAGCAGCGCCATGACCAAGGCGAGATCGGCACTGGTTTCGGTGACTTTGACACCGCCGACCACATTAACAAACACATCTTGGTCAGCCATCTGCAGTCCCCCGTGCTTATGCAGCACAGCAAGTAGCAGCGACAAGCGGTTCTGCTCAAGACCCACCGCAACACGACGTGGATTGGCCAACTGGGAGTAATCCACCAGCGCTTGTATCTCAACCAACAAGGGTCGTGTGCCTTCCCAGACGACCATGACGGAACTGCCTGAGGTTTCTTCTTCACCGCGCGACAAAAAGATGGCTGAAGGGTTACTGACTTCTTTTAGCCCTTGCCCTGTCATGGCAAACACCCCCAATTCATTGACGGCGCCAAAGCGGTTCTTGTGACTGCGCAGCGTTCTAAAACGGCTGTCGGTGCCGCCATCGAGCAACACAGAACAGTCGATAATGTGCTCAAGCACTTTAGGGCCTGCGAGTGTGCCATCTTTGGTAACGTGGCCGACAATAAACACCGAGACGTTGTTTTGCTTAGCATAACGGGTCAGCGCGGTGGCAGACTCCCTCACCTGAGCGACGCTGCCCGGTGACGACTGCACATCCGAAACGTGCATGACCTGAATCGAGTCAATCACCATGATCTTAGGCTGTTCTTGCTCCGCGATCTGGCAGATGCGATCGACGTTTGTCTCCGAAAGCATTTTGAGGTTGTCTTTAGGTAGCCCCAAGCGCGACGCGCGCATCGCGACTTGCTGCAAGGACTCTTCCCCTGTGACATAGAGGGTCGGCATTTGCGATGCTAAGTAACACATGGTTTGCAGCAGCAATGTCGACTTACCCGCGCCAGGATTACCGCCGATCAAGATCGCGGCACCTGGGACGACACCTCCGCCCAATACTCGGTCTAGCTCTTTGAAACCGCTGCTAAAACGGGGCACTTCCTGTAGATCAATCTCAGACAACGTCTGTACTTTGGTTTCAGCGGTGTTGCCCGCGTATCCGCTCAAGCGCTCGTTACGCGCCGCGGTTGGTGAAGCGGCTAAACGCACCTCACTGATGGTATTCCAAGCGCCACAAGCATTACATTGCCCTTGCCATCTTGGGAAATCTGCGCCGCAGTCGTTGCACACGTAGGCTCTTTTTGCCTTTGCCATGGTTCCTCACCTGCTATTGTGTGACCTTATCAATTCGAATCTGGGTCACTTTATCTTGATTCGATGTAACATATCATTAAAGATCGTGTTATCAAGGTCGATAGAGAATAATTAGGTAGATCTAACCATAAAATATGCAGCAACAGGAAATCCTTTCAATCGCTGAGCGGCTCATTGCCGCTTACCACTCACAAGACTTTGAGTACCTTCTTGCCCAAATGACAGAAGGAGAGCCTCCGTCGGTCAAAATATTGGTCAAAATGGAGCTCAATAGAGTTATGGCACCGTGCACCAAACCAGTGGATTTGAGAGGGCGGGTCAAAGGTGAGTGTCGAGAATACAAGCTTGATGGACTGCGCCACTGGTTAGATGATGTCGCCTTCAACGCTTATCACAAAAATGTGCGTAAGTTTGGCGGCTATACCGAAGGCGTGTGGGAAGCGCTGTCCAACACACACAACAACTTTCGTGTTATGCAAAAGCGCGGCAAGCCCATCGGCACCGAAGTGCAAGCCAAAAGCAGTGCACTGGAAGTCGAGCCGATTAACTTAGGCTATGACCTGAAGCGCAAAGAGAATCGTCTGCGTCTTTCCTCCCAAATCGAGCTCAATCTCGCCAAAGGACAACTGGTTCACGGCGTCACCGTTGACCTCTCTCCTTCAGGGGCCAAGTTTAAAGTCCCGTCTGCGTTTGACTATAAGCTGGGTGAAATTGTCGAGGTACGCTTTGTAGAACTCGCCCAGAGCTCGGAAGTAGAGGCCATTCACTCTGCGTTTAGCTATCGGATTGTTGGTATCGACGAGTCTTACGAAAACGATGCAGTGAAGTTTCTGCGTACCATCATGCTCGACGAAACCCAAGCCATCGAAGCGATCATCGCAGAATGCCTCAATAACGACAGTAAAAAAGCCCGTCACGATAATCAAGATAAGATCATCCGCGCTCGCTCTCGAGGTTACGAGCACACTTATCTCAAACACACCTGCAATCTGCCGGTCTTTTTCAGTGGTGACGAGCTCAAACTGGTGTTGATGACGGAGAACAATCAGCCGATTTGGCAGTACTGGCACGACGAACGTAATCAACAGGCGCTCACCAGTTTGTTTAATAAACAGCGCATGAAACAGCTGACCACTCCGGGTATGCGCGGCAGCAGTAACGTACTTTACTCCTTCACCCATGACCATCAGGGCAAGCAGCTGTTTTTCTCGATGATGATGCCGGAAGCGACGCGCGAACAGCGACAGTTGTTTTGGCATGTGGGCGCGAAAAAAGAGAGTTGGCGAGCGTTTCGCCTCTCTGTGTTTGAGCTGGATGATGAAGAGAAAAGTGAACTGTCTACACACTCGACCGAGCTTGGTCTTGAGCCCAACACCTTGACGCACTGCGGCATTTTACAAGAGATATCAGACAGCAGCAGTCGCAATGACTACTTGCTGACGGATAAGCCGCGTCTTGCCAGCAGCGAGCTCAACCCGTTTCGCCACACTCGCAACCCTGAATCAAACCCCGCTTGCCTCTATTTTGATGCCAAATCCCGTCGCAAAGAGCCGAGGTATCAGTTTCAATCGCCTTTGCAACTGAAAACCGCCGATGGCCAGCGTCACGCTGGGGTTACGTTAGATATCTCCAAGCATGGCGCGAGCATTGCACTCACCTCACCTTGCGGGTTAAAAGCGGGCGATCTGTGTCATGTCGACTTTAGTGAATTAAAGCTTTACGATAAAAAACTCCCGCTTGATGAAGTGCCGTATACGGTGATACGCATCAGCCCTGGCGGCAAGAGGATGCAACTGGCGATCATCGAAGAGCGCCAGACGATGAAGACTATTGCCTTCTTTGGCTCGCTGATTGATCACAACCAAAATAAATTAGTCGCCAAACAAGAGCTACTGCCCAGTAATGCCCTGCTTGAAGGGTTGCACGATATTTTGTTGGATAAAATGGTCAGCTCACCGCTGTTTTTTGAAAAACGCGGCCCGAATCTGCGCCCACGTGTTATCGGGGTCAACTATCCTTTGCCTCCTTACCTTGGACTCCTGGCTAAGCTTGGTGAAGAGAAGAACTTTTCTCTCGAACCTATCTACAAAGGTCGCACCAATACCCTTATCGCCCAACCGATGCGCCGAATCGAAGGTGCTGAACCTCAATATCATGAGATCTACTTGAGTGCGGCAAAGTTTGGTACGCGCATTCAGTCAATCGAATCGAAGTTGGTCAGCGAATTTGAAACACTGAAAGATCGTATTCGCTTCGTCAAACAAGCGATGTCAATTGGCGAATTTTACGCCCTGAGAATATGCGCCGCACCCGTGTTTGATCCTATGACCGCGCTGGTACGCACTGACTTAGCCGAGCTTGCTAACATCAGCCTCCACAAGGCAAAAAGCTTAGAGAAAGAGATCGGTACCATCGTCGGTTACGGTGAGCTAAGCGACATCACAGAAGAAGTCCTGATCCGCCTTGAGCTCACGCGCTAATCCGCTCTTTCGCTTGATCCCATCACCCATCACCCAACATAAAAAAGCCCACTCGAAGGAGTGGGCAATGAGGTTGTCAATTCGGCTCTTATCACTGAGCCTATTGTCGAATCAAACGATTAGGCGTTTTCAGCGATTTTTGCGTGCAGCTCTTGTACAGAAGTGACCGATGCACATGCATCCGCGGTGTGAGACATGCACGTTGCAAACGCTGCGTTTAGCGTTGTGGTGTAGTTCACTTTCTCTGCCAATGCGCCACGACGCAGTACTTTTGAGTCTTCAATCGCTTGGCGACCTGCCGCCGTGTTAACGATGTAGGTGTACTCATTGTTCTTGATACGGTCAAGAATGTGAGGACGACCTTCGTGCACCTTGTTCACCAAGCGAGGGTTGATACCCGCTTCACCAAGAATCACTGCAGTGCCGTGCGTCGCATCCAACTGGTAACCGAGTTTTACTAGCTTAGACGCTAGGTCAACCACGCGTTGCTTATCGCCTTCACGAACAGAAAGAAGCGCTCGGCCACCTTCTGGGTAGACGTTACCACAACCCAATTCTGCTTTCGCATACGCTTCAGCGAATGTCGCACCCACGCCCATGACTTCGCCAGTAGAGCGCATTTCAGGGCCAAGCAGTGGGTCGACGCCAGGGAACTTGTTGAATGGCAACACCACTTCTTTCACTGAGTAGTATGGTGGGATGATCTCTTTGGTAAAGCCTTGAGACTCTAGAGATTGTCCAGCCATCACACGTGCCGCGATTTTCGCCAGTGGAGCACCGGTCGCTTTTGACACGAATGGTACGGTACGCGCAGCGCGAGGGTTAACTTCGATGAGGTACACTTCGTTGTCTTTCACAGCGAACTGCGTATTCATCAAGCCGCGAACACCCAACTCGAACGCCAACTTCTCAACTTGCTCACGCATCACATCTTGAATCTCTTGACTCAAGGTGTAAGCCGGTAGAGAACACGCAGAGTCGCCTGAGTGAACACCCGCTTGCTCGATGTGCTCCATGATACCGCCGATCACAACGCGCTCACCGTCACAGATGGCATCCACGTCGACTTCCGTTGCGTCATCAAGGAAGCGGTCAAGTAGGACTGGAGATTCGTTCGATACACTGACTGCTTCGTTGAAGTAACGACGCAAGTCTTGCTCATCGTAGACGATTTCCATCGCACGGCCACCCAGTACGTAAGATGGGCGAACCACCAATGGGAAACCGATGTCTTTCGACTTCTCGATCGCTTGTTCCATTGTGGTGACTGTCGCGTTTTCTGGCTGTTTTAGACCTAGACGCTCAACCGCTGCCTGGAAACGCTCACGGTCTTCTGCACGGTCAATCGCATCTGGGCTGGTACCGATAATTGGCACACCTGCCGCTTCTAGCGCTCTTGCGAGTTTCAGTGGCGTTTGACCACCGTATTGCACGATCACACCTTTTGGCTTCTCAACACGAACGATAGACAGAACATCTTCCAACGTCACAGGTTCGAAGTAGAGACGGTCAGAGGTATCGTAATCGGTGGATACTGTCTCTGGGTTACAGTTAACCATGATGGTCTCGTAACCATCTTCGCGAAGGGCAAGAGAGGCGTGTACACAGCAGTAGTCAAACTCGATACCTTGGCCGATACGGTTTGGACCGCCACCCAACACCATGATCTTGTCTTTGTCAGTCGGGTTCGCTTCACACTCTTCATCGTAAGAGGAGTACATGTACGCCGTGTCAGAGGAGAACTCCGCCGCACAGGTATCTACGCGCTTGTAAACAGGGTGAATATCGAACTGATCGCGCAGACGACGAATTTCGCTTTCAGACACACCAAGCAGTGCTGACAAACGCGCATCTGAGAAGCCTTTACGCTTCATCACACGCAACACGTCTTCGGTTAAGCCAGCAAAACCGCCTGCTTTAACGTGGTTTTCTAGATTAACGAGTTCTTCAATCTGAACTAGGAACCAACGATCGATGTTGGTAAGATTGAATACGCCTTCTACCGACATGCCTGCACGGAATGCATCAGCGATGTACCAAATACGCTCAGCGCCCGCTTCTTTGAGTTCGTGACGAATGGTGGTGAGTGCGTCAGGCGCATCAAGATCAACCATTTCGTCAAAGCCATTCACGCCAACTTCAAGGCCACGAAGTGCTTTTTGCAGCGACTCTTGTTGGTTGCGGCCAATCGCCATCACCTCGCCCACAGACTTCATCTGAGTCGTCAGACGGTCGTTCGAACCGGCAAACTTCTCGAAGTTAAAACGAGGAATCTTAGTCACGACGTAATCGATGGTAGGTTCGAATGATGCTGGCGTTGCACCGCCCGTGATGTCGTTTTGTAGCTCGTCAAGGGTAAAGCCAACCGCCAGTTTCGCGGCAATCTTAGCGATTGGGAAACCTGTTGCTTTAGACGCAAGCGCAGACGAGCGCGATACACGTGGGTTCATCTCGATGATAACCATACGGCCATCTTTCGGGTTGATACCAAACTGTACGTTTGAACCACCTGTCTCAACGCCAATTTCGCGCAGTACCGCTAGAGAGGCATTACGCATCAACTGGTACTCTTTATCAGTCAGAGTCTGTGCGGGTGCGACAGTGATGGAGTCACCGGTGTGGATGCCCATTGGGTCGAAGTTCTCGATAGCACATACGATGATACAGTTGTCCGCTTTGTCGCGAACCACTTCCATCTCGTACTCTTTCCAACCGATCAGTGACTCATCGATGAGAAGTTCGTTAGTTGGCGACAGGTCTAGGCCACGACGACAAATCTCTTCGAACTCTTCTTTGTTATAAGCGATACCACCACCCGTACCACCCATAGTGAATGACGGACGGATGATACAAGGGAAGCCCACCATATCGAGCACTTTGTACGCTTCTTCCATGGTTTTCGCCGTGTCCGCGCGAGGACACTCAAGGCCGATAGACTTCATCGCTTTATCGAAACGTGAACGGTCTTCCGCTTTGTCGATAGCATCAGCGGTTGCGCCGATCATTTCTACGCCGAACTCAGCAAGCACGCCGTGTTTTTCAAGGTCTAGTGCACAGTTCAGCGCTGTTTGACCACCCATTGTTGGTAGTACGGCATCCGGGCGTTCTTTCTCGATGATCTTGCGAACCACTTCCCATTGGATTGGCTCGATGTAAGTCGCATCGGCCATGTCTGGGTCAGTCATGATGGTCGCAGGGTTAGAGTTAACAAGGATGACTCGGTAACCCTCTTCACGCAGTGCTTTACACGCTTGTGCACCAGAGTAGTCAAACTCACATGCTTGACCGATAACAATCGGGCCTGCACCTAGAATTAGAATACTTTTTAAGTCAGTACGTTTTGGCATTCTCTACTACTCCGAATTAAGCGATGTTTTGCGTGTCTGAAATAGACTGTTTGATCAGTTCGATAAAATGGTCAAAGAGCGGCGCCGCGTCGTGTGGACCTGGGCTTGCTTCTGGGTGACCTTGGAAGCTAAATGCTGGCTTGTCAGTACGGTGGATACCTTGTAGAGAGCCATCAAATAGTGACACGTGAGTAGCACGTAGGTTCTCAGGGAGTGTCGCTTCATCTGCCGCGAAACCGTGGTTCTGAGACGTGATCATCACAACGTTACGGTCTAAGTCTTTCACCGGGTGGTTAGCACCGTGGTGACCAAACTTCATCTTCACTGTCTTCGCACCAGAGGCAAGAGCAAGAATTTGGTGACCAAGACAAATGCCAAAGATAGGTAGGCCTTTTTCTAGGAAAACCTTGGTCGCTTCAATCGCGTAAGTACACGGTTCTGGGTCACCAGGGCCATTAGATAGGAATACACCATCTGGGTTGAGTGCCAATACCTCTTCTGCACTGGTCTCTGCAGGCACGACCGTTAGACGGCAGCCACGATCAACCAACATACGTAGGATGTTACGCTTAGCGCCGAAGTCGTACGCGACAACGTGGTAAGGCAGCTCGCTCTCTGCTTTTGCTTCTGGCAATCCACCTTCTAGCGTCCAAGAACCTTGATTCCATACGTACGCTTCTTTGGTTGACACCACTTTGGCCAAGTCCATACCTTTTAGGCCAGGAAACTCTTTTGCTTTCGCTAGCGCTAATGCCTCATCGAGATTGTCACCCGCGATGATACAACCGTTCTGAGCGCCCTTCTCACGCAAAATACGCGTCAGTTTACGAGTATCAATATCCGCAATGCCGACAATGTTTTGCGACTTTAGGTAATCAGAAAGCGTTTGTTCACTACGGAAGTTTGATGCGATAAGGGGAAGATCGCGAATCACAAGGCCTTGTGCATGAATTGAAGAAGATTCTTCATCTTCGGTATTGGTACCGGTGTTACCAATATGTGGGTAAGTAAGGGTGACGATCTGCTGGGAATAGGAAGGATCAGTGAGGATTTCTTGGTACCCCGTCATCGAGGTATTAAAAACAACTTCACCAACGGACGACCCATCTGCTCCAATGGAAACTCCGCGGAACACTGTCCCATCTTCTAGGACTAACAGTGCTGATTTACTCAAGACAACCTCCAGAATAAAAATGCAAAAATAATAAATTTAACTGCAAATTTGCCTTCCTGTGCGCAATAAAAAAGCGGTTTTAGGTATTTCAGACAAATTGGCGGTATTCTAATGAGGCCTGTGACATGTGTCAACACACACGTAAAAAAACACCGAAACTTTAGGGCTCTTTAGACAAAAAACAGACCAAAAGGCCTAAAAGAACAACTTTTGTAAATGAGTAATCGATTTCAATTCAAAAAACTCAAAATCTCTCTTTGTGTCACCTGTATCAGATCACACTTTTTTTCTTCGCTCTTACGCAAACGATCAACATCGGAAGCAAATACAAACTTTAAAGACATTAAAGACAAAACCAACACCAAGCCACGAAAATAAACAATAAAACTTAAAGAAAAAAGAGCATAACCTGAAGTTAACTCATTCTCTTTCAACGCACATATATAAAAAACGCCGGGCAAGCCCAGCGCATAATTATTTATTTACAGTTCATTGAGTCCTAGGACATCCGTCATGGTATAAAAACCAGGGGATTTTTGGCTAAGCCAGACGGCAGCTTTGACCGCACCATTGGCAAAGGTCATTCTGTCCGTCGCTTTATGAGTGATCTCTACACGCTCACCAATATCAGCAAACATCGCCGTGTGTTCGCCGACAATATCGCCTGCGCGAATGGTGGCAAAACCGATCTCATCTTTGGTTCGCTCGCCGGTAATACCTTCACGAGCATACACAGCAACATCGCTGAGCTGGTTACCCATAGCGCCAGCAATGGCTTCTCCCATACCAATTGCGGTACCGGAAGGCGCATCCACTTTATGACGGTGGTGCGCTTCAACGATTTCAATGTCGCAGTAATCGCCCATCACTTTGGCTGCCTTTTCAAGCAGTTTGAACACAAGGTTAACCCCAACAGAGTAGTTAGGCGCCATCACGACAGGAACGCTCTGAGCAATCTCATCAATAGTCGCTCTCTCTTGCTCACTAAAACCAGTGGTGCCAATCACAATGCTTTTGCCATGCTGACGGCAAAGTTCTAAATTCGCTAGCGTGCTCGCCGGTGCCGTAAAATCGATAATGACATCAAAGTTGTCGATCTCTTTGGCAAGATCATCCGTCAGCACGACATCAAATTTGCCCTCTCCGCACAGTTCGCCGACATCGACACCCACCAAAGAAGATTCCGGACGCTCGGATCCTGCACCAACACGGGCGTCTTGATTTAAAAATGTCGCTCTGACTAAGTTACGACCCATTCGACCGGCCGCACCCGCAACTGCAATTCTGACCATTGCAAAAAACTCCTTGGTTCTTGTTCCATTTGTGCCAATAAACTATCAACAATCTCGGCTTGAAACCAGTATTAAAACTCTTGAATGACACGCTTTAGAATAGGCACGTTTGCTTCAGGAAAGGTGTAGTGACGCAAATCCGCAATCGCCACCCAGGCACCTTGCTGTCCCTCTTTGCCGTACGGCTCACCAGAAAACTCATGCACACAGATAAAATCAAACTTGAGTGATTTATCCGGATAGTCATACTCAAGATGTTCAAACGGGGTTTGATTTGACACGACAATCCCCACTTCTTCTTCCAGCTCGCGCGCCATCGCTTGCTCTATACTTTCCCCCGCTTCGACTTTACCGCCGGGAAACTCCCAAAAGCCGCCCTTATGTTTGTCATCCGGACGCTTGGTGATGAAAATCTTCGATTTGTCTTGGTTGAAGATGATCGCCGCAACGATATGAATACGTTTCATTGACTGGTTCCTATTTGGTTGTGCTATCCATCAGACGGATACAAAAAGAGCCGCCAAAGCGACTCTTTTCCTATAGATCTCACGTTAATCGCTTACGCAATTTTACCGTGACACTGTTTGTATTTTTTACCACTGCCACATGGGCAAGGTTCATTTCGACCCACTTTACGCTCTTCGCGCACCATTGGCTGATGAGCATCATCACTTGCGTCTTCATCACTCAATGGGTTATCGGCGCTCGCGTGTTGCGCTTGTGCCAAACGAGCCGCCTCTTCTGCTTGCGCTCGACGCTGAGCTTCCATACGTTCCACTTCTTCTTGCTGCTGAACGCGCACTTTAGACAAGACAGTGATCACGTCAGATTTCAGTGCTTCAAGAAGACCTTCAAAGAGCTCGAAAGATTCACGTTTGTACTCTTGTTTCGGGTTCTTCTGCGCATAGCCACGTAAATGAATACCCTGACGCAAATGGTCCATCGCAGCCAAATGCTCTTTCCACAAGGTATCGAGCGTTTGCAACATCACTGATTTTTCAAAGTTGCGCAGCACTTGCTCGCCCACCACGGCTTCTTTCTCTTTGTAAACAGAGATAGAGGTCGCAATGATTTTCTCGCGCAGCGCTTCTTCATACAGTTTATCGTCTTCTTCAAGCCACTGCTTGACCGGCGCATCAAGGTCGAAGTCATTTTTCAGGCGTGCTTGAAGCCCGTCCACATCCCACATATCTTCTAGCGATTGTGGTGGGATGTACTCATCTATAACAGCGTTAAGCACGTCGTCACGGTTTTGCTCAATCATCTCACTGATGTCGTCAGCGCTCATCAGTTCATCGCGCAGCTCATACACCACTTTACGCTGGTCATTCGCAACGTCATCGTATTCCAGCAATTGCTTACGAATATCGAAGTTACGTCCTTCCACTTTACGTTGCGCTTTTTCAATCGAACGTGAGAGCATTTTCGATTCGATTGCTTCACCCTCTTCCATACCACTTTGGATAAGGCTAGCCATACGATCCGAGGTAAAGATACGCAGCAGTGAGTCTTCCATCGATAGGTAGAAACGAGAACGAACCTGCATCCCCTTGACGACCAGAACGACCACGAAGCTGGTTATCAATACGACGTGATTCATGACGCTCAGTACCGATAATGTGTAAGCCACCAGCTTCCAGCACTTGATCGTGAACGACTTTCCATTCCGCTTTAATCGCGTCAATTTGCTCTTGAGTTGGGTTGTCCAGTGTCTCCACTTTTGACTGCCAACTGCCGCCGAGGACGATATCCGTACCACGACCCGCCATGTTGGTTGCGATGGTGACTGCACCCGGTTTGCCCGCTTCCGCGACGATCTCTGCTTCTTTCTCGTGGAATTTTGCGTTAAGCACGTTGTGCTTGATTTTCGCTTTCTTCAGCGCATTAGAAAGTAGCTCTGATTTTTCAATCGATACGGTACCCACCAGCGTTGGCTGACCTTTTTCAACGCGCTGTTTGATGTCTTCGATAATCGCAGCGAATTTCTCCGCCTCGGTGCGATAAACCATGTCTGGCATATCATCACGAATCATTGGCTTGTTGGTTGGGATAACCACGGTTTCAAGACCATAGATCGATTGGAATTCAAACGCTTCTGTATCTGCGGTACCCGTCATACCAGACAGTTTCTCGTAGAGACGGAAGTAGTTCTGGAAGGTAATCGACGCCAGCGTTTGGTTCTCGTTTTGGATCTTAACGCCTTCTTTCGCTTCCACCGCTTGGTGTAGACCTTCAGACCAACGGCGACCAGGCATAGTACGACCCGTATGTTCATCAACGATCACCACTTCACCCTCTTCAGTGACGATGTAGTCAACGTTCTTCTCAAACAATACGTGCGCACGCAAGGCAGCATTAACATGGTGCAGTAGACTGATGTTCGTCGGTGAGTACAAGGTGTCACCTTCGACCATCAAGCCGTTTTTAATCATTAACTCTTCAACAAACTCTTGACCGGTTTCAGTCAAATACACTTGCTTGGATTTCTCATCCACCGTGTAGTGACCATCACCACGGTACTCTTCGGAATCTTCTTTGTCTTGCTTCTGGAGTTGTGGGATGAGCGTGTTGATGCGAGTGTACAGCTCAGAGCTGTCTTCAGCAGGGCCAGAAATGATCAGCGGCGTTCTCGCCTCATCAATCAAGATGGAGTCAACTTCATCGACCACTGCGAAAAAGCGCACGCGTTGAACGCGGTCTTCGGCGCGAAACGCCATATTGTCACGTAGGTAGTCAAAACCGAATTCGTTGTTGGTACCGTATAGAATATCCGCTTTGTAGGCTTCTTTTTTCTCTTGAGGTGGCATGTTCGGCACGTTAACGCCTACCGTCATACCGAGGAATTCAAACAGCGGTCGGTTGGTTTCTGCGTCTCGCTTAGCGAGGTAGTCGTTGACGGTCACGACATGAACCCCTTTGCCTGGCAGCGCATTCAGGTATGCAGGGAGTGTCGCGGTGAGTGTTTTACCTTCACCAGTACGCATTTCAGCGATTTGTCCGTTATTCAGAACCATGCCGCCGATAAGCTGAACATCAAAGTGGCGCATCCCATACAAACGTTTTGATGCTTCACGAACCGTCGCGAAAGCTTCAGGCAGCAGACTGTCTAGTGTCTCACCTTGATCTAAACGCTGACGAAATTCGACGGTCTTTTGTTTTAGCTCTTCATCAGATAGAGCCTCAAACGTCGGCTCAAAATTGTTGATCTCTTTTACTATTTTTCTCAGACGTCGCAGGGTTCTGTCGTTGCGACTGCCAATTACCTTTGTCAGTAGCTTAGTTATCATTTGCTATGAATCTCTCTTAACTCAGATCGGGCCCGATCATCTTATAATGCCTTCAGTCTCTACCAGTTTTAAACTAAGAATACTGAGATAAATCACTTTCCTCAGATATTGTGCTATTTACTTTAGAATTCAAGGCTAGAACTGATTTTAGTGGCGCCTATCTTATGAAATTTTCACCCTGACAACCAATAGCAAGGTAATTTGTTTGAAGCGCACTTTATTTTTTGTGCCTATATGACGTAAGTTTATCCAATGCAATGCTACCTACTCGCACGAGCTTCGCTTAGAATGAAACAGACCGTCCAGCAATATAAGGCCCACTATGCGTGACCACCGCCCTACTTTAGGCGACGACATCATCGCTCAATCTCGCTTGTCGACACTGCAACAACACGCCGAAGAGATCATCTTGATCAACCGAGCACTGCAGGCTATTTTGCCTCGTGGTACGGAAAAGCATTGCCGGGTGGCAAACATCCGTGAAGGGCAATTAATCCTCGAGGTGGCTAGCGCAGGGATCAAGATGAAGATCGATCGTGATCGTCTGCATATTTTGAATCAATTACGATCTCACGGATTCGCTCGACTGATCGCTGTCAACGTACAAATCAATCCGGAGCTATATCGATCGAACACTGAGAAAAGCGAGCAGCCAGCGCCACAAAGGGATCCGATCTCTTCCACTGCCGCGAGCTATCTTGAAATGATCGCCTCAAACGCCTCGCCGAAAGTAAAGGCACGACTTGAAAGCTTGGCGAAATTAACCAAGAAATCGTAGAACGTCGCTACACTGATATTTGGCTGATATTGGTTAGGGCGATCAAAAAGGCCAGATCATTCGATCTGGCCTTTAAAATTTTTAGCCTGTTGGCTCAATACCCGCGCTCTATGCAAGCACCATATTAGGCTCTGCAAAAGCCACTGGTGCTGGTGTCTCTTCTTCAAAGGTCACCCACTCCCACGCTTCTTGGTCTGCGAGGACTGCACGAAGCAGTTGGTTATTGAGACCATGGCCCGATTTGTAAGCTCGGAATTCGCCAATGATAGGGTGACCACACATGTACAGATCGCCAATGGCATCAAGCACTTTGTGCGTCACAAACTCATTTTCAAAGCGAAGACCTTCTTCGTTCAGAATACGGTATTCATCCAATACGATGGCGTTGTCAAAACTGCCACCCAGCACCAAGTTTTGAGACTGGAGGTATTCGATATCACGCATGAATCCAAAGGTACGAGCTCGTGAAATCTCTTTCACAAAACCGTTGGTCGAGAAATCAAACACCAAGTGCTGCTCGTCGGCATCAATGGCCGGGTGATTGAACTCGATTTCGAAATCCATACGGAAGCCATTGAACGGAACAAACTCCGCCCACTTGTCTTCTTCTTCAAAACGGATAGGTTTCTTGATACGAATAAAACGTTTTGCGACATTTTGCTCTTCGATACCCGCTTGTTGAAGCAAGAATACGAATGGACTTGCGCTGCCATCCATAATTGGGATTTCTGGCGCATCGACTTCAACGATAACGTTATCGATACCCATACCCGCAAGGGCAGCATTCAAGTGTTCAACTGTTGAAATACGGACACCTGCGTCATTAACCAGAGCGGTACACAATTTGGTGTCGCGCACAGAGTCTGGGTTCGCAGGGAAGTCGACCGCTGGCTCTAAATCCGTGCGGCGATAAATGATACCAGTATTTGCAGCAGCTGGGCGTAGCGTGAGCGTGACTTTACGACCAGAGTGGAGACCCACACCAGTTGTTTTCACTATTTCTTTCAGAGTACGTTGTCTGATCATCTACCTTGCCTCAACAATATTGCCACAAAACGCGGTCAATCTTTAACATCGACCGCGAATCCTACCACATAATCGAACAGTGTCAAATTATGGATGCCATCAATCAGCTTGGCGACGTAGGAAAGCAGGAATATCTAAGTAGCCACTTTCTTTATCGGCTTTCGGTGCAGCAGCGCTTTGGCTTGCCCCACCGCCAACACCTGACGTCGTCGGCTGAGGTGAAACTTGTGGTTTCTCTTGCAAAGATGGTGCCGCTTTTTCTTCCACTTTGTTGACGCTCGCTTGAGGCGTCACCGTTTGTTGTGGTTGAGTTTGCGTAACCGGCTTCGCTTTGCCACCCGCAACCAGAGTAATGTCAGGCTTTTTCTCGTTACCGATACCTGTCGCTACAACGGTGACACGGATTTCATCAGCCATGTCTGGGTCGAGAGAAGTACCAATCACCACAGTTGCATTGTCAGAAGCGAACGCCTTAACTGTGTTACCCACAGTTTCGAACTCATCGAGGCGCATATCCAGACCCGCTGTGATGTTGACCAAGACGCCACGAGCGCCCGCAAGATCAATATCTTCAAGCAGTGGGCTAGAGATTGCCATCTCTGCCGCTTCTTCCGCACGGTCTTCACCTTTCGCGACACCACTGCCCATCATAGCGTGACCCATTTCCGACATCACAGTGCGAACATCCGCAAAGTCGACGTTAATCATGCCAGGGCGAGTGATAAGCTCAGCAATACCTTGTACCGCGTTTTTCAATACGTCATTTGCACTTGCAAATGCTTCGAGTAGTGTGATGCCTCGGCCAAGAACCTTGAGCAACTTCTCATTGGGAATCGTGATAAGCGAGTCCACATGCTTTGAGAGCTCTTCAATACCTTGCTCAGCAAACGCTAGGCGCTTTTTGCCTTCGAAGCTAAATGGCTTAGTGACTACAGCGACGGTCAATACGCCGAGTTCTTTTGCCACTTCTGCAATAACAGGTGCCGCACCGGTACCAGTACCACCGCCCATTCCGGCCGCGATAAATACCATATCGGCACCTGACAACTCTTCTTTAATTCTTTCTCTATCTTCAAGAGCAGCGTCACGTCCTACTTGCGGGTTTGCCCCTGCACCTAGACCTTTTGTCATGTCGCCACCAATTTGGATGACACTACTGACACTGGTTTTTCGAAGCGCCTGAGCATCAGTATTGATACTGATGAACTCAACACCTTCGATGGATTCACGCACCATGTGTTCGACAGCGTTACCGCCGCCGCCACCAACCCCAACGACTTTAATTACTGCATCGTCAGACATTTCCATCATCGGTTCAAACATGTGTTATCTCCGTTTTTCCTGCTGCTCAGGTTAAAACTCTTTTTGTATCCAATTACGCACTCGAGCAAAAAAACCGGTAACTGACTGGCGAGAAGGCTCGTTGTATTCCGTCTCATCATTTACCTGACTGTCGCGCGCGTAATGAAGTAAACCCACAGCCGTAGAATGATACGGCTCTTTGACATAATCCGTTAAGCCGCTCACCTCTAGTGGCTTGCCAACTCGTACTTGGTTGCGGAACACGCGCTCCGCACACTCAACCAAACCTTCAATTTGTGATGCGCCACCTGTGAGCACCACACCTGCGGCAAGATGGTGTTTAATCCCCTCTTCACGCAGTCTTTCTTGAACAGTATCGATCGTCTGGTTCACCAGACCCATTAACTCAGTATAACGAGGCTCTATCACTTCAGATAGAGTTTGACGTTGTAAACTTCGCGATGGACGCCCTCCAACGCTAGGAACGTTAACTGTGTCATCTTTGCTGACCAATTCACTCACTGCACAGCCATATTTGACTTTAATCTCTTCAGCATCGCTGACTGGCGTGCCAAATGCAAAGGCTATATCACTAGTCACCGCATTTCCTGCGTAAGAAAAGACCTCAGTGTGACGCAATGCGCCGCCGGTCCAAATGGCCACATCCATGGTGCCTGCACCAATATCAACCACACACACGCCAAGTTCACGCTCATCTTCTGTAATGACCGCATTACTTGACGCAAGGCCAGAGTAGACCAAATGCTCCACCGTTAAGCCGCAACGCTCAACCGCTTTAATAATGTTTCTCGCCATATCATTGTGGCAAGAAATGAGGTGCACGCTGACTTCCATGCGCACCCCTGACAGACCGAGTGGATTTTTGATTCCCTCTTGGTAGTCGATCGTAAACTCTTGTGGGATGACATGCAAAATACGCTGCTCATCGCCAATTTTAATAGACTTAGCGGTATGAATCGCACGATCCATGTCTTCTTGTGACACTTCTTCTTCGGAGATAGTGCCCATCCCCTTTTCGATACGGCTAGCAATATGGCGACCAGACAGCGAAATGTAGACGTTGCGAATTTGGCACTCAGCCATCAACTCCGCTTGGTCCACCGCGCGCTGAACCGATTTCACTACCGACTCTAGGTCGTTGACTCCGCCTTTATCCATACCACGCGACGGGCTAATCCCAGCGCCAATAATATTAATTTGACCATCAGGCAATACTTCGCCCACCAGAGCCGATACGGTTGCAGTGCCTATATCAAGACCAACAATAATGTTGTCATCAGCGGTCTTAGTCATCTGTACTCTCTTGTTCTAACTCTTGATCAGGGAACCATCCAACGGATGCTCCCGTGTCATACCTGAGGTCAATGTAGCTCACTCTTAACGTGTCGCTACCTAAATTCTGATACAGAGAAACAAATCGATTGATGCGTTCCTCTAACGACTCTTTACCCAATTCCAAACGAATGCCGTTATCTAGAATAATTTGCCACGCTCGGCGCTCGTTTTGCACCAAGGACGTAATCGACAAATTGAGCGCGGTAAATTTCGGGCTAATTCGACGCCACACGTCCAACACTTCTTGGCTGGTACCCTGTGGGCCGTAGAGCTTTACCCGCTCTTCTTCTAGTTGGCTGATGTCACCATTGAAGACGTCTCCCTGCTCATTCAGCAATGCGTTGCCATTCCAAATTGCCGCCGCTTGGTGCTCAGTAAGAAACACTTTGACGGTGTCTGGCCATTGCTTGCGTATTGAGGCGTGAGAGACCCAAGGGATCGCTTCAGCCATCGTCTGCAACACCTTGATATCTTGTGACATAAAGGTTCCGACATGATCCAAATGCGCAAAAGCACGTTGGACATCGAGGGCAGAGACGTAGTGCAATTCACCTTGCAAGACAATTTTAGAGAGTGGCAGACGCTGGTCATCCCACATCCATGAAATCGTTGAATAAAGAAGGGAGCCAATTAACAGCAAAACCACCAGTAAAAACCCACCGCCAACCGCGTGGTTTTTAACAAGTGGGGAAGAGGTTAGATGACGGCTTTCATTAAAAGCACTTTTAATCAAAGTCCATAGTCCTTGCTATTTGTTCGCAATTTTCCCTATCTTCTTTTGCAATAAGGCAAAAGCACTTATTTTAACTTTCGGATTATACTGGCGTCACTGAAAGTATCAAATACTGAAAGTGAGAAATCGCCGCTTAAAACACAGAAAGTGCATCAAACCACGATTTTTCACCCTTAAATCTACGCCTGACGCATCTTATCGATATTTAACTCAAAAGCCGCCAACTGTTTTGCCACTTTACCGACATCCCCAGCCCCTTGAGTAAGCACTAAGTCACCGTCTTGTAAGACATTCGCAAGAACGGAAGGTAACGTACTGCTGTCCGGGACAAAAATGGGATCAATACGGCCACGTGAACGAATCGTTCTGCACAATGATCGACCATCTGCACCAGCAATGGGCTTTTCACCTGCCGCATAGACATCCAGCATGATCAAGACATCCACTTGTTCCAGCACGTTGGCGAAATCATCGTAGAGGTCTCGCGTTCTGCTGTAACGGTGAGGCTGAAAGATCATCACTAAGCGCTTTTCTTGCCAACCGTTTCTCGCGGCTTGAATGGTCACATCCACTTCTGTCGGGTGGTGGCCATAATCATCAACCAGCATTGCATGTCCCTTGCCAGTTTCGAACTCACCTAGATGATCAAAGCGGCGGCCGGTTCCTTGAGTGCCTGCCATGGCGCGTAAAATCGCCTCATCGCTGACATCATCTTCCGTTGCCACGGCGATGGCCGCTGATGCATTGAGCGCATTATGGCGCCCCGGAATATTCAGGGTAATGTCTAGGTTAGCGCGATGTTTACGTACGACAGTAAACTTGCCCTGTTGGCCTTCTTGGCGATAGTTTTCAATGCGCACATCGGCATCTTCTGAAAAACCGTAAGTAATCACTTGGCGGCTCACTTTAGGAATCAGTTCACGCACGACCGGGTCATCGACACACAAAATCGCTTGGCCATAAAACGGCAGGTTGTGCAGGAAATCGATGAACGTTTGTTTGAGCGTTTCAAAATCGCCGCCATAGGTGTCCATATGATCCGCTTCAATATTGGTAACGATACTGACCATAGGCTGCAAATGGAGAAACGAAGCGTCGCTTTCGTCCGCTTCCGCAATCAAGATACGGCTAGAGCCCAGTCGCGCATTGGTTCCCGCGCTTTTGACCAAGCCACCGTTGACGAACGTCGGGTCTAAGCCTTCTTCAGAATAAATCTGCGTGACCAAGGCCGTTGTCGTGGTTTTACCATGTGTGCCCGCCACCGCAATACCGTGACGAAAACGCATCAGCTCAGCCAACATTTCTGCGCGGCGAACCACAGGGATACGGGCTTCGCGGGCAGCCTTAATTTCTGGGTTTTGCTCGTTGATGGCAGTAGAGACAACCACCACACTGGCGTTGGCGACGTTGTCTGCATGGTGACCGATATAAATCGTCGCCCCTTTTTGCGCGAGCCCCTGCGTAACCGGATTCTCTGCGATATCTGACCCCGTGATTTGGTAGCCTTCGTTGAGCAACACTTCTGCGATGCCACTCATACCCGCACCACCGATGCCGATAAAGTGAATGCATTTCACGCGGCGCATTTCTGGCACCATGGCACGAATCTGCGCCAAATCTTGTGTATGTTGAATTGTCATAATCGTTCTCTATTTCTGTGCCAGTTCGATGATCGCCGTTGCCACCACTGTATCAGCGTCCAGTTTGGCGGCCGCGCGTGCCTTCTCTGCCATAGAGAGAAGATCATCACGGCTCAGATGGCGAATACCTTCGGTCAATGACGCCACACTGAGCGCCGGCTGCTCAATCATTTTTGCGGCGCCGCATTCTACCAGATGATCCGCGTTCAACGCTTGTTGGCGATCTTTGTGCATAAAGGGAATAAAAATCGCCCCGACCCCCGCCGCTGACACTTCCGACACCGTCAACGCACCAGAGCGGCAGACCAGAAGATCGGCCCAAGCGTATGCCGCAGCAACATCATCGATGAATTCCACCACTTCAGCCTGCTCGACGTTTTGATCTTGATAGGCTTTTTTCACAGAATCCGCGTTATTTTTACCCGCTTGATGACGAACTTGATAACCACTTCCTAGGTTGGCCATCACCTCTGGTAAGGTTTGATTTAAAATCCTCGCACCTTGACTGCCACCCATAACCAAAATACGAATCTCATCGCTACGCTCACTCATGCGCACTGTTGGGCTTGGCAGTGAAATCACATCCTCACGCACGGGGTTCCCCACCACTTCTGCATGAGTAAATGCACCCGGAAACGCCTGAAACACCTTGCTCGCAATACGTGATAACCATTGATTGGTGAGACCTGCAACCGCATTTTGCTCGTGCAGTACTACTGGAATGCCCAACAGTTTCGCTGCCACGCCACCTGGGCCACTGACATAGCCGCCCATGCCCAATACCACATCCGGTTGCCAGCGTTTCATGTGCGCTTTGGCCTGAAAGATCGCATTGATGATTTGAAACGGCGCCGCGAGAAGTTTCGCTAACCCCTGTCCACGCAAGCCTTTGACTTTGATAAAGTCGATATCGATACCGTGTTTGGGTACCAACTCGGCTTCCATTCGATCCGCAGTTCCTAGCCAGCGAATTTCCCAACCTTGCTGCTGAAGTTTTTTGGCAACGGCTAAGCCAGGGAAAACATGACCGCCCGTACCACCGGCCATGACCATAAGTTTTTTAGTCTGAGTCATTATTCGATTTCTGTGTTGAGTCAGGCGCATCAACCCGGCATTCGAAGTCAATGCGAAGTAAGATAGAGACGGCCACCGCCATGATAATCAAGCTAGATCCGCCGTAACTGATAAGCGGCAAGGTGAGACCTTTGGTCGGCACCATACCGGCCGCCGCACCGACATTGACTAAGGTTTGAAACGCAAACCAAATGCCGATACCAAATGCCAGATAGCCGCCAAAAAGATGCTGGTTCTCAAACGCTTTTCTGCCAATAAAAATGGCTTTGATCACCAAGCTAAAAATCAGCATTAGCACGAGCACAACGCCAACAAAGCCCAACTCTTCCGCTAACACGGCAAACACAAAGTCCGTGTGCGCTTCAGGTAAGTATTCGAGCTTTTGAATTGAATTACCAAGGCCTTGACCAAACCACTCACCTCGGCCAAAAGCCATCAATGACTGCGTCAATTGGTAACCGCTGCCGAAAGGGTCTTCCCACGGGTCGAGAAACGAGGTGACGCGGCGCATGCGGTAAGGCTCGATCCAAATCAATCCGACTACCGCTGAAATGCCGACCACCATCAAGGCAAGAAACTGAGTCAGCTTGGCTCCGGCGATAAACAGCATGCCAAACAGCGTCACCAACATCACGATAACGGTGCCTAAATCGGGCTGAAGAAGCAGCAAACCGGCTAATGTTCCAAATACGATGATGGGCTTAATAAACCCACCAAAGAAGCTCGATTGAACCTCATCGCGTTTACGCACTAAGTATCCGGACATAAAAATAAACAGTGACAATTTCGCCACTTCGGCAGGCTGTAAGTTAAACAGTCCTAGCGGAATCCAACGTGAGGCGCCATTGACCGATTTTCCCGCCACCAGCACCACGCACAGCAAGAAAATAGACAACAGCAGCAACCAAGTACTGTAGTCGAGCCATTTGCGCATCGGGACTTGTAAAATAACCGCGGACGTTCCGAGCGCGAGGACAAGAAAAAGCGCATGGCGAAACATAAAGTGGAAAGGCTGGTCAGTAAGACGCGAACTGATAGGAAACGATGCGGATGTCACCATCACCAAACCTGTCAACATTAACCCAAGCGCAATCCAGACCAATTGTCGATCGTACAGTGAGTCTGGGCTGTCACTGGTGAGCCAATGTTGCACTCTGTGGATGGCACTGGAAATCGGCATATCGTCCTTGCTGTTATGCGTAGGTGAGAGCAAGCTCGCGGAATGCATCACCGCGCGCCATAAAGTTGTTGAACTGATCAAAGCTCGCACAAGCCGGTGAAAGCATCACCATGTCACCCTCGCTGAGCTGAGGGGCAACCCACTCAATCACATCACTCATACGGTCAAATCGTTTGGCACTAGGATGCAAGGGCATAAACGCCTCACCATCCACGCCAAAGCAGCAAAGCTGCACGTTGAGCTTCGACAGTGGCGATACCAATTCGGAAAAATCTGCCCCTTTACCGACACCGCCGACAAGTAGGTAGAGTCGTCCTGTCAAGGATAGTCCAGATAGCGCCGCCAACGTACTGGCAACATTGGTCGCTTTAGAATCATTGACCCACTTAACGCCGCGTTTGTCAGCCACCACTTGGCAACGATGTGTTAAACCTTGATAAGCCTTGATAGCCGGTAAGGCTCCCTGGAGCTCTATACCCGCTTGATTCAGCAGCGCCAGTACCACCATCACATTCGCAACATTGTGCTGGCCCACCAGAGCAAGCTCATCGGTCGCTAAAATAGGGCTATCTTGAAACACAATCCAGTCACGACCTTGAGATTGGCGTAAATGGTAATCAGCCTCTTGCTTGAGCGAGAACGTCACGAGCGCGCAAGTGTTGTGTTCTGGGTAGGTTTGCTTGTCGTCTGCATTCACAACCCCTTTGATAGCATGGTCGAAAATGCGTAGCTTGGCCGCACGATACGCCGCCATTCCAGAGTAGCGGTCCATATGGTCTTCACTCAGATTGAGAAAAGCCGCGGCCACTAGATGCAAAGAAGAGGTTGTCTCTAATTGAAAGCTCGACAGTTCAAGAACGTAAAGATCCGCCTCTTGCTTTAGCAGATCCAGCGCGGGAACGCCGATATTTCCACCCACGGCGGTCTTGACGCCCGCAGCGTTCGCCGCTACACCGGTCAGATCCGTGACGGTACTTTTGCCATTCGAGCCAGTAATCGCGATCACCGGTTTGCTGACATGCCAAGCAAATAGCTCAATGTCGCCCACGACCGGCGTGCCTTTAGCAATCACTTGCTGAATCTCAGCCGTCGCCAACGCAATACCCGGGTTGACCACGACCAAGTCTGCACGCTCTAGCCATTGCGTTTGCCATCCACCACTGTGCAATGCAACATCACTCGGCAGCGACTCTTGACCTGGCGGGCACTGGCGCGTATCGATCACCTTAATGTCGAGCGCATTCGGTAAACGCTTAAGGTAATTCACCACCGACAAACCGGTGATACCCAAGCCAACCACGACGACGTGGTGAATCGACTCCCATCGAGAGGGGTTGGCATGAATAGACTCGCGCATGGCCATTCCTTTTATCCTATTGGCGAAACAAAACGGGGATTAGCGAACTTTCAGCGTCGCCAGTCCAATCAAAACAAGTACGATAGAGATGATCCAAAAACGAACGATAACCCGAGGTTCCGGCCAGCCTTTTAACTCGTAGTGATGGTGAATCGGCGCCATACGGAAAATTCGCTGCCCACGCAATTTGTATGAGCCCACTTGAAGGATCACCGATAAGGTCTCCATCACAAACACGCCGCCCATGATCACCAATACAAACTCTTGACGCACCAACACCGCAATCGTACCAAGCGCACCGCCAAGAGCCAGTGAACCGACATCGCCCATAAAGACTTGTGCAGGGTAGGTGTTAAACCATAAAAAGCCTAGCCCCGCTCCCACGATCGCCGTACACACGACGACTAACTCTGATGCGTGAGGCACGTATGGAATGTGCAGGTAATTGGCGAAATTAACGTTACCAGTAGCCCAGGCAATGGCGGCAAAACCTGCAGCGACCAGCACCGTTGGCATGATCGCCAACCCATCCAAACCGTCGGTTAAATTGACCGCGTTGCTGGTGCCGACAATCACAAAATAAGTCAGCACGATATAGAACAGACCTAACTGCGGCATAATGTCTTTGAAAAAGGGCACCACCAGTTGTGTCGCCGCGGTATCTTTACCGTGAGCATAAAGTGCAAACGCCACCACTAATGCGATCGCGGATTGCCAGAAATACTTCCAACGCGCGATCAAGCCATCGGTGTTTTTGCGCACAACTTTGCGATAGTCATCGACAAACCCGACGGCGCCGTAGCCCGCAAGTACGGCGAGCACAGCCCAAACATATGGGTTAGCCAGATCCGCCCAAAGCAGAACCGTTGTCATGATCGCTGTTAAGATCATCACACCGCCCATGGTTGGCGTGCCACGCTTACTAAAGTGTGACTCTGGCCCTTCGTTACGTACCACCTGACCAATTTGCAACATCTGCAAACGGCGAATCATACGAGGCCCCATCCACAAAGAGATCGCTAAGGCCGTCAATACACTGACAATGGCTCGGAACGACAAATATTCGAACAGGCGAAAAAATGAAAAGTATGGCTGTAGCAGCTCCGCAAGCCAAATAATCATGCAAACATCTCCTTCACAGCAGCCGCGACTTTAAACATACCGGCGCTATTGGCACCTTTGACCAGCAAAGTTTGTGGCCCTTGGTGCGTCTTTATCTGCTGCTTAATATAATCAATCATGCTCTCATGAGAGCAAAAATGTGTCCCCTGGCAAACCTGGCTGATAACCTCTGCGTCATCACCATAGGTCAACACATAAGGGAAGTTAAAGGGGGCAGCATGTTCACCGACTTGACGATGAAGTGCAAGGCTTTCGTCACCAAGCTCTGCCATATTCCCCAAAATTAGCCAGCGCGTCCCATCAAAACTCGACAAGAGATCCACCGCCGCTTTCATGGCGGGGACGCTGGCGTTGTAGCTGTCATCGATAAGACGAATCTCATCGGTCAATGCGACGGTTTCGACGCGCCCTTTCACTTTGGCAAGACTTTCTAGCCCTTTGACAATCATCTCATCGCTGGCACCTAACTCTTTCGCCAGAGCCGCCGCAGCCAGTGCGTTGGCAACATTGTGCTGACCAATAATACCGAGTTTGACGCTCAGCTCACTACTTGGAGTGCGCAAAATAAAACTTGCCTCACCCAACGCGTTTAACACCACGTGAGTAGCAAAGTAATCTGCGCTTGCATCGGTCATAGAAAAGGTTTTGACCTGTTTATCGGCCAAGACACCACTCCAATGCTCACCACCATGACTATCGAGATTGACGATCGCCACTGAGCCAGACGCAAGCCCTTGGTAGATCTCTCCTTTTGCTTGCTTCACGCCCTCAATCGAACCAAAGCCTTCTAAATGCGCCGCCGCAACGTTGTTCACGAGGGCAACATCGGGTTTGACCAAGGCGGTCGTATAGGCGATTTCACCAATGTGGTTGGCGCCGAGTTCAATCACGGCATAATCATCTTCCGGCGTCGAACGGAGCAAGGTCAACGGCACACCTATATCGTTGTTGAAGTTACCCGCAGTAAACAGCACTTGTCCTTGAAGACTCATGATGCTAGCGACCATCTCTTTCACCGTGGTTTTACCGCAGCTTCCTGTGATCGCCACCGTCGGGGTTCGGCATAACTGATGAACGAAGGCGCCTAACTGCCCTAGCGCCACTTTGGAGTCTTTGACCAATAGCTGAGGGATATCAAGCGGCAAAACGCGACTGACCAACAGCGCCGCCGCGCCGGAATCAACGGCTTTGGCCGCAAAATCGTGCGCATCAAAACGCTCACCGACCAAGGCAACAAACAGCGCGCCCGTTTCGATGGCACGCGTGTCAGTTGACACACTCTCGATCGCCACATCTTGGCCAATCAACTCCGCCGACAGTGGCTCGACTAATTGAGATAACATCATAGTGATCATAAAGGAGACTCCAATAGCTCTGCCGCCGACTCACGATCAGAGTAGTGCACGGTTTTATCTGCCAAAACTTGATAATCTTCATGGCCTTTGCCTGCAAGCAAGATAATGTCTTGCGCTTGGCTGTTAGCTAGCGCGTAACGCAAGGCTTGATAGCGATCATGCTCGACAATCGCCAAGTTTGGCTTCGCCATGCCATCCAGCATATCTTGCACGATGGTCTTAGGATCCTCGCTGCGCGGGTTATCATCGGCCAAAATAACCTGATCAGCCAGTTGTTCACCAATCGAAGCCATCATTGGACGCTTACCCGTATCCCGATCGCCACCGCAACCGAAAATCGCCCACAGTTTGCCGTGACAATGAACGCGCAGCGCTTGCAACGCTTTTTCTAATGCGTCTGGCGTGTGCGCATAATCGACCACCACTTTTGCTTTCCCGGGTGAAGCGAACAGCTCCATACGTCCAATGACGGGCTCTAGTTGAGGCGCTGTCGCCATCAAGGCCGATTTATCAAAACCCAACTCAAGCAGCGTTGTCATCGCCACAAGCACATTACTGGCATTGAACTGGCCGATGAGGGGTACCTGAAGCTCACCTTGGCCATAGAGACCATCAAAGTGCAGCTCGATACCCTGTTCTGAATACAATACATGATGAGCAAACACGGCACGTTTGTGGGTCGTTGGAGAGAGAGAAACCGCCGTCACGTGATCAAGCTCAGTCAGCCACTGGGCACCGACGGCGTCATCGGCATTGATGATCGCGTGCTGGCAGGCATGATCAGTAAAGAGCATTTGCTTAGCACGAGCGTATTCATCCATCGTGCCGTGGTAATCGAGGTGATCACGACTTAGGTTGGTAAACACGCCCGCTGCAAACGGAAGCGCTTTCACCCGGCCTTGAACCAAACCATGAGAGGAGATTTCCATCGCAGTGTAGTGTGCACCTCGCTGCTGAAGCTGAGACAGCATCTGACAAATCGTCACGGCACTGCCTGTGGTATTGACCGCAGGCTGCAAGTTCTCGAGAAAACCATTACCCGCAGTGCCGAGAACCGCCGCGCGCTGCCCTAGCAGCTCTAACCATTGAGCGATGAGCTGCGTCACTGTGGTTTTACCGTTCGTACCGGTGACGCCAATCAGATGATTCCCTGCGACTGGATATAGGGAGAGCGCCAACTGAGATAAACGCTGATCAAGTGCATCGACATACACCACAGGCACCGACTGAATGTATTCCACCAAACCATGCGGAGCACGCGAACACGCCTGTGCAATAACGGCATTGGCCCCTTGAGCAATCGCGGCCGGAATAAACCTCCTCGCATCCAAAGCGTGACCTTGGATGGCAACAAAGGTCGATCCTTTGGTTACTTGGCGACTGTCGAGCTCAAGTTGGCGAACAGGTATCGCGAGCTCATCGCCCAACTCAAGCCAAGGTCGTAATAATTGCGTTAATGTGAGTGTTGTTGGCATTGGCTCTCTCACTTACTCATTTTTAAATCGGTTTTCATCAGGGGCAACATTAAGCAGTTGCAGTGTCCCTTTAAGAATTTCAGCAAACACGGGACCCGCGACCGAGCCTCCGTAGTAGTTATCACCTTGAGGCTCATTGATCACCACTACCAGCGCCACTCGCGGTTTGCTGGCCGGCGCTACCCCCGCGGTATAGGCGAAGTATTCATCTCCGTATCCCCCCGCGATCGCTTTGCGTGATGTGCCGGTTTTCGCCGCAACTCGATAGCCCGGCACTGCCGCTTTGGTTGCAGTGCCGCCCGGCTGTGTGACAGTTTCTAGCATTCTCAACACCATTTTCGCGTGCTCGCTGTCAATGACCTGACGTGAAAAATCTTGTTGGTTGTTCTCTATGATGTGCACGGGCTGATAGACGCCGAAGTTGCCCAAGGTGGAATACGCATGCGCCAGTTGGAGCGGGGTAATGGTCAAGCCATACCCGAATGATAAGGTCGCAATTTCAAACTTCGACCAGCGACGGCGATTGGGGAAGATACCGGAGGTTTCACCGACCAAGTTTAATCCCGAAGGTTGACCAAATCCGACCGAACTGTACATACCAAGCAGAGCCTCAAGCGGCATATCGAGTGCCAGTTTGGTCACGCCGATGTTACTCGATTTCTGCAAGATGGTCGTCAGATCGGCTTTGCCCACTTTCGACGTATCTCTAACCTTGCTGCCACCAATTTCAAACACGCCATTGCCGGTATCGATGACCGTATTGGCATCGGCGCTGCCATTGTCGAGTGCCGCTAATACCACAAAGGGTTTCACGGTTGAGCCCGGCTCAAACGCGTCGGTGATCACACGGTTGCGCATTTTCGCTGATTGAAGGTCACTACGATTGTTGGGGTTGTAGGACGGCGCATTCACCATCGCCAACACCGCGCCCGTTTGTACATCAAGCACCACAGCCGATCCTGACGTTGCACGGTGATCGGCGACCGACTGCTTAATCGCTCGATACGCAATCGCTTGAATTCGCTGATCGATGGTCAGCTCAAGCGGTTTGCCCTCTTCACGCTCTTCGAGTGAGATATTTTCAACGACTCGGCCATAACGGTCTTTACGAATGATCTGTTTACCCGCTTCTCCGGTGAGCCATTTATCATAACTGCGCTCAACCCCTTCGAGGCCGTGACCATCAATTCCCGTCACACCCACTAAGTGTGCACTGACTTCGCCTGCGGGGTAATAGCGACGTGATTCCGCTTTTAATCCTACGCCAGACAGCTTCAGCTCTCGCACGTAATTGGCCATAGCTGGGCTAACTTGCCGTTGCAAATAGACAAAGCGTCTTGAGCGGTTACGATTGATTTTGTCGATCAGCTCCTCGCGCTTAAGGCCCAATACATCGGCCAACGCGTGCCAACGATCAATATCGCTCAGGCCACCATGTTTGAAAATATTAACAGGGTCGGCCCATACAGCCTCAACGGGCACGCTGACCGCAAGTGGCTCACCATTACGATCGGAAATAATGCCGCGCGCCGAGTGCAAGGTTTTCGCGCGCACTGAGCGAAGATCGCCCTGTTTGATCAAGTTGCCCGGCTCAACCACCTGAATAAACGCAATACGAGCAACGAGAGCCATAAAAATGCAGAACACAATAAAGATCACCAAATAAAAGCGCCAGCGAATCAGGCTCGCCGGAGTGTCCTTTTCTTGCGGTTTGATGGGTTCGACGTTCTTTTTGCTCATGGGAGTGTAATGATGACTTCTTTGTCTGAATCGGGGCGCTTCATCTCGAGCTCTTTGATCGCCACATCTTGGACTCGGCTGTGCTCAGCCAGAGCCGTCTCTTCCAAGATTAAGTTGCGCCACTCGTTATCAAGGCGCTCTCGCTCACCAAGAGCACTATCTTTCTCAGAGACCGCCTGTCTCGTGTGATGGGTAGTAAAGACCACCGCCATAGCGCTGGAAAAAATCAACATCAATAAAAGCAGCGGCACTCGACCTACGGTCAGTAGATCGAGTGCGATAATTTTAGCGAGGTTCCCTTTTGCCTGACTCATAGGAGGTTACAGCTTCTCGGCAATCCTTAACACCGAGCTGCGCGAGCGCGCATTGAGCTCAATTTCTTGTTGGGTCGGTTTAATCGCCTTACCCACCGCTTTGAGGTTGGCACTACCAAGCGCACGAATCTGCGCTTCAGTCATTGGGATGCCATGTGGCACCTCTGGGCCTTTGCTCTCTTTGCGGATAAAACGTTTCACCATACGATCTTCAAGGGAATGGAAGCTGATCACTGACAGTCGTCCCTGCGGCGCAAGAATGCTCGCGGCGCCCTTGAGTGCGGTGTCGATCTCTTCAAGCTCACTGTTGATGTAGATTCGAAAGGCTTGGAAGGCGCGCGTCGCTGGGTGTTTTTTCTCTTTGAAGCTTTTCGGAGCCGCGTCGGAAATCAGCTTCGCCAGCTGACCGGTGCGCACCAAGGGCTCGTTCTCTTCGTTTTCACGATAGGCAACAATGGCTTTGGCAATTCGGCGAGCATGCTTATCTTCGCCAAACTCACGAATTACCCAAGTAACATCATCAAGGTCTGCTTGTGCGAGCCATTGAGAGACCGGCATGCCGGAAGTGGGGTCCATACGCATATCGAGGGGGCCATCTTTCATAAAGCTGAAGCCGCGTTCTGCGTCGTCAAGCTGTGGCGATGACACGCCAAGATCAAGCAGCACGCCATCCACCTTACCCACGAGATCATACTGTTTCGCGTATTCAGCCATGCCTGAAAATGGACCATGGATGATGGTAAATCGCGGATCATCAATCTTGTTGGCTTCTGCAATCGCTTGTGGATCACGGTCAATACTATAAAGGCGTCCGTTTTCACCAAGCTGAGATAAAATCGTACGGCTATGACCACCTCGTCCAAATGTGCCATCGATATAGACGCCATCAGGTTTAATGGCCAATCCATCAATCGATTCATGAAGTAAGACGGATATGTGTTTAAATGCTTCGGTCATAGTTATCTCGGTTTGCTCTCGCATTCACGCGCTAAGGGTTCCAGTGTACTGATTTAACGCTCATTCGCCACCTTTAGACACAAGGAAGGCGTGATTTTGCGCTAAGTTTATTGCTTACAAAATAAATTTCGTCAGCGTAAAGCAAAAAACCCATCATAACCTAAGTTACGATGGGTCTTAAAAAGGTGGAGCCGACATATAAGCCGGGTTCTGTACCGTTTGCACGGTGGTAGCCATTCGTCTAGGCCAGCAATCACTCACTGGCTCGAGCAACCTACCCGCCCCCTTACGCGAGCAACGCAATGTGGAGGCCTATTTGGTCTTGCTCCGGGTGGAGTTTACCTTGCTACGAACTGTTGCCAGTCGCACGGTGCGCTCTTACCGCACCCTTTCACCCTTACCTGTGCTCATTCCGAAGAAATTGAGCCATCGGCGGTCTTCTCTCTGCTGCACTTGTCGTAGGCTTGCGCCCCCCAGGCGTTACCTGGCACCCTGCTCTATGGAGCCCGGACTTTCCTCCCCTTCATCAGTCTCCCCCACACAAGGTAAGGGGACATCAATAAAGCAGCGGCTACCGAGTCGACTCCGGTGGCGGATTGTATAGAGAAGCCATCAGCCTGTCTAGGGGAATGTGTGTGAGCGCCTAAATAACCAACAACTTGACTAGATTAGAGATGTTCCAGCCCCCACTTATAGAGTGCATTTTTTTTCAGGTTGTAGATCTCAGCCGCCAGCGCTGCGGCCTTTTTTAACGGCAGTTCTTGGGTCAAAATAGCCAATGTTCGAGTAGCTTCATCCGGCAGGCCATCATCACTGTCGGCGCGATAACCGTGAATTAATAGCGCCATTTCGCCTTTTTGTTGGTTTTCATCACTGCGCACCCAATCAACGAGCTCACCCAGCGGCATGCCTTGAATGGTTTCGAACGTTTTCGTCAGTTCTCGCGCTAACACCACTTCACGCTCAGGGCCTAAGATCTCCAGCATGTCAGCAAGAGAGTCAAGAATGCGGTGTGGCGACTCGTAAAAAATACAGGTTCGCTCTGCCTTTGCGATCTCTAAGAACTTGTCTTTACGACCTTTGCTTTTGGCAGGCAGAAATCCCTCAAAACTGAAACGGTCAGAGGGGAGACCGGAGGCGCTTAATGCTGTGACCACCGCACATGCTCCAGGCAAAGGCACAACTTTGACGCCCGCTTGACGACATTGAGTGACCAAATGGTAACCTGGGTCACTGATCAGTGGCGTTCCTGCATCCGAGACCAGCGCAATGGAGTGCCCAGCTAACAATTTATCAACTAACACTTGCGCTTTTTGCTGTTCATTATGATCATGGAGGGCGAAAGTTCGAGTTGGGATATTGAAGTGAGACAGCAGCTTACCCGTGTGACGGGTATCTTCTGCAGCAATCAAATCCACCGATGACAACACCTCTATCGCTCGCTGAGTAATGTCGCCCAGATTACCGATCGGGGTGGGTACAATGTAGAGGGTTGGCACCTCTGTCGGTAAGGTTTTGCTATCTGTCATTTGTTTACCATCACTTCAACGATTAATATAGACACAATTTTATACGGAATTACGAAAGAACTCATGGCTAACAATCACCATAAGCGCCCAAGTGTAACACGCTTACTTACTCCTGTAGCACTCGCTATTACATTGGCTGCGTGTTCCTCATCGCCGAAAACGCCGCAGTCTGTCGATATTTTACTCGATCCCTCTCAACCGGTAGAAACCTACCTAATGCGGGCAGACAGCACGACCGGCAGTTTGCAAGTGGATTGGTTGATCATGGCACTGAAAGCCTCCGTTGAGGCCGGTGACGTGGTGCAGTCAGAGTTACTGATTAAGCGCCTTGCGAGACAAAGCCTCACGCCACAGCAGCAAGCAGAGTGGCAATTGACTCGTGCCGACTTGCTCATCAGTCAAGGTCAGCACAGCGATGCCTTGTCTCAGCTGAATTTTCCAGTGTCTTGGTCACTGCCTCGTCAGCAGTGGCAAGAGTACTATCAAAAACGCGCCGCGCTGCAGAGCAAGCAAGGTCTCTACCTTGACGCGTCGCGATCCTTAATTGCCCAAAGCGAACTACTCAATGCCTCAGAGCAAGCCTCTATCGCCGATGGCGTCTGGCAGAACCTGTCGCAGTACTCGCTGTCTGAGCTTGCCAAACTGCGTGTGGCACCGAATGAAACCGTGCTGACAGGTTGGCTAGAATTGGCCAATGACAGTAAAGCGTTTGCCAGCAACATTCCGCAATTAAAATCGCGCTTGGAACGTTGGATGGCGAGCAATCCTGACCATCCAGCCGCGCTGTATACACCCCAAGCCCTCAGCGACATTCTGGCACTCGATATTACAAAACCCGTGAACACTGCGCTGCTGCTGCCTCTTTCTGGCAAGTTTGCTAAACAAGCGCAACTGATTCGCGATGGGTTTATTTTCAATATGATGAATGATGATGCGCGTGATGAGAACGCGACCCTGACCGTCATTGATACCAATACACTGGATATGGCGAACTTAGACGCGACGCTAATCGAAAAGAACATCGACTTTATCGTTGGTCCGCTATTGAAAGAGAACATCGAAGCGCTGCAAGAAGCACAACAAGCCAGTGCCCACTCACTGCCGATGTTGGCTCTCAATATTCCGGATGAAACCAACTTTGGTCACAACACCTGCTACTTAGCGCTTTCTCCTGAACAGGAGGTGGCACAAGCGGCGAAGCACTTGTTTGAACAAGGCGCTCGCTACCCACTCATCCTTGCGCCGCAAGGTCGTTTGGGCGAGCGCGTCGTCGAGTCCTTCGAACAAGAGTGGGATAAATACAGTGAGAATAAAGTGGCAGTGAGTCTCTTCGGTGACAAGCGCCAGTTGCAAAAGAACATCAACACCATTTTTGGTTTGCAAGAGAGCCAGCAAAACATCGCGCAAATGGAATCACTGTTGAATATCCCACTTGAAACACAGCCACGCAGCCGTCGAGATGTGGATGCGGTGTACATCGTGGCGACCAGTGCCGAAATTACCCTGATCAAACCCTTCATCGAAGTGGCGATCAACCCAGACACGACGCCTCCTGCACTCTACTCTAACTCTCGCAGTAACAGCGGCCAACGTCAGTACGAGGATTTGACGGGCGTCAGCTACAGTGATATTCCACTCCTTATCCACCCTGATGTCCACCTGAAGCAGCAGATGGACAGTCTGTGGGCCAACAGCTCACACGCGGAGAAACGACTTCAAGCGATGGGGATGGACGCCTACACCCTGATGGAAGTGCTGCCACAAATGAAAGTGATCGAAGGCTACTCAGTCGAAGGACAAACAGGAATTCTGAGTATCGATGAGCACTGTGTCGTACAACGTGAAATCAGCTGGGCTCAACTCGGTAGTGCGCAATAAACGCGCGCACGGCGAACACTATGAACGCCTGGCTGAGCAGCACCTGCTGAGTCAGGGGTTAGTCCCGCTTGAACGCAATTTTACTGCGAAAAGCGGCGAGTTAGATCTGATCATGCGCGATGGCGACGCCATCGTATTTGTTGAAGTTCGTTACCGAAAGAGCACTTCGTTTGGTCATGCGGCTGAAACCGTGACCTACAGTAAAATGCAAAAACTCGTGCGAGCCGCCAATGTGTGGCTCCTCAAGCATGGCCTTTCGGTGCACGATACCCATTTTCGATTTGACCTAGTGGCGATTCATGAGCAAGGTAGCCAAATCGAATGGATAAAAAACGCAATCACTCAAGGATAATCAATGCTAGAGAGCATTAAAGACAGTTTCAAAGAAAGCATTCAAATTCAAATTGCCGCCGCAGAAGCGCTACCCGATGCGATCACTCACGCAGCGCAAGGTATGGTGGCAAGCTTACTCAACGGTAACAAGATTCTATGTTGCGGTAATGGTGGATCCTCATCGAACGCACAACAATTTGTCTCTTGCTTGCTCAATCGCTTTGAAACAGAAAGACCTAGCCTGCCCGCGATGGCGCTGACTGCCGACAACACAACGCTGACCGCCGTCGCCAACGATTACCACTACACTGAGATTTTCTCAAAACAAGTGCGTGCTTTTGGCCAACCTGGTGATATTTTACTGGCGATCTCAACCAGCGGTAACAGCAAGAACATCATCAAAGCGATGGAAGCGGCAGTGACTCGCGATATGACCATCATCGCGTTAACCGGCAAAGACGGTGGCGAGATGGCTGGGTTACTCGGTGAGCATGATGTGGAAATTCGCATTCCATCTCACAGAACCGCGCGAATTCATGAGGTTCATATGGTGACTTTACACTGCTTGTGCGATCTTATTGACCAAGTGTTGTTTCCTGCTCACGAAGAGTAAGCCATGAAGTCATTGAAAACGATTATCTTTGTTTTAATTACCAGCCTATCCCTCACAGGCTGTGCCGGGTTGTTTATTGCCGGCGCTGCAACAACGGCCGCTATTGTGATTGACCCACGCACCACACAAGAGATCTGGAACGATAACAATATTGAGTTCGAAGTGGCGGGAATCGCAAACAAAGAGCCGGTTCGTGGTAATGCTCGTGTTACCGCCAGCTCCTACGAAGGAACAGTCGTCCTAATGGGGCAAGCAAACGATGCGGCGTTGAGTGAGCAAATTGAACAAAAAGCTCGTGAAGTGAAAGGCGTTAAAACCGTCTATAACCAAATTCGCATCAAAGCGCCGCTGAGTGCTGGCGAAGTAAGTCATGACAGTTGGATCACAACCAAAGTGAAATCAGCGATCTTGACCGACTCTGAGCTGAGCGGCATCAAAATCAAAGTGATCACAGAGGATAAAGAGGTCTTCTTGCTTGGCTATGTCTCACCACAACATGCCGATAAAGCGACCGACATTGCGCGTAATATCTCTGGGGTAAAACAAGTCATCCGCGCCTTCCAGATTGCAGAAAGCAACGAATAAACGACTCGTCGCTTATCCCTAATCGAGCTGTTCCCTAATCGATATATAAAAAAAGCCGCATCACAATGCGGCTTTTTGCTATCGTTTCATTCGCGTTACTTGATGACACGCAAACTCGGTCGACCTTTGGGCCTAGGTGGTTCATCACTTGGCTCAGTCTCTTCGACCTCTTCCTCAGTCGCTACAGACAGTGGGAATAGAGGTTCATCTTCCAAGCTTTCTTCAATCTCACCAAGGTAAGCATCTTCGGGTTCAAACATCGTCCCTGCACCATTTTCACGGGCATAGATGGCCTGAACAGCATAAAGAGGCACGATCACAGAGTGTGGGCGGCCACTGAAACGGGCGCTGAAGGTGATCGCCTCATTGCCTAGTTCCAAATTACCCACAGCGCGAGGCGCAATATTGAGGATAATTTGGCCATCTTGAATAAACTCTTCCGGCACACGAACGCCTGGTAATGTTGCTTCAACAACAAGGTGAGGCGTTAAATCGTTGTCCACCAACCAGTCATAAAATGCACGAAGCATATACGGTCGGCGTGGGGTCATTTTCTCGATATCCATGCCAACCATTAACGCATTAGACGCATTTCACGTTCAGCTTCAGTCAAGGATGCTAGGAATGAATCACGCTCAAAGACACGGTTCATGTAAACCTTCAGCTCTTTTGAGCCTGGGCCAACCAGTTCGATTCCCATTTGTGGTAAACGCCACAATAAAGGAGCAAGGTAACAATCGACCAAGCTGAACTCTTCGCTCATGAAGTATTCGTATTCCGCGAAGACTGGGCCAAGAGTCAAAAGATCCACTCTGAGTTTGTTACGTGCAGATTCTGCTTCATCAGCTGTGCCGTTAAGCACTTTTTCAGCCAATGAGTACCAGTTTTTCTCGATACGGTAGATCATCAAACGCGTGTTACCGCGAGCAACCGGATAAACCGGCATCAATGGAGGATGAGGGAAACGCTCGTCCAAGTATTCCATGATGATCTTTGAGTCATACAGTGACAACTCACGATCTACTAAGGTTGGTACTGATTTGTATGGGTTCAGTTCACCAAGTTCCGCAGGTAGGTTTGCTTCATCAACAAGCTCTACTTCAACACTTACGCCTTTCTCTGCTAGAACAATACGTACCTGATGGCTATACATATCAGATGCACTTGAGAATAGAGTCATCACAGAACGTTTATTGGCAGCTACAGCCATGGAGCCCTCCAGCACACTTACATAAATAAAACAATGGAGGCTAAGCCTCCATTGTCAACATAAAAATTTGGAAATTAGCTCAGTATGATAGCACAATTAATGCACATCACGCCAATACTCTTTCTTGAGCAGCACAACCACGATACTAAAGATCACTAGGAAGCCCATTACCCACCAACCTAGCGCATGGCGCTCAAGTTTCACTGGGTCACCGGAGTACTCAAGGAAGTTCACCAAATCGCGTACCGCGTTGTCGTACTCTTCTTGGTTAAGCTCGCCCGTCCCATCCGATTCAATACCGACGACCACTTGCACCTCTTCACCATTCACGACTTTGGTGCCGTAAACAGGTTTAGGAATGCCTTGCAGCTCTTCCAATACATGCGGCATACCGACACTTGGGAACACAACGTTGTTGACCCCAAATGGGCGCGCAGGATCTTCATAAAACGAACGTAGGTAAGTGTACAACCAATCCGTACCACGCACTCGAGCGACAAGCGTCAAATCAGGTGGTGGCGCACCAAACCATTTAGCGGCCGACTCTTCAGGAATGGCATTTTCCATCAAGTCGCCAACCTTGGCTTCTGGGTCAAAAATCAAGTTCTCTTTGAGCAGATCCACTGGAATGCCAATGTCACGTCCAACACGCTCATAACGCTGATACTGCGCGGAGTGACAGCCAAAACAGTAGTTCATAAAGAGCTTGGCACCGTTTTGCAACGACGCTTGATCTGAGATGTCGTTGTTCGCTTTATCGAGTGGAACGCTCACACCCGCTGCCATTGCCAACGATGGCAGCATTGCAAATAAAACTACAATCCATTTTTTCATTTGAATGTCACCCTTTCTGGTAATGGTTTCGTCGCTTCATTTTTGCTGTAGAAGAACAGCAAGACGAAGAACATGAAGTAACCCAAGCTAAAGATCTGCGCAAGGAGTGTGTACGTCGGAGTCGCTGGAAGCGCACCCAAAATACCCAAGGCGATAAAGCTGATGGTGAACTGGATGATATTGAATAAATGGAACTTACTGCGGTAGCGGTAAGAGCGAACTTTACAACGGTCAAGCCAAGGCAAAATGAACAGCACAGCAATCGATGCGCCCATAGCAAGAACACCGATAAGCTTATCTGGCACCGCACGTAAGATGGCATAGAATGGCGTAAAGTACCAAACAGGGGCAATGTGCTCTGGCGTTTTCAGCGGGTTTGCCGCTTCAAAGTTTGGCGGCTCAAGGAAGTAACCGCCCATTTCTGGGTTGAAGAACAACACATAACAGAACAGGAACAAGAAACCAGCCACACCAATCAGATCTTTCACCGTGCCGTAAGGGTGGAACGGGATAGAGTCGATGATGTCGTATTTCTTAGTGTAGTACTCATGGAATTTAAATTGAGGTTGGTAATCATCACCCATTGAGCCTTTTGGCAGCTTAGTTTCGATACCATCTGGGTTGTTTGAACCCACCTCGTGCAGCGCAAGAACGTGCAACACAATCAGCAGCAGCAACACGATTGGCAGAGCGATGACGTGCAAGGCAAAGAAACGGTTCAATGTGGCGCCCGAGATAACGTAGTCACCACGAATCCAAAGGGTGAGATCATCACCAATGACCGGAATCGCGCCAAAGAGTGAGATGATAACCTGAGCACCCCAGTAGGACATTTGGCCCCAAGGCAGCAGGTAACCCATGAATGCTTCGGCCATCAAGACCAAGAAGATCAACATACCGAAGATCCAAAGCAGCTCACGAGGCTTCTGATATGAGCCGTAGATCAAACCACGGAACATGTGCAGGTAGACAACAACAAAGAACGCAGACGCGCCTGTGGAGTGCATGTAGCGAAGTAACCAACCGTACTCCACGTCACGCATGATGTATTCAATCGATGCAAACGCCCCATCGCCTGATGGCACGTAGTTCATGGTTAACCAAATCCCCGTCAGGATCTGGTTCACTAACACCAACATTGCTAGAGAGCCAAACAGATACCAAAAGTTAAAGTTCTTCGGCATTGGATACTCAGACAGGTGCTTTTTGTACGCATTCATTGCGGGTATGCGTTTTTCTACCCAATCAAGTAGAGCTTGCATTATGCCTCCCCAGTTTCATCAACACCGATAATGATTTTGGTATCACTCAGGTACATATGTTTAGGGACCACTAGGTTTAGTGGTGCCGGAACGCCTTGGAATACTCGACCAGCCATATCAAATTTTGAACCGTGACATGGACAGAAGAAACCGGATTTCACGCCTTGAACTTGCTCACTAAAAGTGTCGGGTAGATAAGTCGGCGAGCAACCTAGGTGTGTACAAATCCCCACAGCAACGAAGTACTCTGGTTTGATAGAACGGTAGGCATTTTGTGCATATTCAGGCTGTTGTTCTTCGCCTGACTGCGGGTCTCGAAGTTGGCCTTCGAGGTTTTTCAATCCATCGACGACGGCTTGTGCACGACGGACAACCCAGACAGGCTTACCACGCCACTCAACACGAACCATCTGCCCTTCTTCGAGCTTTCCGATTTCCACTTCAACAGGGGCACCCGCAGCTTTTGCTTTTTCACTTGGGTTCCAAGATTTTATAAAAGGAACGGCGACAGCAGCAGCTCCTAAACCACCGACAACCGCAGTTGTCGCAGTCAAGAAACGTCTGCGGCCGTTATTTAAAGGCGCATTGCTCATCCAAACATTCTCCCATTTGCTCCCTATGGTCTGGGCCTCGTGACCCTATTAAAATCCCTTAAAGAGCATGGCTAACAAAATACGAATTTAGTTGTATTTATTTGATGGCAAATGATAAATAAAACCCTACTTTTTGACAAGATAAAGCTACCTTTTTGTAACATTCATCAAGTAATTCGCCTATGACGTCACAAAAGATGAACAGCGGCTGAAGCAGAGTTGAGAAGCGTAGTAGGAAAGCCAGAATGGGGGAGACTAAAAAACAAAAAGCCTGGCATGAAGCCAGGCTTTTGAGACCACAATCCAGTAAAAACTGGACGCCAATCTTTGCAAGAAAGATTAACGCTTAGAGAACTGTGGACGACGACGTGCTTTACGTAGACCAACTTTCTTACGTTCAACGCAACGAGCGTCACGAGTGACGTAACCTGCTGCACGTAGAGTAGGACGTAGAGACTCATCGTATTCCATTAGAGCGCGAGTGATACCGTGACGGATAGCACCTGCTTGACCTGAAATACCGCCACCTTTAACAGTCACGTATAGGTCTAGTTTCTCAGTCAATTCAACTAGCTCTAGAGGCTGTTTAACAACCATGCGAGAAGTTGGACGACCGAAGTACTCATCAAGGCTACGCTTGTTGATTACGATGTTGCCGCTGCCTGGTTTGATGAAAACACGTGCAGCTGAGCTTTTGCGACGGCCAGTGCCGTAGTATTGATTCTCTGCCATTTTCGAAATCCCCGATTAGATGTCTAGTACTTGTGGTTGTTGAGCAACATGGTTGTGCTCAGCGCCAGCGTAAACTTTAAGCTTACGGTACATAGCACGGCCTAGAGGACCACGTGGAAGCATACCTTTAACCGCTAGCTCAAGCGCCATTTCAGGCTTACGATCGATCAACTTTTCAAAAGTGATTGATTTTAGGCCACCTGGGAACTCAGAGTGACGGTAGTAAACTTTGTTTTTAGCCTTGTTGCCTGTTACAGCAACTTTCTCAGCGTTGATAACGATGATGTAATCACCAGTGTCAACGTGAGGAGTGTATTCAGCTTTGTGTTTGCCACGTAGGCGAGATGCAATTTCACTTGCTAGACGGCCAAGAGTTTTACCTTCAGCGTCTACAACGTACCAGTCGCGTTTTACAGCTTCTGGTTTAGCAACGAAAGTTTTCATGCTAACAATAACCCGTTAATTTATTAAATTTACACTTAAAGGAGCTTTCGCTCCCACTGACTAAGAGTCCAGTCAACACCCCTTCGAGTGGTTGGTTCTCTCGACCCGTTATCTCGAAATACCTTCGATAATCAAGGTCTGCAGTAACGGTGGGTCGCAGGATTATAGAGAAGTCAGTAGAAAAAATCACCTTTTTTTCAGTGAAAATTGAATTTTTTTTCGCCTCTCCCTTCCCTCGCAAGCGTGTCACGCTAAATGCTCGCGCGCAAGATACTCATGACTTTGCATTTCGATCAAACGAGACTGGCAGCGTTTAAATTCGAACGCCAATTGACCTCCGGTGTATAGCGCATCGAGTGGCACTTCTGCCGAGATGATCAAAGTGACATGACGCTCATAAAACTCATCCACCAACGCGATAAAACGCCGCGCCGCATCGTCTATGGTGTGGCCCATCTGTTTCACGTCAGCCAGCAACACTGTATGGTAGAGTTTAGAGAGCTCAATGTAATCATTTTGACTGCGTGCACTTTGACACAGCTGCGCAAACGTCGCATGCAGGACACCTTCAGCGCTTTGGACGACTTCTACCTGACGGTGGTTGATTTCAATGCGCACTTCACCGACTTTCCCATCGCCCACCAGTTGATGAAAGTAGTGATCCAGATTTTGACTGGCCTTATCATCCAGAGGGAAATGGTAAATTTCCGCTTGCTCAAGGGTGCGCAAGCGATAATCAATGCCGCTGTCGACATTCAATATGTCACAGTGCGTTTTGATTAATTCAATAGCAGGCATAAAGCGCGTACGTTGCAAACCATTTCGATAAAGATCATCGGGAGGAATATTGGACGTGGCCACTAAAATGACGCCGCGTTTGAACAGCGCTTGAAACAAGGTACCCAAAATCATCGCGTCAGTGATATCCGACACGAAGAACTCATCAAAACAGATGATCTCCGCTTCTGCCTTGAAGATGTCGGCGACCTCCTCTAGCGGATCGTTCCTTTCCCCCAGTCGATTCAACTCATCGTGAACTCGATACATAAAACGGTGAAAGTGCACACGCATTTTTTTCTCAGAGGGCAGCGCATCAAAAAACGTGTCCATCAGATAGGTTTTTCCTCGTCCGACGCCCCCCCAAAAATAGAGACCTTTCGGCGCTGTCACAGGTGTGGCAGTACGCTTGCCAAACCATGCTTTCCAGCCGGTGACTTGAGGCTGGGGCTGCGCTTGATAATCAATAAATTGGTGATAGAGACGATCCAGCGCTGACACCGCTTGCAACTGAGCAGGGTCAGACTGAAAACCGTTTTTTTGGATATCGTTTTGGTAAATCTCTAGTGGTGTCATGACTTCACGGCCTATTAGGGAGTCGTTGAAACTGCTAACGAGAGCACACGCATTTTTCTTTATCGGCTCAGGAAGTCATAGTACCATGTCAAAACAGCATGTGTAATCAATACGTAAAAAACATGTTAAATAACAATCATAAGGAGCCATTATGCCTTGGATTTACGCCCTCGTAGGTTTGCTTGTTGGTGCCGTTTTAGGCGTGCTTTTTTCCCGTATCAGCACTCCAGGTTACAAAAAACAGAAGAACATGCAAAAAGACCTCGACAACACTAAGTTTCAACTCGAGCAACAAAAGCAAGACCTTACCGATCACTTTGCCCAAACGGCTGAAATGCTTGATGCCCTCGGCAAAGAGTACACCAAGCTTTACCAGCACATGGCCAAGACTTCTGGCGAGCTTTTGCCGAATATTCCTGAACAAGACAATCCTTTTGTTAAAAAAATCACAGAGCAAGCCAGTACAGAATCTGAGGTAATTTCCGAGCAAACACACAGTGTGGATACACCAATGGATGAAGCACCTAAAGACTACGCTCAAGGTGCGACGGGGCTTCTTAAAGAACAAAAGAAACCCATCGTCGATGAAAAAGAAGTGCTGTCTGCTAAAGCTTCTTGATTGAATTTCATGAACTTTACAAAGGTTTTTGAGTCATAACTCCCATGAGTGGCCATTGAGTTTTGATTTTGACGTACAAATATCAGACGAGAGCCTTCACTTAATAGGAGTATCCGATGAAAAAACCTTTGCTTGCCTTAACCGTTCTATCCTTAAGCTTAAGTTCCATCATCGCCCCCATGCCGGCGAGCGCAGCCCTACCACTCTCCGTCAATGGAGAGCAGCTTCCTTCTCTTGCCCCGATGCTTGAGAAAGTGACGCCAGCTGTGGTGAGCATTTCTGTTGAAGGTACCCAAGTATCACGTCAACAGATCCCCGATCAGTTCCGCTTCTTTTTTGGTCCAGACTTCCCTACCGAGCAACTGCAAGAGCGTCCATTTCGTGGCTTAGGCTCAGGCGTCATTATCGACGCCAAAAAAGGGCATGTCGTGACCAACTACCACGTCATCAACGGCGCGGAAAAAATTCGCGTCAAACTGCATGATGGTCGCGAGTATGATGCCGAGCTAGTCGGGGGCGACCAGATGTCAGATGTGGCCCTGCTCAAGCTAGAAAAAGCCAAGAACCTCACTCAAGTCACCATCGCGGATTCTGATCAGCTGCGCGTCGGCGACTTTACCGTCGCGATAGGTAACCCGTTTGGCCTCGGCCAAACCGTGACCTCAGGTATCGTCTCGGCCTTGGGACGCAGTGGTCTCAATATCGAAAACTTCGAGAACTTTATTCAGACCGATGCGGCGATCAACAGTGGCAACTCTGGGGGGGCTTTGGTCAACCTCAAGGGGGAGTTGATTGGTATCAACACTGCTATTTTGGGTCCTAACGGCGGCAACGTCGGGATTGGCTTTGCGATTCCATCGAATATGATGACCAACTTGACCGATCAAATTCTTGAGTTCGGTGAAGTGAAACGCGGCATGTTGGGTGTACAAGGCGGTGAAATCACCTCAGAGCTGGCAGAAGCACTAGGCTATGAGTCAAGTAAAGGCGCCTTTGTCTCACAAGTGGTGCCAGACAGCGCTGCTGATGACGCGGGGCTGCAAGCCGGTGACGTGATCGTGTCGGTCAATGGTAAAGAGATCAACTCGTTCAGTGAACTGAGAGCGAAAGTCGCCACCTTAGGCGCGGGTAAACAGATCACCTTGGGTATCGTGCGAGACGGTAAGTCAAAATCCTTCGATGTCACCCTAGGCGAACAAACCGATGTGAAAACCACCGCCGATAAGCTGCACGAAGGGCTATCAGGCGCTCAACTGACCAACACCAATGCGAGCGACACTGTTCAAGGGGTGAAAGTGGCATCGGTTGAAAAAGGCTCGAAAGCGGAAGCGTATCAGCTTCAAGCGGACGACATCATCATCGGCGTCAATCGCAAACGAGTGAAAAACTTGGCTGAGTTCCGCAGCGCACTGGAAAAACAACCGGGCGTATTGGCACTCAATATCCAACGTGGTGAGCGTACCCTGTACCTTGTGATTCGCTAACCCGTTCGAGATTTTCTTTGGTTAAGGCAGCCTTCTCACGGCTGCCTTTTTGTTGATGCTCGCACTGCGCCGCTCACTAACTTCACGTCTGACGGGGTTAGTGCTATTCTTGGCCATCTTACCTGTTGAAAATGAATAACAAATGAGGAAAGCATGCTGCGATTTTTATTGCGCTCAGTCGGATTGGGGTTAATCACAGCATTGCTCTTGTTATTGGCGATTCCGTCGTTGCGCTCCAATATTTTACCGAAACATGTGCCAACTGACCTTCCTCTCTTCTCCCGTGAACAAATTTCGTTTAACCAAGCGGTTAGAAATGCTGCGCCAGCCGTGGTCAACATTTACAGTCGAAAATACACCGAATCCGATCGCACTAAGCTCTCGACACAGGGGCTAGGTTCTGGGGTTATCGTCAGTGAAAAAGGCTATATCATCACCAACTATCATGTTGTCGCTCAGGCGGATCAAATCATCGTCGCAGTACAAGATGGTCGCGTTGCCGCTGCGCAATTAGTCGGGAAAGATCGCCGTACAGACATCGCGATATTGCAGATCGAGGGCAGTAACCTGCCGGTCATTCCGCTCAATCCAGAGTACACCCCAAAAGTTGGTGATGTAGTGCTTGCCATCGGTAACCCGTATAACCTAGGGCAAACCACCACATTTGGAATTATCTCCGCAACCGGTCGCTCCTCCATCAGTGCCGATGGCCACCAAGCCTTTATTCAAACCGACGCGGCAATCAACGAGGGGAACTCGGGGGGCGCTTTGGTCAATACTCGTGGTGAATTGGTCGGCATCAATACGGCCTCTTTCCAACAAGCAACTGAGCTCGAAACCTACGGTATCTCTTTTGCGATTCCCTACTCGTTAGCAAATAAAATCATGCAAAAAATCATCGCCGATGGACGCGTAATTCGTGGCTATATCGGTATCGATGGTCAAGACATCAACTCTGTGACGTCGCGTTTACTCGGCAATGAGCATCTCGGTGGCATCGTGGTGTTGGGGGTCGACCCGAATGGACCTGCCGCGCAAGCTGGGTTTGAATCGCAAGACATCATCTTGAAAATCGACGGCAATAAGATCAATGGTCGTCAAAGTGTGTTAGACATAGTGACAGAACTTCGTCCCGGTACGGTTGTGGATGTTCTTATTCTGCGTAAAGGGGAAGAGAAGACATTGTCTGTGACCATTGCTGAAGATACTCGCCTCAATTAACGCGACTTTTAGAACACACATAAACCAAATAAAACGCCCACCTTATTGATTAAGGTGGGCGTTTTGCTTTTCTATCACGATGATCTTAGCGTTAAGACTCCGACGTCTCGCTGTCCGAACTGACGTTGCCTACATCAATCTCAATGGCTGTCACACGCTGCAAGCCACGTGGCAGCAAACCACCACGACGACCACGCTCACCGCGGTAGTTGTCGAGATCGTTAGGCTTCAAGCCCAACTTGCGCTTACCGGCGTACAGCGTCACGGTTGCCGCTTTCGGCACTGCAATCAGGTGAGAGACAATCTCTTCACGCTCTTTGGCTTTGGCGGCAGGGATATTGATGATCTTGTTGCCTTTACCTTTACCAAGCTGAGGCAAGTCTTTAATTGGGAACAAGAGCATGCGACCTTGGTTGGTGATGGCCAAGATCTCATCATTGTCTAAATCGCCCACGGCATGAGGTGGCATGACTTCCGAGTTGGCAGGCAAGGTGACCAGCGCCTTACCACTGCGGTTTTTCGACAATAAATCACTGCCTTTACAAACAAATCCGTAACCGGCATCAGAGCCCACCAACCACAGCTGATCTTCTTCGCCCATCACAACCTGACGAACGGTCGAACCTGCACTGATGTTCAAACGACCGGTGATCGGCTCACCTTGGCTACGCGCCGAAGGTAACGAGTGCGATTCAAGCGAGTAACTGCGACCATCACTGCCAAGGAAAACCGCCGGCTGATTGCTCTTACCACAGGCATGAGCGAGATAGTTATCGCCAGACTTGTAGTTCAAGCTTTCCACGTTCACATCATGGCCCTTCGCGTGGCGAATCCAACCTTTCTCTGACAGCACTACCGTGATCGGTTCACTTGGTACTAAATCACGCTCTGTAAGCGCTTTGGCTTCTTCACGCTCGACCATAGGTGAACGGCGGTCGTCGCCGTACTTCTCAGCATCGGCTTTGATCTCTTTTTTTAGCAAGGTGTTGAGACGACGTTCAGAACCCAGCAGTTGCTCCAGTTTTTCTCGCTCTTTTTGTAGCTCGTCTTGTTCACCACGGATCTTCATCTCTTCCAATTTGGCGAGATGACGAAGTTTGGTGTCTAAAATCGCGTCAGCTTGAATGTCGGTGATGCCAAAGCGTGCCATTAACACGGCTTTTGGCTCATCTTCCGTGCGGATGATTTCAATCACTTCATCCAAGTTGAGATAAGCGACTAGCAAGCCTTCCAAAATGTGCAAACGCGCCATGACTTTATCCAGGCGATATTGCAGGCGGCGACGCACTGTCGAACGACGAAACTCGATCCACTCAGAGAGGATTTGCACCAACCCTTTCACTTGAGGGCGGTTATCCAAACCGATCATGTTTAAGTTCACACGATAGTTTTTCTCGAGATCCGTTGAGGCAAACAAGTGATTCATCAATTGGTCGCAGTCAACGCGATTGGAGCGTGGCACCACCACGATACGCGTTGGGTTCTCGTGATCCGACTCATCACGCAAGTCATCCACCATCGGCAGTTTTTTCGCTCGCATCTGGGCGGCGATTTGCTCAAGTAGTTTCGCGCCGGATACTTGGTGTGGCAGCGCGGTGATCACAACATCACTGCCCTCTTTGTGCCAAACCGCGCGCATTTTCACACTGCCGCGACCGGTGCGATAAATCTTCTCTAGGTCCGCTTTGGGCGAGATGATTTCGGCTTCGGTTGGGTAATCAGGGCCTTGCACAAAGCCCATCACATCATTGAGGTCCGCTTTAGGGTGGTCAATCAGATGAATGGTTGCCTCAGCCACTTCGCGCACATTGTGCGGCGGAATATCCGTGGCCATACCTACTGCAATACCGGTGACGCCATTAAGCAAGATATGCGGTAAACGTGCCGGCAGCATTTGCGGCTCTTTCATCGTGCCATCAAAGTTAGGCTGCCACTCAACGGTGCCTTGACCTAACTCACCCAGCAATACTTCCGCAAACTTTGACAATTTCGCTTCGGTATAACGCATCGCAGCGAAGGATTTCGGGTCGTCCGGCGCCCCCCAGTTCCCTTGACCGTCAACCAATGGATAACGGTAAGAGAAGGGCTGAGCCATCAACACCATCGCTTCGTAACAGGCTGAGTCGCCGTGCGGGTGATACTTACCCAGCACGTCACCCACCGTACGAGCGGATTTTTTGTATTTCGCCGATGCCGAGAGACCGAGCTCCGACATGGCGTAGATAATGCGTCGTTGAACCGGTTTTAATCCGTCACCGATATAAGGTAACGCACGGTCCATAATGACGTACATTGAGTAGTTTAAATAGGCGTCTTCCGTGAACTTGCGCATTGGCAACTGTTCGACACCATCATAGGTAATTTCTGTCGACATTCACTATACCTCTGCCAAATCGCCGTTGCTCTGTAACCATGAGCGGCGGTCATCCGCACGCTTTTTACCCAACAACATATCCATCATCTCTAATGTCGCTTCATTGTCATCAATGGTTAGCTGCACCAGACGGCGGGTGTTCGGGTCCATAGTGGTCTCACGCAATTGCAGTGGGTTCATCTCACCCAGACCTTTGAATCGCTGTACGTTGATCTTGGCTTTTTTCTTCGACAAACGCTCCAAGATGCCTTCTTTTTCATCGTCATCCAGTGCGTAAAACACTTCTTTTCCGCAATCGATACGATACAAAGGAGGCATAGCAACATAGATGTGTCCCGCTTCCACCAGCGCACGGAAGTGGCGAGTAAACAGCGCACACAGCAGCGTGGCAATATGCAGACCATCGGAATCCGCATCGGCAAGAATACAGATCTTGCCATAACGCAGTCCTTCAAGATTGTCGTTGTCTGGGTCAATGCCTAGTGCCACGGAAATATCGTGCACCTCTTGCGAAGCGAGCACTTGGTCAGCCGAGACTTCCCACGTATTGAGAATTTTACCCCGCAGTGGCATCACCGCTTGGAACTCTCTATCACGCGCCTGTTTGGCAGAGCCGCCCGCCGAGTCACCCTCGACAAAGAAAATTTCGGTTCGGTTGAGATCTTGCACCGAGCAATCGGTCAGTTTACCCGGTAAGGCTGGGCCAGAGGCCACTTTTTTACGCACGACCTTCTTGCTCGCTCGCATGCGGCGATGAGCATTGGCAATACAGACTTCAGCCAATTGCTCTGCCAGTTGCGGCTTTTCGTTCAGCCACAAGCTAAAGGCATCTTTGACCACCCCAGACACAAACGCTGCGGTTTGGCGCGAAGAGAGACGCTCTTTAGTTTGGCCTGCAAATTGCGGATCTTGCATCTTGACCGAGAGCACGTAAGAACAGCGATCAAAAATATCATCGCCCGTCAGTTTGACGCCGCGTGGCAGCAAGTTGCGGAACTCACAGAATTCACGCATCGCATCCAACAAGCCTTGGCGCAAACCATTGACGTGCGTACCGCCTTGTTTGGTCGGCACCAAGTTAACGTAACTTTCCGTGATCATCTCGCCGCCTTCTGGCTGCCAAATCACGGCCCAATTGGCCATTTCTGTCTCAGCAACGAATTCACCAATGTACGGCTCCTCAGGCAAGACCGGATAGCCTTTAACCCCTTCTGCGAGATAATCTTTTAGGCCATCTTCGTAGAACCATTTATGCTCTTCGTTGTTAACTTGATCGACGAAAGTGATCTCAAGTCCTGGGCAAAGTACCGCTTTTGCGCGCAGGTTGTTGACCAACCGAAGGACAGAGAACTTAGCACTGTCGAAGTATTTGGCATCTGGCCAGAAGTGAACGGCGGTCCCCGTATTACGGTTACCACAGGTGCCCGTCACCGTGAGTTCTGTGACTGCGGCGCCATGTTCAAAAGCAATTTCGTGCACTTGCCCTTGACGCCTAACGGTCACTTCCACGCGTTTTGACAACGCGTTTACCACAGAGATCCCCACTCCGTGGAGACCGCCAGAAAATTTGTAATTGTCGTTGGAGAACTTACCACCCGCATGGAGCTTGGTCATGATGAGTTCTACGCCAGAAATTCCTTTCTCTGGGTGAATATCCACCGGCATGCCGCGGCCATCATCAATCACTTCTAATGATTGATCGGCGTGCAGAATGACTTTGATCTTCTTAGCATGTCCAGCGAGAGCCTCATCCACTGAGTTATCAATCACTTCTTGCGCTAAGTGGTTGGGTCGCTCTGTTTCGGTATACATGCCAGGACGATGTCGTACTGGGTCGAGACCTTCAAGAACCGAGAGGTCTTTCGCATTATATTGTTCAGTCATAATACGGAGTTCGTTATAAAGAATGAAAACATGACTGTGCGCTGATGAAATCAGGCTTCGAATTGAAAAAGTGGCTCGTGTGACAAATCAACACTTTTGCCAAAACCGCACAAGTATAGGTGGAACATAGTCTGGAAGAGTATCAACTATGTCAAGTGAGACAGCGAAGTAACAAGCAAATTTATGACTCTTCCCTCAATGAGGGCTAGAGCGCTAGGAACTCCACGATCGCCGCAGGGTAGTATTCAAAGCCGACAAAACTGTGATCGCCGCCTTCGATAACGGTCTGTTTCGCACCAGCGAATTTGCTCACGGCTTGACGGTAGTCCAACACTTCATCGCCGGTTTGTTGCAGCAGCCAAAAATCACTCGGATTTGCAATCACCTCAGTGTCGAGCGCTTTAAGCTCCTCGATATGGCACGCTTGTAAACAATACTCTTCTTGAGTGTAGGGGTTTTTCTGAGGGCCTAAGAAATCCGCCAATAGTTCATAGGGCTTGATAGCAGGGTTAATCACTACCGCTTTAAAGCCAAATTTTTGATTGAGCCACATCGATAAATAGCCACCGAGCGAGCTGCCCACCAGGGCTATCTGATAGTCATGTCGATGCTGTTCGACAATCGCCAGTAAATGCGCGGCCGCTTGCTCAGGAAAGCCGGGCAGACGGGGGATCTCTACTCGAATATCTGGGCGGTGAAACTGGCAATAATCTCGCATCACATTGGCTTTTAGCGACTGAGGTGAGCTGTTAAAGCCGTGAATGTACAAGAGCATTGAAGGTTTCATGATCAGTATCCTGCTGAGCTAAAGTCCGGTTGAAATTGCCCTTCTGGCAATCGCTGAACACGAGTCTCAAGCGAGCCATCGTCATTAAGAATCAGTTCTCGCCAGCCTGGTGAGCGCGCATCAAGCGCAAAGTCGTTCGAGTTGGGTTTAAATTGCACGCAAGTAGACGGCGTCGCCATCACTTGTACACCCTGATGATTCACGTTCATATCTTGATGGACATGACCACACAGCACCGCTTTGGTGTTGTTGTGTTTACTCACAACCTGCCAAAAGTTATCTGCGTCTTTTAAGCAGTGCTGATCAAGCCATGCACTACCAACCAAAATTGGGTGGTGATGCAACAAAACCAAAGCGTGTTTGTCTGGGTATTGCGCCAGCTTGCTATCGAGCAGGTCTAACTGACTGTCGCTTAAACGACCATGAGGAACGCCAACCACTTGCGAGTCAAGTAAGATAAGTTGCCAATGCTCACCGAGTAACACATGCTCAGCAGGTTGAATTTGTGAAGATGGCAATACCGAGGTCATACTGGGCTTGAAATCGTGATTGCCCGGTAGCCAAAAGCACGTTTTCTCAAGCGGAGCAATACCATTGACGAAGCGTTGATAGGACTTTTCGGTGTGATCCTGAGAGATATCGCCAGTCGCCAGAATGGCATCAAACTCGACGTGACGTTCGACAATGGCGTTGACCACTGCGTGGAAGCTGTCGCGCGTATTGACGCTCAGTAAGCTGCCATCTTCGGGTTCAAAAAGATGCGTATCGGTAATCTGAACTAATTTGATACTGCCATTCTGCGCTGTATTAGACACTACTTTCAAAATATAAACCTAGATATTTAACGGAGCTTTACTAATGCCCTGCTTCAAACAAAACGACAGCCAATCGCCTAAAAAGCGGTTGAGTTGCACTTTTTCATCTTGTTGAACCATCTTATCGTTCGGATAGTCGTAACGAGGGTTCACCCGTTTTAGATGCTCGCAACCACACACTTCCGCCACGCGAGCATCGTGGTAGAGCCTGACAGACATTTTTGGCAATGGAAATACTGGAACGTCATCACTTTGACAAATATCGACCAAAGTTGTGTACTTTGTGACTTCGCACACTTGAATTTGATACGTCATGCTCGCCGCTTCATAGCAGCGAACGTCGTCGATGCTCGGCTGCGCAGGCAGCAAGGCATTCAACTTGGCGTAATTGGTCTCATAAGTCCGCATCAGATCCGCTAAATCAACATGATACGGTTTCTTCATTGCTACTTGTGTCATCATTCTCTCAAGTGAGTTATGCCTTAGTGGCCCAGTTGGCTCGGACTCGTTGTTGGTTCAATTGCAACCATTGTAGCGCGATGATCGAGGCACCATTTTCAATCGAACCATCCAACACCGCTTGGTACGCGTGTTCACGAGTCATCACGTGCACTCGAATGTCCTCTCCTTCATAGTCTAAACCATGAACGCCATGCGCTTTAGAGGCATCCACCTCTCCAACAAAAACATCCAGCTTTTCAGAGCAGCCACCAGACGATGGATAATAAGAGGTCACTTTCTCAAGGCGCCCAACTTCAATCCCTGCCTCTTCCACCGCTTCTCGGCGCACTACCGACTCGGCGTGCTCGCCAGGCTCAATCATGCCGGCGACAATTTCTAACTGCCAAGGGGAGTCATGCTCTAGAGCGCCAACACGAATCTGCTCGATGATCACCACTTGATCCCGCTCTGGATCGTAAGGGAGCATCGCCGCGGCATGGCCGCGTTCAAACATCTCACGCTCAATGGGTTCACTCCAGCCCCCCTCAAACAGCTTATGTCTAAAACAATATTTGACCATTTTAAAGAAACCGTCGAATAGCGTCTTCTTCGAGATGATTTCAATATCGCGTCGGGTAAAATGCGTTTTCTGCGGGCTCGATTGTTGCATTTGGCACCTCTCTGAGTGAATCTTATAGTTTACTCAGTCAATTGCTGAACTTCCAAGGGCATAGCTCAACTTTTTGTGCAAAATTTATAGATTTATTTAAATTGATTAATTTTTTATATTGCACAGTTGGACAGTTACATGTAAAACTCTGAAAAGATTCGAGCAAAATGACAACAAATTGGGTTAAACTCCATGAGTCAACTTTTTCATATATAGGCAGGAATAGGACCAATGAAGAAACTGCTTCCCCTTTTTATTAGCGCAGCGTTAGGCGGCTTAAGCACTCAAGTATCAGCTGACACGCTGGCAGAAATCTACGATCAGGCCAAAGAAAATGATCCCACCCTTTTGAGTGCAGCGGCTCAGCGTGATGCAGCGTTTGAAGCGGTGACTTCCAGTCGCGCCACGCTACTGCCACAAATTAACTTAACGGCAGGTTACAACCTGACCCGTGGTGAAAAAGAACCCGATGTGGGCTCGTCATACGATACAGATGTGAATTCGTTGACGGCGGGTATTGGTTTCTCACAGCAACTTTATAACCGCACCAGTTGGATTACATTGGACACCGCAGAGAAAAGCGCCCGTCAACAAGACGCCTCTTATGCAGCGATCCAACAAGCATTGATCCTACGTGTTGCCACTGCCTACTTTGATGTGTTGCGCGCACAAGACAACCTCGAATTTGTCCAAGCGGAAAAAGCCGCGGTTGGTCGTCAGCTTGAGCAGACTAAGCAGCGTTTTGAAGTGGGCCTATCGGCGATTACCGATGTGCATGATGCCCAGGCGCAATACGACTCAGTGCTGGCTGATGAAGTGCTGGCGCAAAACACATTGACCAATAGCTATGAAGGGCTACGTGAAATCACGGGTCAATCGCACTCTGAACTGTACGTGCTCGATACTGACCGTTTCTCGGCGACCAAAACTCAAGCGGCCATTGACGCCCTAGTGGAAGAAGCGCAGCAGAAGAACCTCAGCTTACTCTCAGCGCGTATCGCGCAAGATGTGGCAAAAGACAACATCTCTTTGCAAAGCTCTGGTCACCTACCATCATTAACCCTCGACGGTGGTTACAGCTACACAGACCTAGATAAACATGTCAGCGCCAACGGCACCACTAACGACTTTAATATCGGCGTTAACCTTAGCGTACCACTGTACACCGGTGGTGCGACGACCTCGCTCACCAAGCAAGCGGAATTCAACTACGTTGCTGCCAGCCAACAACTTGAAGCGACCTACCGCAGCGTGGTGAAAGATGTCCGTGCATTCAACAACAACATCAGCGCATCGATTGGTGCCCTGCGTGCTTACGAACAAACCGTCGTCTCTGCAAAATCCGCGCTGGAAGCGACAGAAGCGGGCTTTGATGTCGGTACACGTACCATCGTTGACGTACTTGATTCAACACGTCGTCTGTACGATGCCAACAAAAACCTCTCCAATGCACGTTACGATTACATCCTAAGCGTGCTTCAATTGCGTCAAGCTGTTGGTACCTTGAGTGAGCAAGACATTCTTGATATCAACGCGGGTTTGAAAGCGTCAAGCTAAGCCCACACGTGACTGACAATAAAAAATGGTTGGCTTGTGGGCCAACCATTTTTTCATCTCGATTCTTCTAACCTAATAGCGTTTAGTAGACCTTATCAACCGTCACTTGGTTTTGCACCAGCCACTTCACCATGCCTTGGTAAGTAAGAGCGACGGCTACATCAATCGGCTCTTCGCTGCCCACATCGAACGGCTGACTGAAGGCCACTTCCCAGTGATGCTCATCTTGAGTACGCAAATCAAATTGGTCTGGCGTCAACTGCCAACGCTGATCGCCCTGCTTGAGCGTGACAGTTTCCACATCAAGCTCCGCAGGTAACACGGCATTGCTTTTGAGGTACAAGGCCCCATGCAGCGTATCTTTGATGTCATCACCCACAGTGGGCATTTTGTCCAACCAGAGGTTGCTTTCAAGCACCACGGTTGCCTCAGCGACGTCGAGTTGATCGCTGCTGTTCCACACCACATCTTGTGCCGCACATCCAAGCAGCAAAGCACTGCCCAATACAAGAGAGACTAACTTTTTCATCACGTTACCTTTGTGCTAACCAGTCTTTGAGAACTTGGATATCATACTGGTATTCGTTTTTCATTTCCTCAACCCAATCATCGATGTTTTCCCACCAAGCGGGTAATTGGGGTGATTGCGCCTTTTGCGCCACACTTTGAATGCGTTTTAACCCTATCGAGCCGGCCGCCCCTTTGATCTTGTGTGCTTCAGAGACGATACCCTCTTGATGTTTGGCAGTCATGTTGGAATCGAGCACTTGCAAATACTCTGGCATCATCTCTTCAAACATGGTGATGCTGTCAAGCACGGGCTGTGGCCCGACGATGCCGACATAAGACTCCAACATATCGATATCGAGCAGCTGCTGATAGGCTTCAAGATGTTCGTGGCTGTCAGGCGCGGTTTCGCTCTCTGTTGGCTCACTGCCCGATTGCACCTCGGAGAACTTAGCGATCACATCTAACACCGCTTTCACCGACAGTGGTTTACTGATCGCATCGTCCATCCCTTGGTTGAGATACTCGCTCTTATCCTTTATCACGTTAGCCGTGAGCGCGACCAAAGGCGGCAGGTGAGAGTATGTGCGACGGAAATAACTCGCCACATCAAAACCGGTCATATCGGGCAATTGGATATCGAGGAACACCAGATCATAGATCTCTGGATCAAACATCTCCATCGCTTCAGCGCCATCCATCGCAATCGTCACTTCATGGCCGAGGCTTTCAAGCAGTGAACGCGCTACGGTGACATTCAGCTCGATATCTTCCACCATAAAGATATTAAGCTCTTGTGACGCGGCTTGCGTCACAGACTCAGGTTCATTCAAAGAGACAAGCGGCGCTTTGAGCGTCACAGTAAAGGTACTGCCAAAGCCCTCTTCACTGCTGACGGTAATGTCACCTTCCATCATGTTGATCAGTTGTTTAGAGACCGCAAGACCAATCCCCGTCCCGACTGCGTGCAGGTTGTCCGTTTCCGATTTGACTTGATAATACATGGCAAAGATCTTATCGAGCTCCGCCTCTGGAATGCCGATACCACTGTCTTCCACCTCAAAGCTAATGTAGGCATGGGCGTCGTCTGTTTCTGCACTGACGCTCATCACCACCCCACCTTCTTTGGTAAATTTCATCGCGTTGCTGATCAAATTCCACAGCACCTGACGCAGACGAGTCGCGTCCACTTCGATACCGTGAGGCAGCTCGCTAAGCCGCTCAAGATCAAAACGTAGGCCTTTTTGCGAGGCCATCAGCGCAGAGATACTCTCCATCTCAGCCACGAACTCTTCAAAGTTCATCGGCTCTGGGTAGAGCTCCAATTTGCGACGATCAAACTTATCCATATCGATGATGTCGTTGAATATATTCCCGAGCGTAATCGCGCTGACGTTAATGGTTTGCATGTGCTTGCGCTGCTCTTCATTCAGCTGCGTATCAAGCAACATGCGGCTCAATCCCACAATGCCATTCAGCGGAGTGCGCAGTTCATGGCTGATGGTGGAGATAAACGTGGTTTTATCGCGACTGGCTTTCTCCAGCGACTCTTCATGACGTTTACGCTCGGTGATATCGCGGCCAAAACCCACCAACCCTAAATGACGACCGTCCTTGCTGTAAAACGGTACTTTGCGCAGCTCAAAGTAGTTTTTGCGTCCATCTGGGTATTCCAGCCACTGTTCGTAGGTCAAGGCGCGATTGTCAGCAAACACCTTTTGGTCGGTATCGACAATCGGTTCCGCGATTTCTCGACTGTAGACATCCCAAGGGGTTAAACCGACTAACTGGCTCTCTTTCTTACCAGTCAACTCTTCCATCGCTCGGTTACATCCAGAAAAGACCCCATCGGCGTTACGATAATAGATAAGATCGGGCGAGGCATCGATGAAGGATCGCAGCAGCGCGGTGCGCTCCGCCAACTCGACTTGAGTGCGCTCACGTTGATAGACCTCATTTTCAAGATCTTTCATCGCTTCTTCGCGCGCCGATTCGGCTTTGATCCGCTCTTCAATTTCTTGATTGAGTTTTTCGATGTTTTGTTGAAGTTTGTAGTTCAGCTCTTGGTCTCTTGAACGCATGTCTTTGAGTTTAGAGACGAGCTTGGATAAACGTTGACGAGACTCTTCAAGCTGATCCACCACCACAGAAAGAAAATAGACCGCCCAAGGCGTGATGAGTAGACCAAAGAAGACTGAGCGAACAATGTCAATATCATCCACGTGGCCACTCAACACCAGCGTGATCCCCACCTGGACCACCACGGCCAGTGCCACCAACGCCAAAGCAAGCAAAATTGAGAAACGTAAAATGCCAAGTTTGACCAAGAGGTCGACATAATACTGAGCGAGGTTTTTTATCGGTTTCATTAAACGCTCCGAGCCTAGAATCACCACTGCCTCATGATGGACAGTGGTTTCATACTACCTGTTTTGCCCTTGGGCTGCTAAGGCTTCTCTGACTCCTGAACGTTTAAATGTGGGATGTGTGAAGCGACAAGGCTTAGGGCGTGGCAAGTGGCGGCGCTGTGTAAACGAATGGACGCTCAATCAACGAACCTTGCGCACCCAACGCATTGAGCGAGCGCCCAATTTCCGTCATCGCCAGCCAGCGGTTTTCACACCAAAGCGGTGCCAACAAGGTAGGTCTGCGTGCCGCCGAAGAGACGCGATGATAGACCACTTCCGGTGGCGTCATGCGGATCATTTCACTGGCAATAGCAACATATTCATCAAGCTCAGGCGCCTGCAGTTTACCAGCTCGCCACGCTTTAGCCATGGTACTGCCTTCTACAATGTGCAAGCCGTGCAGTTTGATGCCATCGGTACCCACCGCCAACACTTGGCGCAAAGTCTCCAGGTTGTCATCACGTGTTTCGCGCGGCAAGCCGACAATCAGATGAGTACACACTTTGATCCCGAGCGCTCTAGCGCGCTCGGTGATGCGTGCATAACACTCAAAGTCGTGGCCACGGTTGATGCGTTTAAGGGTGTCGTTGTTGGCGGTTTGTAAACCAAGCTCTAGCCAGATTTCATAACCTTGCTCCACGTAGTCAGAAAGCAGTTCAAGCACCGCATCAGGTACACAATCTGGTCGCGTCCCTACGCACAATCCAACGATGTCCGCCGCTTTGAGCGCCTCTTCATACATCGACTTGAGCACTTGCACCTCAGCGTAGGTACTGGTGTAAGCCTGAAAATAAGCCAGATACTTGTTCGCGCGGCGAATCTCCCCCGCTCGGTCAGTGAGCTGGGCTTGAATGCTTTTCACTTGAGCTTGCTCATCAGCAAAGGAAGCGACATTGCAAAAGGTACAGCCACCACGGCCAATCGTTCCGTCGCGATTCGGGCAACTGAACCCACCGTGCAAGGTCAGCTTGTGCACTTTCTCTTTATAGCGACGCTGGAGATCTTGACCAATGGTATTGACTAATTCGTGTAGCTGCATTTTCCACCCAAACGTAAATAAATCTCATTAAGATTTATGTAAAAAAATTACAATCATGAAAATAATTCGGGGAGGAATCTACCGATTTCAAACAGGCGCAACTTTAATCAGAGTCAATAAACATTCATTAAATACAGGCATTTCGCTAAATGTTACGCAAAAGTTAAACGCAATGGTGCATGTTCATGCGAAAAAAGTGGGCGACAAGGGCGAGTTTTCATTGCATTTGCTGCTGACAAAATTGTAGGATACTTACAGTTTTTGTGATTTTTATTACAGACAAAATTGCAAAATCATCGGCGGTATCCACCTCCCACCTATATAAATCACTACATAGTGACAATAAAAACATGGATATCACCAAGGATTGTTTTTCTCGCAATATTTTTCCTGCGAGATACGGAACGGAATCTAAGTCTCCCACCTCGGTTGACTTCGAATCATACAAATCAAGGACAAGACGCCCCTGCGGATTAGGGTAATTGCGTCTAATTGAACTGGAAGGATGTATCTATGGTAGATAGAGAGCAAAGTTCTCAGGGTCTATATACTCCAGAACTGGAGCATGACGCCTGTGGTATCGGTTTTGTTGCTCACCTGAAAAACCGTAAATCACACGAAGTTGTGACTCAAGCACTCGATATGCTCGCTCGCATGGAACACCGCGGTGGTCAAGGTTGTGACCCTTGTAGTGGTGATGGTGCGGGTATCTTGTTGCAAAAACCCCATGAATTTCTTTTAGAAGAAGCAGTAAAGCTCGGTATCAAACTGCCTTCTTTTGAAAAATACGGCGTTGGCGTAGTTCTCTTCCCGAAAGATGAATACAAACGCGAGCAATGTCGTGACATCTTAGAGCGAAACGCCAAGCGTCTCGACCTAGAAATCATCGGCTACCGCGTACTGCCAACCGACAACTCTATGATCGGCGCCGATCCTCTCAGCACTGAGCCTCAGTTCGAGCACGTGTTTGTCACCGGCGGCCCAGGTATGACGCCAGAAGAGCTTGAGCGCAAGCTGTACGTGCTGCGTAACTACACGGTACGCGTCTGCCTTGAGAGCGTGTCGAACATTGGTGATGATTTCTACATCAACTCCATGTCTTACAAAACCTTGGTGTATAAGGGTCAATTGACCACAGAGCAAGTGCCTCAATACTTCCTCGACCTGCAAAACCCAACCATGGTGACGGCGCTCGCGTTGGTACACTCTCGCTTCTCTACCAACACCTTCCCGAAATGGCGTCTGGCTCAACCTTTCCGTTATATCGCCCACAACGGTGAGATCAACACCGTTCGCGGTAATTTAAACTGGATGAAAGCCCGCGAGGCGATCATTGAATCGGATCTGTTTACACAAGCAGAAATCGACATGCTATTGCCTATCTGTCAAGAAGGCAGCTCGGACTCTTCAAACTTCGATATGGCACTTGAGCTACTGGTCCTCTCTGGTCGTAGCCTGCCACACGCATTGATGATGATGATCCCAGAGGCGTGGCAAGAAAACAAAACCATGGATCCGACACGTCGCGCGTTCTACCAGTATCACGCAAACATCATGGAACCTTGGGACGGCCCAGCGTCAGTCTGCTTTACCGATGGTGTCCAAGTCGGTGCAACGCTCGATCGTAACGGCCTGCGCCCGTCTCGCTACACCGTGACTAAAGACAACTTCCTTGTGATGGCGTCTGAGTCTGGTGTTGTGGATATTGCCCCAGAGAACGTCGAGTTCCGCGGCCGCTTGCAGCCAGGTCGTATCTTCGTTGCGGACTTAGAGCAAGGTCGCATTATCTCTGACGAAGAAGTCAAAGATACCATCGCAGGCGCTCAGCCTTACGAACAATGGGTGAAAGATAACCTACTTAGCCTGAAGAAACTGCCTGATGCGAGCAACCAGTTCAGCCAGCCTTCTCCAGAGCGCCTTCTCCATCGTCAACAAGCGTTTGGTGTCAGCACTGAAGAAGTGAATGAAATCATTGTTCCAATGGCGAAAGAAGGCAAAGAGCCACTGTCTGCCATGGGCGCAGACTGGCCATTGGCTGTCTTGTCTCACCAGTCTCAGCATCTATCCAACTACTTTAAGCAGTTGTTTGCTCAGGTTACCAACCCACCGATCGACCCGATCCGTGAGCGTATGGTGATGTCACTCAATACCTACCTAGGTAAAGATCATAACCTGCTGACTGAAACTCCGCTTCACTGTCAAAAAGTGGAACTGGAATCGCCAGTGCTCGCGAACTCTGAGCTAGAGAAATTGCGTGCGATCGACAACGAACACCTACAGGCGAAAACGCTCGATATCGTGTTCCAAGCCAATGAAGATCAAGGCAAACTAGAGCGTGCATTGAAGCGTATCTGTCAATACGCCGAAGATGCGGTGGTCGATGGCTACTCGATCATCCTACTCACAGACCGCGCAGTGAACTCAAACCACGCGGCTATTCCAGCCATGTTGGCCGTCGGCGCCGTTCACCATCACCTGATCCGCAAAGGTCTACGCGCGAAGTGTGACATTGTGGTTGAAACCGGTGATGCGCGTGAAACGCACCATTTCGCGACGCTACTTGGCTACGGCGCCAATGCCGTCAACCCGTACTTGGTAATTGAGACCATTGTTGAGCTGCAACGCACCAAGAAGCTCGATCCAGAAGCCAGCCCACGCGATCTGTTTGATAACTATCGCAAGGCGATCAACGGCGGCCTGCTGAAGATCTTCTCTAAAATGGGCATTTCAACCTTGCAGTCTTACCATGGCGCACAGATCTTTGAAGCGCTTGGTATCCACA
>NZ_JCBDGG010000044.1:0-10060 GCF_059833835.1 Vibrio sp. R15-SG3-ISO1B | reverse complement strand
CCCATAGGCACTGATACTAGACTCAATTTCGGCTCGCTCATTGTCGATACGTTGCTGCTTAGGCACACGCTCCGAATCAACAATTTTGCTGACCATGGAATTGATGTCCATGCCAGTGTTCATCCCAATAGGGCCAAAACTCATTCAATCACCTCGAAGTACGATCACACCGTTTGGTTTACTAAGCCCGATGAGTATCGAGCCGTTTGTTCCCTTAGGCGCCGCAATATTACCAGCATCTCTTCGTCGGGTATCTGGCGGATAATATCGCCAGTACTCGCTTCGTAAATAGTGACCACATCTCTCCCCGACTCTTCATCCACTCGAAAGGACAACCCTTTGTTGATGGACGAAATGAAATCATTCATCTCCTCGACCAAACGTTGCCTTTCTTGGCTATTGAGCTTTTCACGAGCTTTCGCCGCTTCTATCGCTTGCGTGACAGACTCGGCAGACTGCTTGCTCATGTCATGGGTAGAGGCCTTTTCTTTACTTAAAGAAATGGACTGCGCACCATCATACTTAGAAGCAATTTTAGTGCCACTTTCTGAGCCGTAAGGCTGGATGTTCGATGTGTTAGATGGTATGTCCATAACAATCTCCCTTCCACCTCATAGGTCAGTAGCGCATGCTACTACCAATAAGCTCCTGCGAACCTACCGATTAACCTAATAAGCTAAGAGCTGCCGACGGTGACTGCTTAGCTTGCGCTAGAACCGACGTACTCGCTTGCTGGAGAATTTGCGATTTGGTCATCGCTGTCGTCTCTTTGGCGTAATCTGTATCAAGGATACGGCTACGAGACGCATTGACGTTCTCGTTGATGTTATCCAAGTTACTGATCGCATGACCAAAGCGGTTCTGGAACGCACCAAGCTCCGCGCGCTGGCTGTCCACGCTCTTTAGCGCGCCATCAATCACTGACACTGCCAGTTGCGAGCCCGCAACGGTAGTGACATCGACATCTGCGACAGTTTTATCTTGCGCGGCGCCAAAGCCGATCTCTCCACCAAGACCACCGCCAATGGTGACATCACCAGAGACTTTATTGGTCGCAGCGAACAGTTGCAGTTTGCCATCTTCGCCAACCGACGCTTTCACATCTTCACTTTGACCATTGATGTAAGTGGCCAGTTGCTCGATGTCATCGCCTTCTTTCGCGTTGATGGTCAAGCTTTTCGCCTCACCGTGCACATCAGTATAGTCTAAAGTCAGGTCGCTCGCGCCTGCACTCACTGTCCAATCGGGAGTTTTACCCGCCGTAGCAATATACGCTTTACCGCCCATGTCTGCTGTATCAGAACGCATGTTGCCCATGGATAACATCACCGCCTCACCGGAACTGGCACCAATCTGGAAAGACTGGCTACCAAATGAACCATTGAGCAATTTGTTGCCACCAAACGAAGTGGTTTCGGCGATACGATTCAATTCATCGTTCAGTGCCGTAACTTCTTCTTGGATAGCAACTCGCTCTGAGCGCGAGTTAGAACCATTTGACGATTGCAGTGCCAAATCACGCATACGTTGAAGGATGTTGGTGGTTTCATTCATCGCACCTTCAGCCGTCTGAGCAATAGAGATACCGTCATTGGCGTTCTTCACCGCCATGTCAAGACCACGACTCTGAGACGTTAAACGATTTGAGATTTGTAGACCGGCAGCATCATCACGGGCACTGTTAATTTTGTAACCCGATGACAAACGCTCCATGGATTTCTGCATACCATCCGACGCCCCATTGAGGTAGCGCTGAGCGGTCATCGCAGACACGTTCGTGTTTACGTTAATTGCCATATATTGATCTCCTTTGGCATTAGGGGTGATGCGCTGTCGTGTCTCTCACCTCACTTCGGCGCATCTCATTTCTCTCAGTCTTGTAACGGCGAAGCAAAAAATACCTTTAGAAAAAAAATGAAGTTTTTTTCTCTTTGCCTCACATCCGTACAATTTCGTGAAACTGATCTAACTACCATGAAAATCCTTGCAAACACCAAACGTAAAAAATCCAGCCTAAGCTGGATTTTTATTCGATAAGCGCGGAGGGCGATTAGCCAAGTAGGCTGAGTGCCGAGTTTGGCGCCTGTTTCGCTTGAGCCAAGATTGAGCTTGACGCTTGAGACAGGATCTGAGATTTGGTTAGTGCTGTTGTCTCTTTCGCGAAGTCAGTGTCTTTGATTCGGCTCTTCGACGCGTTGACGTTTTCGTTGATGTTGTCCAAGTTGTTGATCGCGTGGTTGAAGCGGTTTTGGAACGCACCCAACTCTGCACGGTGACTATCCACATATTTAAGCGCCGCATCAACAATCGCGACAGACTCTTGCGCGCCGCCCACCGTCGTCACGTCAATGGTGTTCACTGTTACGTCTTGACCTGGGCCCATGTTTAGCTCGCCCGCTAGACCACCAGAGAAGCTCACTGCGCCGTCAACTTTGTTGGTACCTGCAAAGATTTGCAGTTGACCATCTTCATCAACCGAGGCTTTTACCATGTCAGTTTGACCGTTGATGTAAGTCGCAAGCTCTTCAATATCATCCCCTTCTTTCGCGGTGATATTGATGGTTTGTGCTTGGCCGTCAGTGTCAGTCAGGTTGATCGTGAGATCATTGGTACCCGCTTGAACAGACCAGTCCTTATCTTTACCGTTTTGTGCAACGTAGCTAGTACCGCCCATGCCAACGTTGTCAGAACGCATGTCGTTGAGCGTCAGCATGACGGCTTCACCGTTGTCTGCACCGATTTGGAACGATTTCGTTGCGTAAGTACCGTTAAGCAACTTGTTACCACCAAAAGAGGTTGTTTCCGCGATACGGTTTAGCTCGTCGTTTAGAGCTGTGACTTCTTCTTGAATCGCCACGCGCTCAGATTTTGAGTTCGAGCCATTCGCTGATTGAAGCGATAGGTCACGCATACGTTGCAAGATGTTGGTTGTCTCGTTCATCGCACCTTCAGCAGTTTGCGCGATAGAGATACCGTCGTTCGCGTTACGTACAGCGACATCAAGACCGCGGCTTTGCACATTCAAACGGTTTGAGATCTGTAGACCTGCTGCGTCGTCTTTCGCACTGTTGATTTTAAAACCAGAAGATAGACGCTCCATTGAAGCTTGTTGTGCATTGTTCGCGCTATTTAGGTAACGCTGTGCTGTCATTGCTGCTACGTTAGTATTTACATTCACTGCCATGGTGATTTCTCCAAATTGATTTTCCGATGTATCCGGTTTCCGACGTCTCGGAAAACCAAAGTAGTTCTCTCAAAGTTACTTTTATTAACGGCGTGAGGCGGAAAAGCTTGAGACATTTTTTTTGTTTTTTTCGAAAAAAAGGCAGTTGGGGAGGAAAACGTGATTAACGGGCAATAATCGTTAAAAAATTCATTTTTTCGCTAAAGCTTTATTTAGACCTGTCGATACCTTTCTCTTTTTTGAGATTTTTGCTTTCTCAATAATGAAGATTAATTCAACAGCGTTAACGCCAGATTGGGTTGCTGTTTCGCCTGGGCAAGGATAGAGGTACTCACTTGTTGCAAGATTTGCTGTTTGACCATCTGAGTCGTTTCACGTGCGTAATCGGTGTCCTTAATGCGGCTGTTGGAGGCGGCAAGGTTTTCGTTGATGTTGCCTAGGTTGTTGATCGCATGATCAAAGCGGTTTTGCATTGCGCCTAATTCTGCTCGATGGCTATCGACGTACTGCAGGGCCGTATCAATCACTGATACCGCTCGTTGCGCGCCGCCGACGTTGGAAATATCCAGATTATCGACCGCCTCGTAACCCACCAGCCCCAGTTGCAATTCATTGGCTAAGCTGCCCGAGAAAGATAAGGTTCCTGATGTTTCTTTACCGGCGATAAACAGTTGCAGTTGCCCGTCGTCATTCACCGAGGCGGAGACTTTATCCGTTTGCCCATTGATGTAAGTCGCCAGTTGCTCTATGTCATCACCCTGTTTGGCTTTTATTTGGATTTGTTCTTGCTCACCTACGGCGTTGGTGTACTGAATATTGAGCATCGATGCCCCTTGCGAGACCTGCCAATCTGAACCTGCAGATAAGCCAGTTCGGTAGCTAAACCCGCCCATCGCTAGGGTGTCGGTGCGCATGCTTTTTAGTGACACCTGAACCGCCTCCCCTGAACTAGCACCGATTTGAAACGAAGAGGTTTCAAAACCACCATTGAGCAATTTTTGCCCACCAAAAGAGGTCGTTTCTGCTATTCGATTCAATTCGTCGTTTAAAGCGCCCATTTCTTCTTGTAACGCCTGCCTTTCAGCTTGACTGTTCGAGCCGTTGGCCGACTGCAAAGAGAGATCGCGCATACGCTGTAAGATTGAGGTCGTCTCTTGCATCGCCCCTTCCGCGGTTTGCATGATTGAAATGCCATCATTGGCATTGCGCATTGCAACATCGAGCCCGCGCATTTGTGACTCAAGACGATTAGAGATTTGTAAACCCGCCGCGTCATCTTTGGCGCTATTGATCCGACTGCCCGAAGAGAGCCGCTCCAACGATTGATTGAGCATCTCTGTCGCGCTACTCAAATATCGCTGCGCCGTCATTGCTGACACGTTGGTGTTTACGGTGATCGCCATAATTTCACTACAAATTCAATTAAAGTCCTACAGGTTATATCGGCCAATCACACCATTCTTTAATGACAAATATGAAAAAGCCGAAGCTGGACGCTTCGGCTCTCGCGTTTAAGCTTTATGAGGGAGATTATTTGACGCTTAACGTCGTTAACATTTCCTCAGAAGGCGCGAAGAAGTAAGCCCCGGTTACCGCGGTGGTAAAACGCAACAGTTGATCCGTCTTGCCATCTGTCACACCGTACATACTCTCAAGCATCGCTTTGAAATTGTGCAGCGTATTACAGTAAGCAATGAAGAGCAGACCATGCTCACCCGATACTGAACCATACGGTAAGCTGTGACGCACAATTTTCAGTCCTTTCCCCTCTTCTTTGATGTCAACGCGGCCAACATGCGATGCCGCTGGCACGTCATCTAACTCAATAGAATCCGGTTTTGTACGACCGACCACTTTTTCTTGCGCTGACACGTTAAGGCGATTCCATGCAGGTAAATTGTGCACGAAGCGCTGAACCATCACGTAACTACCGCCGGCGAATTCACCTTCAGGGATGATCGCCACTTCATGACGTTGCCCCTCTTTCGGGTTTTCTGTGCCATCGACGAAATCGGTCATATCACGAGAGTCTAGGTAGCGGTAACCGTATGTCTCATCCACAATCTCGACCTCATCGGCCACCTCCGCCATCAGCGTACGCAGAAGGTAAAAATGCAGGTCATGACGCAGTGAGTGACAGTGAATCAGCACATCGACATCACTGCTTGGCGCCACCACACTACCCGTTCCCAAAACAGGGAACGCCATCAATTCACTTGGCATTGGCGCATCGAGCTGCGACCAAAATGCGTGCGTAAACGCAATCGACAAGGTTAACTGTGCGCCCGGTTGCTGCTGATTGAGCTCAGCCACCTTTTGCGGCAGAGCTTGAAGCTTTTCAAGCACCCCTTGCGGATTCTGTTTGATTTTGAGAAGTGTGTATTGAGCGAATGGGCCAGCCTCAGGGAGAATGGCACTTTGTGGCGATGACATTGTTATAACCTCACGTATTTATTGTTCTTTATCCCATTACGTTGGGAGATCAGTATCTGTTCAATTCTTCTTTAACGGTGAATGCACGATTTACGTAGATGCCTTTTACGTAGATGCTTTTACGTAGATGACTTGGTTGACTCATTTTCGACGCCAAGCTGAAAACAATCTTTCACACTGCGACTGTTAACTAGATAGATAATGAGCCAAGTCAGCAATAACCCGATACCACCCTGTGTCCAACTGAAGGCACCGTGATGCAAGTATACCTGGTAAGCCCACTGCAACCACTGAGCAACCGCAATGACTAAGGTGAGCGGGCGACCGTAATACAGTAAACGAGTGAGCCAAGTGCGCTCGGGACTGCGCAAACCATAAAGCCACATCAACGCAATCGTCGGCAACCCCATCAGTAACCCAAGATAGAGACCCGTTTGATTAGGGTACACGATAGTCAGTATCTCACTTCCGGACTCTCGACTGGCGCCAGCGACGACGAAGACAATCCAAGCGCGAGCAAGAAAAAACCACCCTAGCCATAGCCATTTTGGCGCTTTTAAAAAACCGTGTTGATCATAGTGTTCGATGGCGTAACGCACGACGTTATTCATTTTCTAAGACGACTAACCCACACTGTAAAGTAAAAGCCGCCACTTTGCGACCCGCAAGCCCCCACAAGCCATAGCGGCGTGCTATGATAAGCCTTTGTTTACTTTCTCAATGAAGACCGCCATGAAAACCAGCCCTTCCCTCTCACCTGAAACCAAGCAAGACGCGCTAGCCATTGCAAAAGCGACGCAAAAGCCGGGGCAGACCAAAGAGCAAACCAAACTTATTGCTCAAGGGATCGAGAAAGGCATCGCATTGTATAAAAAGCAGCAAAAAGAGAAAGCTCGCCAAGCGGATAAGGCTCGTAAGAAAAATCAGAAAGCCAAAACCACGCCGACACAGAAAGTCGCGCTTTCCCCTGAACCACAATCGGTTCCTTCTCGCTCAAAGACCAATGCTTGGCTCCCTTGGGGGCTACTTATCATCAGTTGGATAGGATTTATTGCTTATGTCGTTAGCCAATAAACATCGCACTTTACTTACCTTTTGCGCGCTCACCTTTTGCGGACTTACATTGGTAGGGTGCGCGTCACCGAGCATGAGCCTCAATCCTGCGGCACAGCACGTTCATCTTCGCCAAGATGCCACCTTTGATCCTCTGCGATGTCAGTTCCTTGGTGAAGTGACCGGCAGTGAAGGCCATTGGTACAGCTACTGGTTCTTTGCCAACGATGTGATGATCCAAGGTGCAACCAATGACATTAAAAACCGTGCTCACGCACTAGGCGCAAACACGGTGTATATGGTTTCTCCGCAAGATTTCGTGACTTCATTTACACTCATGGGCAACGCCTATTTGTGTCCGTAAACGAATACCTGGTAAGAGCGGTGCCCCGAGTGGGTTCCACTCACTGGCTAAGCTTTAAAGCCCAAACTGGCCGCGATGTCTGAGCGGCGCTCAATCACCCACTGGCTGTCAAACGGACCCCAGTCTGAAAGCTGGTAATAGCCGTCATTATGGCGGCGTCCATCTTGAACAAACATCAATTCAATACCGATACCGGGCAACGCTTTGATCACATCTTGTATGGTGCGGCGTGGCCACCCCGTCTGTTCAATCAGCTTGGGGACATTGGGCCTTTCTAAATTTTCAACGAGCAGTGCAAGATATAGGCGTCTTGCAAACACAGGACTCAACTCCATTGATAACCTCCTAAAGATTTCTATGGTCATTATTTCTGTTTTGCCTGGCGATGTGTTGCGTTTGATCAATAACTCGACAATCGAAATTCGTTGCAACACATTTTTTTTGCTCAATGAAATATATCGATCACACTTTTGTCTCGTTGCTCAGTTCCTGCTACGATGCGAAAACAATAAAAACAGTCATAAAAAAGGTAAGTCATGACCATCACTATGTACGGAATTCCTAACTGCGATACGATCAAAAAAGCCAAAAAATGGTTGGAACAACAAGGCATTGAGTACCAATTTCATGACTATCGCAAACAAGGCATAGAAACGGAGCTCGTCGAGCGCTTTTGCCAACAGCTTGACTGGCAGCAAGTGCTCAACAAACGCGGCACCACATACCGCCAGCTCAGCGACGAGCAAAAAGCCAATCTAGACAAAGAAACGGCCGTGTCGCTGCTCGTTGAGATGCCTGCGATGATCAAACGTCCGATTCTCGATGTCGACGGTACGCTCCACCTCGGTTTCAAAGCAGACCAGTACACAGCGGTTTTTTCGTAGAATCCCTCATATTGCATCACCCACATTGTATTGACATGAATAATTAAGGAACTCAAGGATGACAGATAGCCCAACATTGGCTCTCGCAAAAGATTTAATTAGCCGCCAGTCGGTGACCCCAGAAGATGCCGGCTGCCAAGACGTAATGATTGAACGCTTAAAAGCCTTGGGATTTGACATCGAAGTGATGGTGTTTGAAGACACCACCAACTTCTGGGCAAGAAGAGGAACTGATGCGCCGCTGTTTGCCTTTGCAGGCCACACCGACGTCGTGCCTGCGGGTAAGCTTGAACAGTGGCAGACGCCCCCTTTTGAACCGACCATCAAAGACGGCGTCTTATTTGGTCGCGGTGCAGCGGACATGAAAGGCTCACTGGCCAGTATGATTGTTGCGGTGGAGCAGTTTATTGCTGAGCATCCTGATCATAAGGGGTCGATTGGTTTTTTGATCACCTCAGACGAAGAAGGCCCCTTCATCAATGGCACAGTGCGCGTGGTTGAAACCTTAATGGCACGCAATGAGCACATTGATATGTGTATCGTTGGCGAACCATCCAGCACAGACATCGTTGGCGACGTAGTGAAAAATGGTCGTCGTGGCTCCATCACCGGCGATTTGACCGTTAAAGGTATTCAAGGCCACGTTGCCTACCCGCATCTTGCCAAAAACCCAGTGCATGAGTCGCTGCTCGCCATTCATGAACTGGCCACGACAGAGTGGGACCAAGGGAACGATTACTTCCCACCCACCAGCTTCCAGATCCCCAATGTGCACGCAGGTACCGGGGCTTCTAACGTCATCCCGGGAGAGTTCAACGTTCAGTTTAACTTGCGTTTTAGTACCGAACTCAATAACGACACCATCGTCAAACGCGTCCACGACACATTAGACAAGCACCAACTCGACTACGATCTGAAATGGACATTCAATGGTGACCCGTTCCTAACCGATACCGGTGCGCTACTTGACGCTGTTGTGGATGCGGTGGATGCGGTCAACCAAACGAAACCGCAACTCCTCACGACGGGCGGCACCTCAGACGGCCGATTTATTGCCCGAATGGGGGGGCAAGTGGTTGAGCTTGGTCCGGTCAACGCAACCATCCACAAAGTGAATGAGTGTGTAATAGTCGATGATCTTGAAAAGCTGACATTGATGTACCAGAAAACGCTCGAAAATCTGTTGGTGTAGTCATGACGCCCTCGCAACTGACCGGCAAAGCCTCCGATCACCTGGAAGAGGTGTTGGTGGGAGAAAAAGCGTTTCTGGTGCACCCGAACGCCACACACGCCTTGCTGACGTTAAGAAAAGCGGCACTTGAGGCTGGATTTGACCTGTGCGTTGCGAGCGGTTTTCGGGATTATGATCGGCAAAAAGCGATTTGGAATCGAAAAATGAGCGGAGAGGCTGCCGTGCTCGACAGCCACAGCCGTCCGCTCGACGCTCAATCGCTCACCATTGCAGAGCGCATCCATATCATCATGCGCTGGTCAGCGGTGCCAGGCGCGAGCCGCCATCATTGGGGTACGGATTTCGACGTGTATGCACGTAACTTACTTCCTCGGCATACTTCTCTAAAACTGGAACCTTGGGAATATCACACCGGTCACCAGCAACCTTTCTATCTGTGGCTTAGTCACACCCTGCAGGACTACGGTTTTTTCTTCCCCTATCACACCGATCGTGGCGGTGTCGCTCCCGAGCCTTGGCACATCAGTCACCGAGCGACTGCAGATACTTGCCTTAGCCACCTCACCCCAGCCTTGCTGACTGAGCAGTGGCACGATCCCGAGCTACTGGGAAAAGAGTACCTGATCTCAAACGTCGATACGCTGTATACTCAGTTTATCACCAATATTAGCGCGTAGGCTTGCAATGGAACTGTTCACTAACCCTTGGTTTATCATCATTCTGGTCGTCTGTTTTATGGTCGGCAACATCGCGGCACTGCGCTATGTCTCCTACTTGAAACTCAAACCAACTAGCAAAACGCAGCCAACAGACGCAGAGCAAGAGCGACGCAGCGATGAAGCGCTACTCAAAGAGCTACTCGAAGAAAGCGAGGAAAGCACGCCAGAGGGCAGCGACCCAATGACCAATAATAGTGCCACTAGCAACACCACTCACCCGCAGAACAAAGA
>NZ_JCBDGG010000043.1:0-127752 GCF_059833835.1 Vibrio sp. R15-SG3-ISO1B | reverse complement strand
AAGAGTGGGTGATCATTAAACGCTGAGAATAATATTCGATGATGGGGTGAGTCATTGGGTTCATTCATGCCTCCTTAGTACAGCGTCAGTGTGCGACTTAATAAGGAAAGAAAAAAGAGTCTAAATTTTTCTTGGTCTTTCCCATATAATCGAGATATCGGCTTTATACCGGCCAATAAGCGTGAATTTCGCCAAAACACGGAAGTCACATTTACTTTCTGTTCTCATTATTGGAGGCCTAGTGTCTGACATCAATTTACTGCGTTATTATTCTCGCCTTGAGCCGCTAGGAACAAGCGCAACGATTAAGATTGCGCTACCAACGGTGGCAGAACATTTGTGTACGACACCCCGGCACGCTCGCAATTTACTTGGTCAGATGCAAACACTGAACTGGTTGAGTTGGGCACCAAAGGCGGGACGTAATCAACGCTCCTCGTTGACACTTCACTACGCCTTGTTTGATTTGAAATCGCAACTTGCCGCTTCCCGTATCAGTCAAGGCCAATACGAGAAAGCGCTCCAGATCCTCGATGACGACCAAATTGAGTTTGGCCGCCTCCTACAACACACCTCCGGTGCGACGCTACGTGAAGGAAGGCTGCATATACAGTTAACTTACAAACGTGCTTTTGAGCGGTTAGTACCCCATCAATTGCAACGCTCAAGTGAGCGCTATCTGATTCGCCAGATCTACTGTTGCCTGGTTGGTTGTACCAATGACGGTATGCTCACTCCTCAACTGGCTCATCATTGGCACTATGATGAAGACGCGTTGACATGGACGTTTTATTTACGTCCTGGGCTAACGTTTCACAATGGTGCGCCAATCGACGCAAACAGTGTCGTGGCACTGTTTGAGCGATTGCGTGAGCTTGGTCATTACCGCAGTGAATTGTCCCATTTAAAATCCGTGCACTCGCCCGGGCACAATAAAGTGATGTTCGAACTCTCTCTTCCCGACCAAGGATTTGGTGGCTTACTCTCTGGCGTGAAGTATTCCATTCAACCGCCGAGCCAAGTCCACGACACGAAACAATCACAAGTTATCGGGTCGGGCCCCTTCGAAGTAAGCGAACATTCCAGTGCCAAACTGAACCTGCAAGCGTTCGAGCGCTTCTATGCCTGCCGAGCGCTTACCGACCAAGTGACCATCTGGCAAATTGAAGAGCCCACTGCCCACAAAAAACAAATCGAGACAAACCAACCGGGTGCGCAATATCCCTGTCATCACTATCTCTCACATGCGGTGAGTCATGAACCGCACACCGACATCAAGCGCTCTCGGGTTGAAGATGGCTGTATGTTTGTCCTATTTAATCAAACGGCGTGCAATACGCTCAACGATGCTCAACGCCGTTTTCTTTCGACCTTTATCACCCCTCTGCGAGTGCTCAAGCAGTTACAAGAGAGCGGACGTGCGTTCGGTTGTGAGGTCGCGCAAAACTTACTGCCGATGTGGCATAAAGTGATTCGACCCACGATGCCTCGTGTACCGCTGCCCAATCACATCAGCATTGCCGTTTACGACTACACCGCGCTGCAAAGCTGCGCACTCGCTATTCAGTCGTTACTCGAAACCCTTGGCGTTGAAGTCACGGTTCACTCCTATTCTTATCGTGAGCTGACTGCGCTCGCTGAAAGTGGTCAGTTACAAGCGTCTCTGATCGTCACCAATATCAACCTCGATGACAATCGCCACGCCTCAGCGTTCAACAGCCTCTACCACAACCCAATTGTCCAAGCTTGCATTGGCGAAGACTCCAAACGCTGGCTGCTGCGCACGCTAGATGATCTACGCAGCACGACACCACTGGCGAACTACTTAGAGGCGCTAGAGCCCATCGCCTCCGCGCTCATCAATCAGTTTTGGCTGTCGCCACTGTTCCATCATCGGCAAACACTCAGATTTGAGGGTGTGCTCAAAGACGTCGAGCTCACCAACTGGGGCTGGCCAGACATTAAAAACGTTTGGTCCACGGACTAATTCATTTGAACTCAAACCAAAACAAGACATTCATCACACTAGCTTTATGCAAATTTAATGGGCAACATGCATACAAATGCGATTTCTCTCACGTTAACGAGCGAAAAATTACTAACGACAAGCACACTGCGTGCCACTTTTATTTGAACTCTAACCATTAATTCACTATTCTATTGATGGATTCATTTAGAAGGGAATTATAATGAAACTCAAATCCGCGACTCTAATTGCGCTTTCCGCCGCCACATTTCACACACAGGCAAGTGAATGTGGCTCTGTTACCATCGCTGATATGAACTGGAACTCAGCCAGTTTGATGGCCAACATCGACAAATTTATTTTAGAACATGGTTACGGCTGCGATGCCGAACTTATCCCAGGGGACACCATGCCTACTGGCACCTCAATGATTGAAAAAGGTCAACCTGATGTGGCTCCAGAGCTTTGGAGTAACGCGCTAAAAGATGCGCTAGACAAAGGGGTTGAGGAAAAACGTCTGCGCTACGCAGGTAAATCCCTCGTTGATGGCGGTGAAGAAGGTTTTTGGGTACCTGCGTACTTGGTGGAACAGCATCCAGAACTTGCAACAATCGAAGGGGTGAAAAAACACGCGAAGCTGTTTGAGCACCCTGAAGATGACGAATTAGGCGCTTTTTACAGCTGTCCTGCGGGCTGGAACTGTCAAATCAGCGCTGGGAACCTATTCCGCGCACTGAAATTAGAAGAAGCGGGATTTGCCATCATTGATCCAGGCTCAAGTGCCGGTCTATCTGGCTCTATCGCCAAAGCCTATGAGCGTGAACAAGGTTGGTTCGGTTACTACTGGGCCCCGACGGCCGTTTTGGGTAAATACAACATGGTCAAAGTCGATTTTGGTAGTGGTGTTGACTTAGATGAGTTCGTCAACTGTACTTCGCAACCGGAATGTGCGGAGCCTAAAGCGACGATGTACCCACCTTCACCCGTCCACACCATCACGACAGAAGAGTTCGCTACTCGCTCACCAGAAGCGTATGACTACTTTACAAAGCGTGGCTTTACTAACGCTGACATGAACCAGTTGCTCGCTTGGATGGAAGACAACCAAGCAGACAGTGAGGAAGCTATGTTCCACTTCTTAGAGTCCTACCCACAGATCTGGCAAGCTTGGGTACCTGCAGACGTTGCGGACAAAGTGACCAAAGCACTCTAACCCCCCTCCTCCCTTAACTCTGTTATAAGTTGTACTCCTTCACGCGCGACGCGTGAAGGAGAATAAAAGGAATAAACACGATGTCTAGTGATAGTTGGTTTAGCAGCTTTCCAGAAATGGAACGCTCAGATTTGCGAGCGATTCGCAAAACACTCGATGGTGCCTACCGCGAGTTTTCTCGCGAATACGGTGAAATGATCGAGTCTTTCTTTGACCCACTGCTCTCATTTTTAATTTGGTTTGAAAAACTGCTCCTCTCCACGCCTTGGGTTATTGTTCTTGCGGTCTGTACCGCGCTTGTTTATCTGGCCAGTCGCTCTTGGAAATTGGGTGTCGGGTGTTTTATCTCACTGATTTTCATTGGCTATTTTGGTATGTGGGAAGATACTATGCGAACGCTGAGTATCATCACTGTCTGCACCATGCTATCTATTGTGCTTGGTATCCCTATTGGTATTGCGATGGCGCGTTCAAATCGAGTCCAATCGATCGTCACGCCGATGTTGGACATCATGCAAACCATGCCCGCGTTTGTGTATCTCATTCCGGTCGTAATGCTACTCGGCATCGGTAAAATACCGGGGCTCATTGCCGTGGTGATTTATGCGATCCCTCCGGTTATTCGCCTAACCAACCTCGGTATCCGCTTGGTCGACAAAGAGGTGCTCGAAGCCGCGACGGCCTTCGGCGCCAGCGCCAAACAACGGCTGTTTGGCGTGCAACTCCCACTGGCGATGCCCACCATCATGGCAGGCATCAACCAAACCATCATGATGGCGCTATCGATGGTGGTCATTGCCTCTATGATTGGTGTAAAAGGCCTAGGGCAACCCGTTCTTAAATCCATCACCAACCAATACTTTACGTTAGGCCTACTTAACGGATTTGCCATCGTCGTGCTGGCTATTTTGTTTGACCGAGCCTCACAAGCGTATGCAAAGCGCACCCAAGCTCATCTAGGAGATCTGAAACATGACTAAACCACTTATCGAGATCAGTGGCTTGTACAAGGTCTTCGGTGCCAAGCCACACTCTGTCATGGAGCGAGTCAAGCAGGGTCAAAGCAAAGACGACGTACTCGCTGAAACCGGCCATACTGTCGGACTTAAAGAGATCAATCTCCAAATCAATAAAGGGGAGATTTTTGTCATCATGGGCCTGTCAGGCTCTGGAAAATCCACCTTGATTCGACACTTTAATCGACTCATCGACCCCACCGAAGGCCAGATTTTGGTCGAAGGGACCGATGTGATGAAGCTCAGTCAAAGCGAGCTTGAAGAGTTCCGCCGTCACAAAATGTCGATGGTATTTCAGCGCTTTGGCCTGCTCCCTCATCGTACGGTTGTCGACAATGTCGCGTACGGATTAGAAATTCAAGGCATCCCAAAACCAGAGCGCTTAAAAAAAGCCAATGAATGGCTCGATACCGTTGGGCTGTCAGGCTATCAAAACCAATACCCTTCTCAGCTATCTGGAGGACAACAGCAACGTGTCGGTTTAGCACGTGCCCTGTGTACCGATGCAGAAATCCTGCTTATGGATGAAGCCTTCTCGGCGCTCGACCCACTGATTCGCAGTGAAATGCAAGATCAACTTATCGAGCTGCAAGAAAAACTGCACAAAACCATCGTGTTTATTACTCACGACCTGGATGAAGCTCTGAGATTGGGCGACAGAATTGCCATCCTCAAAGATGGTGAGCTGGTTCAGCAAGGCACACCGGACGATATCCTCTTGAACCCTGCTGATGATTACGTTGAGGCGTTTGTCAAAGACGTCAATCGTGCTCGCGCGCTCACGGTGGAAACCGTGATGAACCCACCCGCGTATCGCATTACCGCCACCACAATTCAAGACGCCATCAAACAGATGAAAGGCTTCAAACAAGATTACGCCTATCATGTCACTGAAGAGGGGTATCAGGGCGTGTTGACAAAAGAGGGTCTGATGGATGCCGCCAAAGAACATGGCGAAGACGCAATCAATCAGGAAATCTATGAGGAAGTGCCGACGGTCTCTGCCGATTCTGCCATCGAAGAGGTGCTGGTCGACACCATGTCGTACGACTACTCTCTACCCGTCGTTGACGACGAAGGGAATCTGCAAGGCGAGTTAGAGCGCAGCGCAGTCGCGGAGATATTTGCCGACACGGGCGAGGACGCGGCACAGGATGACAAGGATAAACCCGCCAACACTCCCTCCTAGGTGATAGTAAACACCATTCTCCCTCAATCACGATTGAGCACTTAAGTGATACAAGCAGACAGAAAAACGCCTATACGATCTGTATAGGCGTGACTTTTCTGAATAGACAGGCTTTTGGCCTTAGGTTTGCTTTTATAAAATCTGATGAGTCTGTTTGGCGTATTTTTGTAGCAACGCGTTGTTTCTGTCTTCTGGGTTAGCCGGTTGCCAAAGTCCTTGACTGATACCTCGAACAATGACGTGAATGACCGCCGCATCTATCGCAGACATCACAGCGACGTTCACTGGCTCGTTGTTCGTGTACCCCGCTTCGACTTCAAGTAAATCTTGGTAGTCAATAAAACGAAACGCCCCTGCCGTCAGTTCATGGGAAAATATCGTCTTGCTCGTAGTGACACTAAGCAGAATCTGCCCCGTACGAACATTCACCGCACGCAAGTTCACTGTGACTTGGTCTGTTCGGTATGTCCCCGATGAGCCAATGCCAAGATAACGCGCCCCGGCCCCCCCCGTTTTAATGTTTGAGTCATAGGCGACGATACCGCCCTCAATCACGACATTAGCAGAGCTCAGTGCACTCAAATCATCACCGTGGTTTTCTGCACCTGAGCCCTTATTTTGTGCCGCTCGAATGATCTTGCGCTCGGTCAACAAGTTTTGTAGCCCTTCTCGCTCAAGCGGTACAAACCATTTGGAGTCAAGCAAAGACGCAGTCAACAGCGCCGTACCACCTTGGGGGACCGCCGTCGAGAAGTTACTGTTAGGTTGAGGCTTATATTGACCGGTTTGATCGCGGAAGTCGTAGACAGAGACCAAAATCTTACCTCGAGGTTCAGGTAAGTTGACCAAGTCTTGATAAGTTGCACCGCGTGGCATCAAAGTGGGTGCTTCGTCGGTATCAGGCATATCCATAGAAATGGCACAACCGGATAATAAGCCACAGAGTAAAGTGAGAGTAATCAGGCGCATGGGCAGTCTCCGTTCTAATTATTATCCGGGTTTAAGCCCGCAACTTTTATCTCGGTGGATTCACCGGAGATTTTATCCACAATTTGCACCGACAATGTGCCACCGTTGTCGACAATATTGAGATAAAAGTCGTCCGTCTCTAACTGACCCGTATTCCCATTCCCTACGTCTGATAACAGTTGGCTAATCAAGCGTGATTCTAAGCTATTCGCTAGTCGATCGAGCGCCGATTCCTCTTCAAAATCTAGCCCGTTGTCTGGACCTTCATAACCATTGATCGCATTCGCCACACCAAACAAATGTGAACTGTTGAGCGGGTTACCACCAAAGCTAGGATTCACTGGCGTATACACCAGTTCCGTTGCGTAAAGACTGCCAGTAAAGAGGCAGGCTAACGTTACACACTGCCGAAACATCATCTTTATTTTCATCATTATTCCCTTCAGAACTCATCACGTTCGAGATCAAAAGTATCTTGATACTCACGCTGAGCTTTCCATCTCAATAAATAGTTAGTGACTGCACTAAGTGCATCTTTGGCTTTGTCCTGTGCTGTTTTTCTTCCTGGGGACAACGCCGTACGATAAATAACTTTGTCGCGATGAAGAACGCTGATAATACTGCCAGACAACGCAGTAGGGCGCTCCTTGACTACTAAGTTTTCTTGTAATGAACCATGGCGATCATTCATGTACTGAGTGAAGAAAAAATAAAAATCATCTCCTAGCCGCGTCATTGTTCTATCCACGATCAGCCCTTCAACCTCAGCATAAAATTCGTTGCTTTCTATATGTTGACTGCCACTCGAATTCTTCACATCTTCTATCTCTTCTGCAAAGCCCAAGTGGTTAACTAAGCAAAGAAAAAAACCAATACACATAGACGTAAAGGTGTTTATTCGATTCATTCTAATTGTCCACTTTTGCATGAGAAGTATGATCATGTTTAAAACTTATATGATCTTTAAAAAAGATAAAAGGATACTATTCAAACAATCTTACCCATCTCAATATTGAGACTAAACCAGCCATCTATGTAGAAGACAATCGCTAGCCCTCTAACTCATAGCCTATTGGACATCAATTAAATTCATTAAATATCAATTAGTTAAATAGAAAATAAACGAAATAACTAGTTATGAAACAAGTTTAATTAAACTTTAGATTGCCCATTACAAGAAACCGTCTCATTAAAAAGAAAATTGATCTGATTAATTTTCAATTTTAAGTTCATTGTATTTAGTGGTAGTGCGAGCATAATTAATCGTGAGTTATGGAGACAGCAACTCGCTGAACACCTAAATAACGGAGGTTAAGGTGCAAAATCTCAACTATGTCAAGAAAGGTTTTGTCGTCTTATCTTTATTATCCATGGCTCATGCATATGGTGGTACACGACATGATTTCGACGAAATGTCGAAGGTCTTTGGAGAGTTTAATAATTCAGATAGCTTTATTGAATTTGATGAATTAAACACCTCTCCAGGTAATTATGCAGAGGTCATTCTGAATAACAGTGTTGATTCAAATGTTTTTATTCACCAACATCACATTGGGAACGGAAAAAATAAGGCCAAGGTAATACAAGATAAAACTGATTCGAGTACAGCAATTGTATCTCAGACAGGCTCAGATAACACCGGGATGGTGGAGCAATCTGGACGAAAAAATGTCGCCGTACTTGTACAAACTGGTCAAGACCATACTGGTTATATCAAACAAGATGGGGATTTCAACCTGGCTTATCTAGAACAATGCAGCGGTCGAAAATGCTTGTCTAGTTATGGCAGTGATATCAGCATTTCACAAGTCAATGATAATAACATTGCCGTTGTGATTGATAAAAGTAATGCCAGTTATGGAATTAATCAGGATGGAGATGACTTTATCTTCATAAAGAACTCAATGCATCGCAGTATTTACGTTGAACAATGACGCACAACGTAAAGGATAACATCACTATAAATGGACAAAAGTAAGGATCTATTCATGAAAAAGTTAGCAATCACAATCACAGCTATTTTGGCATCATCGGCAGTTTATGCAGAAAATGAAGCTCAAGTAAGTTTAAATAGCGCCAACAGCGATAATATCGCAATTGTACAAACATCCCCTAACTCTCTATTATTGTCAGATGAGGGAAATGATGCGAATGTCACTATGCAAAGCACCGTATTGAACGATATTGACATTTCTCAAAACGGTATGTTTCTGCAGTCCACAGTGTACGTAAACAACTCTGATAGAAACATTATCTATACGGAGCAAGAAGGATTCGGTAATACTTCAGCAGAAATATACGTTCAGGGCAACTCTGATGCTAACCAAATTAATGTTGTACAAGCAGACTCGAACGTAGTAGCAGATAACAGTGCGACAGTAAATATTAACTATAATTCAGATCGAAACCTCATTGATATTAATCAAAGTTATAAGGCTGACAACACCGCAACTGTCAATGTGTATTGGGGTGATGCAAATGATATTGATATTGTACAGAACGATGACAACACTGCCACAGTAACGATCAACCGGGGTAACGGTAACAAAGTAGATATCAACCAAACGTCATTTGAGTCAGAGGCTACTGTGTACCTTGGTGGTAACTCAAATCACAACCAGGTGTATGTAACCCAAACGGCTTGGGATACGGCTACTGTTACCGGTTCAGCATCTAACGGTAACTATGTTAATATCACTCAGTATTAGTTGATATGTGCAAGATGTTCTCTCAAGCGATACCTCCGGGTATCGCTTTCCTATTCTCCTTCCAAACACTGGCCTTTCCCGCCCTTCACACGCTCCCTCCGTATTTGACACTTCACTGTGAGCACAATCCCACCTCTATCCATCTCACCATCACTGCGCTGCCCACAATCCCCTCTGGCAGCAAGATTAAACTGCAAGGTACAAACACGATTCAAAGCTCTTTAAACCCAGGTTCGCGCGTCACGGTTTCCCTCGATACGCTTCCAGTCACACTGGTACTTAGCGCCCCTCAAGTGGTACCGCTTCACTTGTCCTTACATCAAGACTGCATATTGTCAGAAAGCCAATCGCGTTGATTTAAAAATCTCAATCTCCACTCATAACATGAGCAAAAGACGGGCACAAAAAAGCCCCTCTAAAAGAGGGGCAAAGTACCATCGCATATTATTATAGTGATATTGCCAGTAAATTCTGTTTATAAGTTGCTAAGCATTAACCAAAGTCGCCGTTTACATAGCCTTTGGTGCGATCGTCTTTAGGGTCGCTGAAGATAACTTGTGTATCGTCATGCTCAACTAACTCACCCATTAAGAAAAACGCCGTGCGATCAGAGATGCGACGTGCTTGCTGCATGGAGTGCGTCACAATCACGATCGTGTAGTTCTTTTTCAGCTCTTCCATCAACTCTTCGATCTTGTGAGTCGCGATTGGGTCAAGCGCGGACGTCGGTTCATCCATCAAGATCACATCCGGTTCCATCGCAATTGTACGCGCGATACATAGACGCTGCTGCTGACCACCCGACAAGCCGAAAGCGTGCGATTTAAGACGATCTTTGACTTCATCCCACAAAGCGGCGCCACGCAGTGAACGCTCTACCACTTCATCGATGTGTTTTTTATCTTTGATACCCTGAGCGCGCAGACCATACGCCACGTTTTCATAAATGCTCATAGGGAAAGGGTTAGGTTTTTGGAACACCATCCCAACACGAATGCGCAAATCCGCCACGTCAATGTTGCCGTAGATGTCGGTGCCGTCCATCTCAAGCGAGCCTTTGATAGTCACACCTTCAATCAAGTCATTCATGCGGTTTAAGCAGCGCAACAGCGTCGATTTACCACAGCCTGAAGGCCCAATCAACGCCGTCACCTGACGGGTTGGGATCGGAAGGTTGATCGATTTAAGGGCTTGGTTCTCACCGTAAAACAGGTCTAGATTTTCAATGTTGAATTTGTTCATGGTCTTAATCTCTTAAATTTGGTCAGTCAGCGATCAGTAAGTCGCGGTATTGAAGCGGCGAGCAATCAGTTTAGTGATCATGTTGATCAATAGAACAACCACAATCAGCACTGTCGCAGTTCCATAGGCCTGATTCCACTCATCTATCGTGAAGAGCTCTGTAGTGAGCTTGTACAGGTGTACCGTCAGCGTTCTGCCTGAATCGAATAACGAATCAGGAATACGCGCGACCATACCTGCGGTGAGAAATACAGGGGCAGACTCACCAATCACACGACCAATACTTAGAATGACCGAGGTTAAGATACCTGGCATTGCGCTTGGCAAAATTAGGCGCCAGATAGTGTAAATTTTCGATGCGCCAAGGCCATATGAGCCTTCGCGGTATGTTTGTGGTACGGACATCAACGCCTCTTCCGTAGTTCGGATGATCACGGGAAGAATCAAGATACTCAGTGTCAATGCACCCGATAGGATGGAGAAGCCCAGCCCCAAAATGGCCACAAAGAATGTCATACCAAACAGACCAAAGATGATCGATGGAATACCCGCCAGTGACTCAGTACAGAAACGGATCACTTTGACCAGTTTACTGCCCACTTTGGCGTATTCTGTTAGGTAGATGGCGGTCATGATGCCCATTGGGGCCGCAACCGCAATTGATGCGATAACCATGTAAATGGTCGATACAATCATCGGAAAGATACCTTGCTCATCACCGGTTCGAGTGTAATCGCCAGAGATAAATTTCCAATCAACATGCTGTAGGCCATTCGAAAGAATGTACCAGATAATCCAAAATAGGAAGCCAACTGTCAGCGCAGCAGACAACCAAACAAACGCATTGAGGATCTGATCCTTACGCTCTCGAGACTGTTTTAATTTCACGCGGTCCATAATCTTCACCTATCGCTTATTTCGCTTTTTCGCGGTTTAAGTACAACAATGCACCGTTTAACATCATGATAAACGCCAACAGTACCACGCCCGTTGCGTAGAGAGCGTTCGCATGTACACCGCTTGCGTAGGACATTTCAATGGCAATGTTAGCGGTCAGCGTACGTGCGGAATCTAAAATACCTTGTGGCATCGCCGGTGCGTTACCCATGACCATAATGATCGCCATCGTTTCGCCCAATGCGCGACCAATGCCTAAGATAACCCCAGTCATGATACCGCTTCGTGCCGCTGGAACGAGAAGCTTAAAGATGGTGTAGATTTTTGACGCCCCCAGCGCTAACGACCCTTCTTTGTAGGCGCGAGGCACAGCGCGAATCGAGGTTTCAGACACGGTAATGACCGTAGGAAGAATCATCACCCCGAGTACAATGATACCGGCCAAAATGGTGTTACCCGCAGGCACATTGAAGATGTTTTGAATCAGCGGAACAATGATGACTAGGCCAAAGAAGCCATAGACGACCGAAGGGATACCCGCTAACAGCTCAACCGCTGGTCGAATCACATCCGCTAAACGTTTGGGCGCGATTTCCGCGATAAAGATGGCTGTTAATACACCAATCGGCACACCCACAATCACTGCGCCAAAGGTGGACACAATCGAAGCGACAATCATGGTCGCCACACCATACAGTGCCGGTGGCAACCAGTCTTGGCCTAAAACAATGCCGGTAATCCCCGCTTCTTGAAAGGCAGGAATGGATTCTCTAAAAATGAAGTAAGCAATGATGGCGAGAGAAACAATGCCGATAATAGCACTGGTTAAGAATAAGCCATGGAAGATGCGCTCTTTCCAATCAACGCGCTTTTTGGCACGAAGACTTGGCTTAGATACTTGAGTCGCTTGAGTATTCATAAGCTTTTCACTACTTGTTGCGATGGTCATAAAATCTTACCGAGATAACGAGTGAAACACTCGTTTCAGAGTGAGAAAAGGCTCAGCCCAAAGGGGGCTGAGCAATTAAAATCTTACTGGCGTTACTTAACTGAGATGTAACCTTTTTGGTCAACAAGCGCTTGCGCGTCGTCAGACACCATCCAGTCTAGGAATTTCTGTGTTGCCGCAGTAGGTTGACCTTCACGGTAAAGAACTAGGAAAGGACGCGCCACTTTGTAAGAACCGCCTTTCACGTTGTCAACCGTTGCATCGACACCGTCAATCGCTAGTGCGTGAACCGACTCGTCAACGGTACCTAGAGAGATGTAACCAATCGCGTATGGGTTAGAGGCAACCATGGTTTTAAGAGCACCGTTACCGTTGGCCACTTGAGCACGCTGAGAAATCGCTGACACAGTTTTGCCCGAGATCTTCTTCTTAAGGCTCATGATGTCTTCGAACGCGCCACGCGTACCTGATGCAGTATCGCGAGTGATCGCTACGATAGGCTTGTCTGCGCCGCCTACGTCTTTCCAGTTCGTCACTTCACCCGTGTAGATAGCCGTTACTTGCTCAGCAGTTAGACCTTTTAGATCGTTCTTAGGGTTCACCACAACAGCGATACCGTCGAGTGCAACTGTTAGCTCTTTCAATGTTGGCTCTTTCTCAGACTCTTTCAGGTTACGAGAAGACATGCCAAGGTCAGCACTGCCGTTCTTCGCCGCTTTCACGCCCGCAGAAGAACCTGGTCCTTGAACTTCGATAAACACATCAGAGTTTGACTTCATGTATGTTTCAGAGAAAACTTCCATCAGTGGAGTTACGCTGCTAGAACCTACAGCAGAGATTGTTTCTTTAGCAGAAACAGGAGTCACTGCCATGGCGCCTAGAAGTGCGATTGCACCGATTACTGTCTTTTTCATCACAATTTCCTTAAGTTGGCTTTATTGCCGTTGTGTTTCACTTGAACGCTGCTCACTTTAGGACTCAAATGTGACAGTTGTGTTTCACTTCGTTGAAGCCTATATGACACATTGGTCTTATTTCTCAACGTCAGCACATTACTGACGCCCTTACCACTTTATCCGCTCTCGGTGTGCCCTTGTCTTTATCACCAATCTAGTGGGCAAGAATTAACCATCTGATATTAATGTAAATATAAGTTGCATAACGTGGGGTCAAACTTATCTATGTAAGATAAATTTGATTATTGAAATAAATCAGAGACAAATTAGAATCATTCTCCTTAACTATAAAAATAATAGATCTTATTCAGTTTCGTATGTAGAGGACCACTAATGCGCCAGTTACTCAGTAACCTTTCTATCAAGGTACAAGTTGTTGTACCTGTGATATTCACTCTGATCTTGCTCATCGCAGGCATCACTTACAGCTCAAATAGCCTGACTCACGCGTTTGGCACCGTCAAAAGCTCCACTGAACATCTCGTCAATCACAAAGAAGAACTCACTGACATTATCGACAATACCTACGGTATGCGCATCAAAGCTATCTACAGCTTGTTTCGCGCAGAAGATGTTGATGGACTCGCCAGCACCTTGTTAGAAAAACAGAGCGAAAATCAACGTCTGCTGGACTCACTCAATACTGTAGAGGGCTTGCAAAAAGAAGTCTCGGCTATGAAAGAGGCCATCGAGCACTACGTTCGCTACTCCATCAACACTATGGTGCCGCTCCTCAATCAGAAACATCAACAGACCCAATCCAGTGCGGCGTTTAACCAACGTTTTGAGCAAGCTTCGGCAGTCTACCGCCAGGCCGGGCAAGAGATGGTATCAGCCATTGACCATCTCTCCACCAAGCTCAATGAACTGGCATTGGATGACTTGCATCGCAGTGAGGCAACCCACTCTTCGGTGATGAACAGCAGTATCATCGGTCTTGTCGCTGTGCTCGCCATCGCGTTGATATTAAGTTGGTTGCTGGCCGGAATCATCGTCACGCCGATTCAGCGCCTACAACAAGCCATGACACAATTGGCGCACGGCAATCTACTCGTTAGCGTGCAAGAAGAAGGCAACAACGAGATCACTGCACTCTCTAAAGACTTCAACAGTACCGTGAGCAAACTCCAGCAAACCGTCGACTCATTGGTTCGAATCAGCGTGGATGTCGCGTCCGCCTCGACGGAGTTAGCGGCGGTGATGACACAATCGAGCGTCAACTCCGACCAAGAGAAGAACGAAGTGGAACAAGTGGCGTCAGCGATCAACCAGATGGAAGGCACGGCAACGGAAGTGACCCAAAACGCCAATCTGGCCGACTCTGCCGCGCTGAAAGCAGATAAACTGGCAAAAGAGAGTTTGGCAGTCTTTGATGAGAATACCCGCGAGAGCGAGAAAATGGCGCGTCAACTATCGGATGCGGCGCAAGTGGTTCACTCGCTCAAAGATCAATCTGAGCAAATTGGCAAAGTGATTGAAGTGATTGAGAGTATTTCTGAGCAAACCAACTTGCTTGCCCTAAACGCAGCGATTGAAGCGGCGCGTGCAGGTGAAAGTGGTCGTGGTTTTGCTGTAGTCGCCGATGAAGTTCGCATGCTGGCTGCACGCACACAGGAGTCGACAAAAGAGATCCAGACTATTATCGAAGAGTTGCAAAAACAGTCGGGCAGTGCCAATGACAGCGTGAATTCAAGCCTTGAGATGATCACTCGCAGTCAAGAGCAAGCAAAGTTGGTCAGTGTCTCGCTGCGTGATATTTCCACATCGATTTCCGACCTGTCGAGCATTAACGCTCAAGTCGCTATCGCGTCTGAAGAGCAAGGGCAAGTTACCTCGGACGTCAACAACAACCTCAGCAACATCTATGAGTTAGTGAGCCAAAACGTCACTGGTATCACTCAAGCCGCCGCCGCCAGCCAAGAGCTCTCGGCACTGGCTGAAAATCAAAAGCAGCAGCTTGGATTCTTTAAAGTCTAAAGCGTGAGATAGACAAAGGGACTGCCTCGGCAGTCCCTAATTATTTTGTGCGTTTTCGCTAAGATTATTCGTCGTCGCTACTCGGCGCGACTTTCTTCTTAGGAATAAACACTGAATCGCCCACCGCCACGTTTTGGTAGAAACCTTTATCACGCTTAACAGGCTTAGTTGACGCCTTTTTCTTAGTCGTGGTGGCTTTCTTGTTCGGTTTGGGTTTGTTACGAAAATCGGGCTTACGCGGCTTCAAACCTTTGAACTTGCCTTTCAAACCTTCCAGCTCAGAAAAGGCAATGTCTTGCTGCAGATAAGCTTCCACACGCTTAAAGCTGTCCCAATCTTTTGGTCCTACTAGCGAAATGGCATCACCCTTGTTACCCGCTCGACCCGTGCGGCCCACTCGGTGCACATACTCTTCAGTATGCTTAGGCATATCAAAGTTGACCACGTGGGTCACGTTGGCAATATCAAGACCACGTGACGCCACATCGGTGGTCACTAGAATCTTAAACACGGCACGTTCAAACTGACTCATGATGGTGTTGCGTTGAGTTTGATTCAGATTCCCGCTCAGCGCTACCGCTTTGAGCTTGCGCTCGTTCAGCTTGTCAGTCAAACGCTCAGTGTCGACACGTGTTGCAGTGAAGATGATCAGCTGCTTGTACTGCGCCTCTTCAAGAATGCGATCTAAAATCGCTTCTTTATGATCAAGATGGTCACACAGGTAGAACTTCTGTGTGATGTCCTTGTGCTCTTCATTGGCCACGCCTACAGCGATCCGCTTAGGCGCATTAAGCATTTCAAAAGCGATGTTGTTGACTTCTGCGTGATCTAACGTGGCCGAGAACATCAAGGTTTGACGACGACGATGCTTGGCTGCATTGTGGATACGACGTAGCTCAGGCGCGAAACCCAAGTCCAACATACGATCCGCTTCATCCAGTACCAAGGTTTCCAAGCCATCAAGGAACAAGGATTTGTGTTGCAAGTGGTCGGCTAAACGCCCTGGTGTCGCCACAATGAATTTAGGGTAGCGCTTAAGCGCTTTGACTTGGTCGTTAAAGTTTTCACCGCCTAAAATCAGGGTGGCGTCGTACGTTAAACCGCCCAACATAGAACGCAATTCACCGTACACCTGCTTCGCCAATTCACGGGTCGGCGCTAGAATCAATGCGCGTGGGTCTTTGGCGGAAAACGATTTATTTTTTAGAGACTTGTGCAAAATCGGCAGAACAAACGCCAGTGTCTTTCCTGAACCAGTCTTCGAGGAGGCGAGTAAATCCTTACCAGCAATCGCCACGGGGATCGCTTGCTTTTGAATGTCAGTCGCCTTGGTAAAATTAAAATGGTTCAAGTTTTTTAATAAGCGATTATCTAAACCTAAATCTTTGAACTGCAATGTTGTCTCCAATAAATCCACATTGAACGGTAAACAGTGACGCCCGCTACATCGAGCGACGAAATCAAAACGGTACATGATACCTAGAATAGACGGTGATGGGTAGAGTATGGTCAAAATATCGATCAAAGCCTCTTGACTCTCAATCGCAAGCGTACTTTCTCACTGGATGAGTTTCAGCAGCCCTACTATTGATAGATGCTCATTATTGACTTCACTTGCATTATTTACTCTCACGAATGAGACATTCGTCAACAAATTCGATAATTACCTAAATTCTTGGGTTTTTTTGACTTTTCTCTACTTTTGGAAGTTAATATTTAGCACTACACTGTGGAATGTCACTATATGATGAAGAATGTATAGGGCAATCTAAATGATACTCATATAAGCAAGGAGTTCTAATATGAACAAAATGTTGATCGCAGCTGCAGCCTCTTCTGTTCTTCTACTAGCAGGTTGTGCTTCTGGTCCAGACGAAGCAACAACAGCGAAACTGGACGAGCTAAGCAATCAAGTTAGCCAGCTAAGCCAAGACGTTTCAGCACTGCAAGCAGACGTTCGTAAGTCAGGCGACGCAGCAATGGCAGCGCAAGAAGAAGCCGCTCGTGCAAACGAACGCATCGACAACATTGCTCAGTCTTACACTAAGTAATTCAGTCAAGTTTTAAAGAAAGGGTCTGCATATGCAGACCCTTTCTCTTTTCTCATCGTTGAGCGTATCAGTACGTTGAAAATCCTGCACTCACGCTGACCATTCTAGCTACCGTTCATTCTCGATAAGCAACTCATTACCTACAAATAATCTGGCGCGACGATTTCTACCGGCACACCATTTTGCGCAAGGATCGCTGCTTTCGCTTTGGAATCAGAATGCTGAAACTCATCGAGCCACCAAGTGAGCTCTTGCGGAATAGTCAGCAACGTCTTGCTGCCATCACTTCGTGTCAGGGGCTCATGCGCTTCAATAAAGACGCTTCTGTCTGGCTCCAACGCCACTTTCACTGGGTCATTGATGACTTGCACCTTAGTGCCCACATTGACTTGAGAGAAAAGCCACTCAATATCTTTGGGCTCCATTCGAATACAGCCAGCACTAACACGTAGACCGATGCCAAAGTCTTTGTTGGTTCCGTGGATCAGATAGTCTCCGACACCATAGGCCAAGCGGAGCGCGTACTCACCAAGCGGGTTTTCAGGGCCTGCGGACACCACAGGCGGCAACTCAATCCCCTTCGCCAAATACTCTTTACGAATGGAAGCCGGCGGCGTCCAAGTTGGGTTGGCGCGCTTTTGGCTAATGCTGGTCGTCATAGTGGGAGTATCTCGGCCGATACGGCCAATCCCAACCGGGAAGATGTGCACCACGCCTTTTTCAGGTTCGAAATAGTACAACCTCAGCTCCGCTAGATTGATCACTACGCCCTGTCTCTCGACATTGGGCAAGATCACTTGCGTTGGAATTGTCAACACATGGTCAGCGGCGGGCAAAAAGGGGTCGACCCCTTTATTCGCGGCCATCAAGGAGAGAAAACCAACATCATAACGTTTAGCAATTTCCGCCAGTGTTTCACCTTCAACCACTTGGTGATACTGAGTACGCCCAACAAGACGACTCTCTTCACCGGGTAATTCGTAGGTCGCAGAAAACGCAAACCAGGGCGTGACCAGTGCACACAAAGACACCCATTTACGCAGCATTTAGTTTCCCTTTGCTTCTTTGTAGATCTCTAAGGTTATCGCTCTTGCGCTCTTATGATCAACTATTGGTTGAGGATATTGACGACAATTTAACCCCGGATCAGACCAAGGTGTATGGATGTGTTTGTCTGGCACTGAACTCAGCTCTGGGACCCAGCGGCGAATAAACGCGCCACGAGCATCAAAGCGCTCACCTTGAGAAGTCGGGTTGAAAATACGAAAGTAAGGCTGACCATCACACCCCGTTGACGCACACCACTGCCATCCACCGTTGTTTGCGGCGTAATCACCATCAATCAGTTGACGCATAAAATAGCGCTCGCCAATACGCCAATCGACGTGCAGATCTTTAACCAAAAAGCTCGCCACAACCATGCGCAGTCGATTGTGCATCCAGCCCGTTTCGTTCAGTTGCCTCATCGCCGCATCGACAATAGGATAGCCTGTCTCACCGCGCTTCCAAGCCTCAATGTGTTTTGGGTTATTTTGCCACCTCAGCTCCTCTCCCCAAGCATTGAAACTCTCCCCTCTCGACAGTTTGGGTTCAAAGTGGAGCAAATGCTGATAGAACTCTCGCCATACGAGCTCGCTTTGCCACACTTCTCGCCCACCACTGAGTGGCAGCGTTTGCTGATACATTAAGCGCGCCATGCATTGACGCACCGACAGCGCCCCAATCGCCAGATACGGCGACAGCTGGCTGGTATTATCCAAGGCTGGGAAATCCCGCTTGTCACCATACTCATCCGCTTTGCTCTGCACAAACTCTCTCAAGGTAGCGATGATGTCTCGAGTCTTGACACTGTATCGCTCGCTCGATTCACGCGGGTAACTGAACGGACTCGCCTCATCCAACAAGGCGACATCTTGGTGTTCCATCGCCCCTGCACACGGATGAGTCTTGAAGGTCTGGATGTGAAATCCTTCACTATAGAGTTTACTTAAATAAGCGCGCTTGTAAGGGGTGAAGACTTTGAAATAGTCGCCTTGCTTGTTGCGCACTGAGCCCGGCGGAAAAATACACTTGTCATCAAAGCGATGCACCTCCACAGAACTCGAACTCAACGCCTCCTCCAGCGCTTCATCGCGGCGACGTTCATTCAGTTCATACTCATTATTTAGATACAGACCCGTTGCTTTGGCTTGCAGTGCCAACTCAGCCACCAGCGCTGCGCTGTCTGCGAAGGTCTCAACTTGCGCGTAATAAAGCGGGATGTCGAGTTCGGCTAATTCCGTCTTTAACTCGTGCAAGCGACGGTAGATGAGATCCGCTTGCCTTGGACTATGATCGTGGGTTTGCCAGGTACCGGGCGTTGCGATGTATAACGCCACGACCGGTTGACCTCGATTCACGGCGCTCACTAATGCGTGATTGTCTTCAACACGTAAATCACGGCGAAACCAAACAATATTCAAAACCTTCTCCTTACCAATTCGATCATTTCTGACAGCGAGACTTGCCCATGCTGCGCTTCTAACTCTTTGATCACACTAAGCTGAGATTCACTCGGTTTCGTGGCACTGTAAAACGCCAGTTGTTCAAAGCGGTGAACGGCGGTGTGCTCTAACAGCCCCGACAGATCCTCGACGCCATCAATCATCAAGACTCGATAGCCTTGACTGACCAGACTCAGGGCCCACAGTTGAGTGTGAATATCGCGCGCCGCATCGAGATTGATTGCCAAACATTTACCGCGATGGGCCACCTTGTTTTCCGCCTCAATGATCTGGTTGAGCTTAGTGACCATCAAGGTATTAAACAGACCAAGATGCAAAGATCGCAGACTTTGTTTCACTAGCGCGAGCGCATTGAGCGTTGGCGTGATGAACTGACGCTCAACCAACTCAAGAGGATACTCTTTTAGCACACCATTAATCACACTCTCTGCACGCTTGGTGTTGAGGTTGGTCAGCGCTTCAAGCACCTCCTCTACTGCCTCTAAACTGCCGACGTCTAGCGCTTCATCTGGCAAATCAGACCCGAGCAGGGCTTTCACTTTACCAATCGAAATCCCTTTCGCGAGCCAGCCTTGAATCTCATTGATGAGTGCAATGTGCTCATCCGTGTAGAGTCTGTGGCCTTTTTCAGTGCGCTCCGGTTGGATCAAGTTGTATCTACGCTGCCACGCTCGCAGCGTCACAGGCTTAACGCCGGTTAAATCCGAGACCTCTCGAATCGCATACCAATTTTTTTCACAGACCATAACGCAGTCTTAACTCCTGTGGGTGGGGCTGCAGGAACTTTTGCTTTGCCAAGTATTCATCGGGATGAGTGGATAGATAATGTTTAATGAGCGTTAGCGGAGCCAACAAAGGCAGCAAACCCACACGGTATTCGTCGATCACTCGGCGCAGCTCAGACTTTTGTTCTTTGTCGAGATGACGCTTAAAGTAACCTTGGATGTGCATCAGCACGTTGGTGTTGTTTTTACGACTGGCGCGATTGGCCACCGCTTGCATCAACGCGGTACGGTACAAGTGGTAAAACTCTTCGATGTCGTACTCTTTGATGTTGGCAACCATGCGCCCAAGCTCTTTGTACGCTTCAGGGTGATGAGCCATTAAGGTCAACTTGTAACGCGAGTGGAAAGCGATGATTTTGCCACGGGTCGGCGTCTCACCCATTGAGTCATAAAAATCACGTAGGGTATAGACGCGGGTAATGAAGTTCTCTTTCAACACAGGATCATTGAGCCGTCCATCTTCCTCAACGGGTAGCCATGGCATCTGCTCCATCAACTGCTGTGTATACAGTCCGACCCCGATATTTTCCGCACCAGCTTTACGGTACACTTTAACGCGCTCCATTCCACAGGTGGGCGATTTAGCACAAACGATGTAACCGCATAGCTCTTCATCAACTAAACTGGCAACCTTCTGTTGGGAATAGCGAATCATGGCGTCCGTGTGATCTTTACTCGAATCTTTGGTCTCCACCAGCGCAATGCGCTCGTCGTTTGACATCAATCGAATCGTCGGCCTAGGAACCGGCATCCCCATTCCCACTTCAGGGCATATCGGCATAAATTCAAAAAACGGTGCCAACTCTTTCGTGACAAACTTGCTGATCTTATGACCCGAGTCGAAACGGACTTTTTCTCCCAGCACACAAGAACTGATACCGATCGTAATTTGCTTTTCCATGTTGAGCTCCCATCACCATCAAATGTGTACAACTTAATTTCTTGTATAACTTAATTTCTCATATAAGTAGTAGCACAGCACTTGAAACATGTACAAAAAAATTATTTGTACAATGTTACGCAAACACAACCATTTTGGTTCACTCCCCAAGCAAACGTTTTTGCAAATCGATTGCCAAATCACTTTCAACACATTTGGTTATCAATACCTCTAAATTGTCATAGCACACCCTATTTTGTGAGCAACCTCTCAAGGAACAATGGCTGACAAGGCTAGTATTGCCTCAACACAGAATTGAAGTTCAACATAATTGGTAATCAGCTCAGCGATTACTGACCCATTTGGAGTAATGACTATGGCAACCCCACACATTAATGCTCAGCCAGGCGACTTTGCAGAAACCGTATTGATGCCAGGCGATCCGCTACGCGCTAAATACATCGCAGAGACATTCCTTGATGACGTCAAACAAGTTTGTGACGTTCGCAACATGTTTGGCTACACAGGCACCTACAAAGGCAAAAAAGTGTCGGTGATGGGTCACGGCATGGGCATCCCATCTTGCTGTATCTACGTTCATGAGTTGATTGCCGAGTTCGGAGTGAAGAACGTGATTCGTGTCGGTAGCTGTGGCGCGGTACGTGACGACGTAAAATTGATGGACGTCGTGATTGGTATGGGCGCCTCCACAGACTCAAAAGTCAACCGAATCCGTTTTAACGATCACGATTTCGCGGCCATTGCCGACTTCGGTCTTCTTGAAACCGCCGTTGCTCAAGCTCGCGCGCAAAACGTGCCAGTAAAAGTCGGTAACGTATTCTCAGCGGATCTCTTCTATACACCAGAAGCAGACATCTTCGAGAAGATGGAAAAACTCGGCATCCTTGGTGTGGATATGGAAGCTGCAGGCATCTACGGCGTTGCCGCTGACCTTGGTGCAAAAGCGCTCACCATTCTGACTGTCTCTGATCACATCATCCGTGGTGAAAAGCTGAGCTCAGAAGAGCGTCAAAAATCGTTCAATGACATGATGAAAGTGGCGCTAGAAACCGCCATCAACCTGTAACGATATTGCAGCCAAGTGACCGCTTGGCTGCCCAGATAGTCCCGAGGGGGAGAGAGTGACAACTGGCAAACTGCCAAAGGAAGCAGATGGGTTACAGCTCAATTTTTGTAAAACATTGGCGTGTGACAACTTTGGATTGAGTGATGCGCATCGTTACGTTGTGCAGCACGCTAACCCTAAACGACCTGCGATGGTATGTCGGGAGTGCGGTGCTTTCCCCCCCTTACTTAACAATCTAGATGTGCTGACTGAACTGCAACGTTTACGCCAGCTACACAGCGATGGGCTGCCCGCTTGTCGCCAACCTGATTGTCCCAACATGGGCCTTTCGGTCCACACACATAAACACCTCTACCACGCGTTTGGCTACAGTGGTGATAGGCAACGCTATCGTTGCAAAGCGTGCCAATCGACCTTTGTCGATAAGTGGTCAGGGGCGAACAAAAAACGTCAATTTCAAGAAAACCTGCTTGGGTTACTGTTTACGGGTTATTCCGTGCGTGAAATCTGCCGCAAGCTTTCCATCAACCCCAAAACCTTTTATGACCATGTTGACCATATCGCCAGCCGCTGCCGACGCAAGCTTGCCATGATTGACGCTCGTTGGGTCAACCACGCTAAACACTACGAACTCGCATCTCACTACGTCACCCTGCAACCGAAAAGCAATAACGGCGTATTGTGGTTTGCCACGGGTGAAGCCCACAGCGGCTACATTTTGTGCCAACACGTCAACTACTCGGCCAATGAAGAACCCGTTGGTGGTATCGATCATGACCCGTACCAAACGCCTGCGCGTTTTGTCTCACGCGATCACTGCTCTGAGGCCAACCTGCCCGTGCCAACGCCACCGAGCGATCTTCGCGAGCGCATCGACCAGCAGTACCAAACCATTTTGGCGCGAGGCAATGTGGAAGACCCCATGGGCAACCTCACCGTCTTCCATTACCCTTCTAAAGGGGCATTAATCAGAGCACCGTACACCTCGTACGCCCATTTCTTACATGTGCTGGATTTGTGTCAGGGCGACCGCCAAGTTTCCATCTATCTACCGCAAGACCCAGTGCTTCGATCTGCAGCACTTAGCATATGCCTACCTAGAATTCAGCGTCAAAATATCGACCTTATGTATGTGGAAGAAGATCCACAGTGGTCTCTGAACCACAGTTTGGACAAAATCGACATCGTGCACATGGGTTGGTGGCGCGATCGCTGGGCGATTACTTCCGATGGTCAATACGCCAAGGGCATTTGCTATCTCGCAGGACAAGATAATCGACCTAACTACTGGCTGCGCAGGGCTTCCATTCGTCAAACAGCGTTTTTCCAGTCTCGCTTTCAAACGCTCTTTAGCGGTTTTATCAATGAGCCGCGTCGCAAACTCAGACCGGGCGGCTTACTGCCTATGTTGGATATTTTTAGAGCGTGGCATAATTTGTGCTACCAAGACAAACAAGGCATGACCGCAGCGCAACGGCTTGAATTGACTCAATCCCCTTTGACACTGCGTGAGCTGCTTTCATAATAAATAGAAGTGTGACGCATCCCTGTAAAAGGTGGAATGTTTGATGCTTTTGATAGTCGTAAACCCGTCAATGTTCATATTATACTGGGGTTTAGTACTAAAGTTTGATAGGTTTACTTAGCGGTAAGGGATTGACTCATTGGAAAAAAGCCAACGCCTACTCGACACTGAGCTTGAACAGCTAAAAAGTAAGATTGAATCCGATCCGGACAAAGTCTTCGCTTCCGCTGAGCAGTGCTTAGCGCGCGCCGCCCAAATCCTCTACCCACCCGCCGAGGTGAAAAGCCTCATCGTAATGGCGCGATGCGCGTGGGCATCGATGGACTACCGCAAAGGACTTCGCTACATCAAAGAGGCGCACACTAAACACAACGCCCTCGATACCGATGACCTGCTTCCTGAAATTCTGCACGTCTATGCGCTCCAATATTGGGGCCAAGCCAAATACTACTCCGCTCAACAATACTGGATTAACTGCCTTGAGCAGTCCGCACTGGTGGATGAAATTGAGTATCAAATCGAATCTTTGATTGGGTTGGGCAACATTTGGCGCATTACCCAAGAGTACGGCCTTGCCCAAAGTACTCACGAATTAGCGGTCATGGTGGCCAACCATAATCGCATCGCTTGGCTTGAGGGCAAATCGCGTATTTTGCTCGCTTGGGATCTCTACCTACTCAACAACTACGTTGAAATGCTTTCTGTTTTGGATGGCGCATCAGACTTACTCTATGATCACGAAGACAAAACCTGGCTGGCAGAGATTTGGGATTTCCGCGGACTTGCGCTGCTGGGGCTTGAGCGTATTGAAGACGCAGAAGAAGCCACGCGAAAAGCCCACGATCTTGCGGTGAAACACGATTTGGTGTGGATGAAGTCTCACTCCTACATTAGCCGAGCGAGACTCGAACTACTACGAAAAAATCCACAAAAAGCGACAGAGTTACTGATTCAAGCTGAGCAGTCCGCCAAGTCGTTTGATAATGGCGAGCTGTTATCACAAATCTGTTTCCAGCAGTCGCGCGTCGCAGAAGAGAGCGGTCAATATCAAGCGGCACTCGCATCATTCAAAAAATACCGTGACCACTCCATTAACATGCTGCGCGAGCAAACCGCACGCGTATCAAACGATAAAGCACGCGCATCAAAGCGTCAGCTAGAGCAACGAGCGCGCAAACTGATCAACCGCATCAGACGTCAACACGAGTACGACCCAGAAAAACACCTCACACAAATGGTGTCTGAGACGTTTTGGTGGGAACAATTGGTGCTGTTTAAGACAGAGTTGAAGCACGCCAATCACGCGGTGATTATGATCCAGCACGACGATCCGCTCTATTTGGATGTGTGCGCCGAAATCGCCCATTCACTGTGTAATAACCGCGATTTGTTGTCTCGCTTGAGCAGTCAACGCCTTGGCTTATTGATTGCCGAAAAAGGCAGTGACGCCATCAGCGTTTTTCAGGTTCTCACCAAAATGATAGAAATGTACCCTTGGCATCGACGCGGATTGAGCCAATCGCTGCCAAAAGTTGTGTTCAGTGACATTCTCTCCTTCCCGTTCACACTAGAACAGCTCGAAGAAAACGTGTAGGAGGAAAACAGCATGGAAAGACTCCTCAATAAAATTTCAGATTCTGGCCTTGATCCCTCCTCCGTCTCTGGCGAAGAAGCGCTAATTTTTTGGGACCACGTTCGCCGACATATCGCCACCACACCCCAAGAAAAAGCCCAGGCCTTATTCATTAGCGCCGAATACCGCAGCGAGCTCAAGCAATTGCAGGCGAGTATTGATGAGCTGCAAACCTCGCTGAAGTTTCTCGCTCTGCCCAAAGATGCCGAGATGGTGCTCGAAGTGCGCAATAATTTGGCTGAGCGTTTGGTCGAAAACGGCGATTACTATGGCGCGTTAAACCAATACGCCAGTGCCACAACGATCGCAGTAGAGAGCAGTAACATTGATGCGTATGTACTCGCGGTATTGGGGATGGGCAATCTGTGTGATGCCTATGGCGATCACAATCGCGCGCTGCGCTACTACCAAAAAATCGACAGTATTGACCATGCAATCCAAAGTCGCTCGCTACGATTGCGCTATAAGCTCTATATGCTGGCTTGCTATATCGAGCTTAACCGTCTCACCGCGGCCACCGATTTGATCAAAGAGTGTGAAGAGCTCAGTATCTTGGTCAGCGACAAAGTGTTAGCGGGGCAGATTTTGCTCTATCAATCTAAGCTATATAGACAAAGCGACGAAGCAGAATTGGCGCTTAAATCACTGGGCAACGTACAATACTCAGCGGGCAACATTCACTCCGCCTGGCTCTCTACCATGATCAAAATCGAGCTTGCTTGTTGCCTCAATGACTTTGGCAAAGGCCACTTGGCCAGTTGGGTACTGCACCAAGCGCATCGCCGTATCGAGCGTCAACCCTCACCGTTATTAAACCTTAAGCTATCCAACTCGATGGCTCATGTTTTCGAGCAGCAAGGCGACTTTAAACGCGCCCTCGAATTTCAAAAACGCGCGTATCGCATCGAAAGCGATTTGATGAAAAAAATCCCTATTGGTGAGTTGGGCGCGAGTCAGCTGCGCAAATTGTCACGCTTTGAATTGCAGCTCAAACTGATCCTCTCTGAGCTTGAGAATCGAGAGCTCAAAGAGACCACTGAGAGCCAAAAACACACTGTGGCTCAGCTTCAGCAAGACGTGTTTACCGATCCGCTCACCTCCTTGCATAACCGTCGCTGGCTCGACGTTAAGCTGAAAGATCTGCTATTACACGAAACCCCCTTTGCCCTGTTAGTCGTCGATATCGATCACTTTAAGTCCATCAATGATGAGCTCAGTCACCTAGTCGGTGACAAAGCGATCGTCAATGTGTCTCACGAACTGGCGGCCTACTTTAAGTTTCGTGGCGCCTCCTGTGTGCGATTTGGTGGCGAGGAGTTTTTGGTGATTCTGGAAAACGCTTCCCTTGAACAAGCTGCCCTGCATGCCGAAAATTACCGCGAAAAAATCTACCAGTTTGGCTGGCATGAAATCCTCGGAGAGCGTGGCCTCACCGTCAGTATCGGCATTACTTTGCACCGAGAAGGGGAAAACACGCAGCGTACCTTCTACCGAGCTGATAAAGCGCTCTACCGCGCTAAAGCCAACGGCCGAAACCAAGTCTGCACCGAATAACTCTCTTCAGCGCGAATAGCGGCACTACCACGGCCTTGTTCGCGCAGTCCATCCTCTTGCTCTGCTCTTTTTGTCTGAATATTCTGATGTTAATAATCGTGAGCGAGTTTGCATCTAATTTGTTGTTTTTATTTCTATACTTTGTAGATAACTGACAGTACCCTGTATGGATTGTTTTCATTAATAAAGAGATAAGGACGTTGCCATGTTTTTAGACTACTTCGCACTTGGTCTACTCGTCTTTGTTGCCTTAGTGATTTTCTACGGCATCATCGTCATTCATGACATTCCCTACGAAATTGCCAAAGAGCGCGAACATCCCCATCAAGATGCGATTCACTACGCGGGTTGGGTGAGCCTATTCACACTCCATGCGTTGTGGCCATTTCTATGGATTTGGGCCACGCTGTGGCGCAAAGAACGTGGTTGGGGTTTTCAGAAATTGGAAGCCGAACAGCATGATATGCACCACCGCGTCGATGCGCTGATCGACCAAGTCAGTCAACTGCAAAAAGAAGTGGCTGAGCTGAAAAAACAACAATCTGACCCAGTCGCATCAACGGATGAGGAGCGTAGCTAATGGATCTCTTACTGATATTAACCTACGCGGCCATTTGTATTACCATCTTCAAAGTCTTCAAAATTCCGTTGAACAAGTGGACTGTACCGACAGCGGTATTAGGCGGCGTGGTACTGATTGGCACCTTGATCTTGTTGATGAACTACAACCACCCGTTTACCCAAATTGGTAACCAAGTTTTCTCTAGCACGCCGATTGTTTCCGGTGTACGCGGTCGAGTCATTGACGTTCCAGTAGAGCCAAACGAGCCATTGAAACAAGGGGATGTCCTGTTCCGCATTGATCCCATCCCTTACCAAGCAGAAGTCGACAAGATAAAAGCGCAGATCAAAGAAGCGAGCCAAGACGCATTGGGTCTTGAATCCAATCTTCAAGAAGCCGTGGCAGACAGAGAACGAGCCATTGCTGATCGAGATAAAGCGGAGCGCGAGTTTAACCGTTATCAACGTGGGTTTGACAGAGGCGCGTTCACCGAGCAACAACTCGATACCCGTCGCCAAGCGTTTAAAGCCGCACAAGCTGCTGTCGCTGCCGCCGAAGCAAACGTTCAGCAAGCTCAAATCTCGCTCGATTCAGAGATCGGTGGTGAGAACACCACAGTTGCGCGCTTGTTGGCCGAACTTCGCCAAGCCGAATTTAACTTAGAGCAAACGGTCGTGCGTGCGCCAACTGATGGTTTTGCCACTCAATTGGCTCTGCGCCCTGGGGTCATGGCTGTGCCGCTTCCGCTGGCGCCCGTGATGACGTTTGTCCATACCGAAGAGATCATCTACACCGCGGCATTTCGCCAGAACTCGTTGCAACGTTTAGAGCCTGGATACGAAGCCGAGTTTCTCTTCCGCGCCTTACCGGGCAAAGTGTTTAAAGGGGAAGTGGTGGATGTGCTACCAGCGATTGGTGAAAGCCAGTTCCAAGCGCGTGGCGCCCTACTAGGGACAGATGCACTGCGCACCAGCGGCCGTGTGTTTGTCACCCTGCGTATTACCGATGATTTATCGGATTACCATCTGCCACTGGGTACCGCTGTCGAAGTTGCGGTCTACTCAGATCGATTTGAGCACGTGTCTATTATGCGGAAGGTTTTGATTCGCATGAAGAGTTGGCAAAACTACCTCTATCTCGATCACTAACCGTCAATAACGATTCAGGGGCCAATTGGCCCCTGAATTTTTTGCTCTGTCCGTCATTAAAAGCGACGTGTAGACATCGCTAGGCAATATTGAGAAATAGCTCATCGTCTGTCATGTATTTATGTCGACTACCGCTGTTTCTAAGATGCATGAACATAAACTCTGGAAAGCCTGGTGCCAACAGATCATTGGGTTCCCATACTATGCCGCCGACAAACACGTAGCGGCCTTGTTTTTCTTCTTCATGCAGTGGATTGTTTAACGGCGTCGAAAGTTCCGGTCTTACGCCCTCAATCACACACACCACCTGCCCCTTCGCAATACCAATCACTCGCTTAACCAAGTTTGCTTTCACGCCACATTTCCATGCTTGGCGAGTGGCCATCTCAAAGCCTTGCTTTTTCACGCCTTTTTGAATGTTTACGATGAGGTTCATAGTGGGGAGTCTCTTTGTCATACTGCGATCACGCTCTGAGCATATAGCAACCGCAGCGCGTCACCTAATAGTATTTCTTCCCGTGTCGATAGAATTGGCCAGAATCGGAACCTGCATTCACTATTTCATTGCCTTATTCAGTCACTTGCGTCACATTGAGTTGACCAATGGAAGGAATCGACAATGAGTTATGCCAGTTTTATCCGTCTAATGATGCTTGCTGCTATTTGGGGTGGCTCATTTCTTTTTATGCGCATTGCGGCCAATACGTTTGGCCCCGCCTATTTGATTGAATGCCGCGTCGGCTTTGCGGCGCTGAGCTTATTGTTGGTCTCTTATTCTCTCAAGCGTTCTCTGCCCTTTCGCCAATACTTTCATCACTTTATGATCATTGGCCTGTTTAATACCGCGTTACCGTTTCTACTGTTTGCCTATTCAGCACAAACGCTCAATGCATCGACGCTTTCTGTTCTCAACTCAACCGCTGTCATTTGGGGCGCGCTTATTGGTGTGGTCTGGCATAAAGCACCGCTGACCAAACGTGTGGTTCTAGGCATGGCACTTGGCATCTTAGGCGTAACCGTGTTGGTCGGCGTTGACACAATTCAGATTGGTACACAAGCGCGTCTACCCGTTATGGCCGCAATATTGGCAGCGTTCAGCTATGGGATCGCCACCAACTACACCAAATCGGCGCCAAACGTCGCCTCCTTCGACAATGCACATGGCAACATGTGGGCTGCGGTGATCTGGATACTACCTTTGCTGCCTTTCATCCCGATGCGCGGGGCACCGACGGAAGTTGAGATGGTGTCGGTGGTAGCGTTAGGCGTCGTCTGTACTGGGGCGGCGTACCTACTCTACTTTCGCCTGGTTGCCGACGAGGGTGCGACCTCTGCCCTCTCGGTTACTTTTCTTATTCCGGTATTCGGGATTTTGTGGGGCGCGTTGATTCTCGATGAGCCAGTCGGCTGGTCTACCCTACTCGGCACTGGTTTAGTGCTAAGCGGCACCATGTTGGTGACTCATTTTTCACCCCTCTCCTTGCTGAAAAAAAGGACCTTAGATCAAGATCTCGCCGCCAAATGACGGCGGGACATAAGTTGCCATGACACCTATCCCATAGACATAACATCATAGGGTTAAAGTCATAAAGCGGCTATTCGGATCGGGGGTATACTCAGCAAACGGTTCGCAATAGTGAAAACCAAACTTCTCATATAAGCGGCGAGCGGGCTCAAAGAACGCCATGGATCCAGTCTCTAAACTGACGCGATGCAACCCAATGTCACGCGAGTAATCCAGTACGTGCACCAATAAACGAGACGCGACGCCCTGTTTGCGAGCTTGATCGCTCGTGCGCATCGATTTCAGCTCACCGTGTGTGTCATCAAGCTGTTTCAATGCTGCACAGCCGAGTAAAACGTCTCCGTGCCAAGCCGTCCAAAAGGTCACTTCTGGCGACCGCAAGCGGCTCACATCCAATGCGTGAACGCTGTCTGGCGGCGATGTCGCGTTCATATCCTCAAGATGTTGGGCAAGCAAGGTGATAACCGATTCGTGCTCCAACTGACCTATCATTATTTTCATTGACGTTCCTACTCACTTCAATCGTGTGTTTTTATCCTGATGCCGAAGACCTATCGGCATAAGCACAGATAAAGCAAGTTTAGAGCCAGATATACGACGTCTATCGTTCGCAATCGACCAACACTCGCAGTGATGAATTGCTTGCAGTGATAAATAGGGATCCAAGTCTCAATAAACGAAAAGTTCACTAAACATTTTTCAAAAATACGCGATGATACTCACATAAATATACGTTCATTGCTTATTATTTACATGGATTTGCCGATGCAGTGGTAACCCACTCACCACCGGGTGGCTAGGTAGTAGCAGAGCAAACCGTGCGACGAACAAGAATAGGAAGTCACGAATGAAAGAAGTTGATTTTAGAACCATTGATAGGCTCTTCATCAAAATGTCTATCAACGACAAGATGTGGACGATTTTCGCCATTTTTCTTGTTGCCTTAACTGCGATTGCAGGTGGACGTTACTACGCGACAATTGACGCGCTAGAGCACAACGCCATCTACGCCGCAGAGCAAAGATTGGCCGGGATACTCGCTGCGGGCACCCCTGAGAGCATTAGTGCACAGAAAAATGTGTCTAAATCGACTTCGATGGCGCCTGCTAGCCTCAATAATGGTGTCGTGAAGGTCACCGCGCGAGCCGCGGATGGCAGCCACTATCAACTGACGGTCAATGCCACTCAAAGCCTTGAGCAAGGCAAATCTGCCGCACTGACCAGTTTCGCATTGAGCTACCTTTGGGTCATCCCGTTTGCGGTGTTCAGCTATTGGGTCGCTACGTTTATTGGTGGCGCGCTTTGGGTGCTCTATACCACTACCGAGCGTATCGGTGAAGGCGATTTAACGTCGCGCTTAGGCTTCCACCCTGGTCGTGATGAATTCGGTACCATTGGCTGCGCGCTGGATAAAGCCATGGATACCCTGACTGAACTCGTGGTAACGGTGAAAGAAAATGCGACCACTCTCAGTGAAACCTCTGCCTCCTTCGAGCAAGAGATGAAATTGAGCGAGTCACAAATTTCAAGCCAGTATGCCTCACTTGATTCGGTGGCGACCGCGATGGAAGAGATGACGGCATCAGCGAAAGAGGTGTCAAACATTTCACAGCAGGCGACGTCGCAAACTGAGAACGATACCCAACACATTGATGGCAGCCACAAGCGTGTCTTGTCTGCGATTCAAGAGATCGACAAGCTTTCTAGCTACATTGAGCAAGCGTCTTCTTCTGTATCTAGCCTGAATGAGAACACCACACAGATTAATGAGGTGATCACCACCATCAATGCCATTTCTGAGCAGACCAACCTCCTCGCGCTCAACGCGGCGATCGAAGCGGCGCGTGCCGGTGAACAAGGTCGCGGCTTTGCGGTAGTGGCCGATGAAGTCCGTACACTCGCCAGTCGTACTCAAGCGGCGACCGTTGAAATTCAATCAATGATTGAGAAGCTGCAATCAGAAAGCCACAACATCGCCAATATTACTGAGCAAACCGTTGCCCAAGCTAAAACTAGCAGCGATTTGATTGCCGAACTAGGCAGCGATGTCCAATCCATCGCCGACTCAGCCCGCTCTCTCATGGATATGAGTATTCAGATCTCGACCTCAGCAGAAGAGCAAAGCGCCGTGGCGAACGACATCGCCTCAGAGCTCAGTGATATTCGCACCCAATCGAATACCATTCGTAGTGTCGCAGAGCAAAGCTCAATGGGCGTCGCGAACCTGACCAAAGCGTCGTCATCACTGGCAAGCATTCTCAAGCAGTATCGTACGCAGTAAACCTTCGCGTATTACATTGCCTAAACATCGAAAGCCGAGCGCAGTTTTCTGCCGCTCGGCTTTCTTTATCCTTATTCTGCTGTTTATACTTACCTGCGTGGCTACCAATACCGCTCGAAGATGATGTTGCCACCCGTGGCGCGTCGATACTTATTCAGCCCCATCTCCACCAGCGTTTGTTGAGTATCTTTAATCATTTCAGGATTACCACACAGCATCACAAAACTCTGTTCGGGCGCCAAACAAACATCCGCACTGCGGAGCAGCGCACCACTTTGCAGCAATTGAGGAATTCGGCCGCTAAGATGTGTGGTGTCAGGGTCTCTTGATACGACCGGCAAGTAGCGCAGACGCCCTTCGTATTGCTGTACCAATTGATCAATCAAGTAGCGATAGACCAACTCTTTCTCATGACGGACCGCATGAACCAGCACAATCTCATCACAATTGGGGCGAAAATTCATGTCATCCAACAGAGAGAGAAACGGTCCAATGCCGGTACCTGTCGAGAGCAGCCAAAGGTTTTGAGCCTGTTTGGGTATGATGTCAAACGTCAGGTCGCCATAGGCCTCTTTGCCCACGTAGACACCATCACCGGTTTGCAGCTGTTGCAGTTTCGGCGTCAGTTTACCTTCTGGATGCGCGACGATTAAGAACTCCAGCATATCACTGGTATTGAGCGGTGCATTCACCAATGAGTAGGCGCGCGAAATCATGTTGCCTTCGTCATCAAGCAGTCCCAATTTAGTAAACTGCCCAGCCTTGAAGGTCAGGGGGGCGCCGGTTAATCGTAAGCTAAATACGTTCGGCGTCCAGTCAGTCCGACGTTCTAATCGCGCTAAGTTGAAACCATCAAGTACCGCCATGCTACGCACCTCTTCTGGTTAACATTCCATTAACTTACTCTTTCACACCTTTGAAGTAAAACTGGAACATGATTTAACCATCTAAGATCACAAATAAATAACAAAATAAAAACAACCCGATGCTGAAGTTCTAGAATATTTACTCCATCCACAATAAAAATTAAGAGAACCCTATGAGTGATCTGTTGAACGATTTTCCTGTCATCACTGAAATCCCCGTCGCATGGGGAGAGATGGATGCCTTGCAACACGTCAACAATGCGGTCTATTTTCGCTACTTTGAAACAGCGCGATTGGAGTATTTTGCCAAGATTGACTTGCTCGTGAACATCCAAAAAACCCAGGTTGGGCCCGTACTGAGTGAGACACAGTGTCGCTATAAACTGCCCGTCACTTACCCGGACACACTGTTGGTAGGCTCGCGCGTCATCGACCTCCAACAAGACCGCTTTACGATGGAATACCAAATCGTGAGCAAAAAACTGGGTAAAATTACCACCACCGGACGCGCCACCTGCGTCATGTTCGACTTCAAACACAACACCAAGGCTACCTTGCCAAGTCATGTTGCGCAGTTGATTCTCGCCACACAAGAATCGCATCCCGCCCCATAAACAGCAAAAAGCCCGCCATAAAGGCGGGCAAGATCAATAACAGGAATGGCGGTGAATTCAACGAATCACCGTTTATCGACGTTACTGCAGTTTGTAGAACACCGTCGAAAGCGGCGGCAAACTTAGAAGAAGTGAGTGATCCAACCCTTCGCTGCTGACCTTCTCTGTCTTCACTTTGCTTTTCACCTCAAAACCACTTCCATGGTACTTATCATCGTCGGTGTTGAGCAACAACGCATACTCACCCTTGATTGGTACGCCCAAACGGAATCGCTCATGCGGCACTGGTGTAAAGTTCGTCACCACCAAGATTCGCTCGCCGTTTTCGCTTAAGCGTTCGTGCGCCAAAATGGAGGCGTCCGCCGCATCTTGCAAGCGCCATTCAAATCCTTTTGGCTCACAATCCCACTCATGCATCGCCGCTTCATGCTTGTAAAGCAAGTTGAGGTCACGCGTGAGAGCTTGTACTCCTTGATGGCGCTCAAAATCGAGCAAGAACCATTGCAGTTGATCATCATGATTCCACTCACCGGTCTGACCAAACTCTGCGCCCATAAAGTTGAGTTTCTTTCCAGGCTGACCGTACATGTAGCCTAGGTAGGCACGCAGGTTTGCGGTTTGCTGCCACTCATCACCGGGCATTTTGTTATGGATTGAACCTTTGCCGTACACGACCTCGTCGTGAGACAGTGACAGCACGTAGTTTTCACTGTGCGCGTAAATCAACGGGAAGGTAATGGTGTTGTGATGGTATTTGCGGTGCACAGGGTCTTGTTGAATGTAAGAGAGCGAATCGTGCATCCAACCCATGTTCCACTTAAAACCAAAGCCGAGTCCCCCCATAAAGGTCGGTGCTGAGACGCCCGGAAACGCCGTCGACTCTTCCGCGATGGTCATGGCGTTCGGGAAGTGTTTGTAGACTTCTTCGTTCATCCATTTCAGCGTCGCGATAGCATCGTAGTTTTCGTTGCCACCATCGACGTTCGGAATCCACTGATCGTGACTGCGCGAATAATCGAGGTAAAGCATCGAGGCTACCGCATCAACGCGGATACCATCAATATGGAACTGCTCAAACCAGTACAAGGCGTTGGAGACCAAGAAACGACGGACATGCTCGCGACCCAAATCGTAAATGAACGAGTTCCAATCTTGGTGCCAACCGCGACGCGGATCTGGATCATGGTAAAGAGGCGTACCATCAAAATTCGCCAGACCATGATCGTCAGAAGGGAAATGGGCGGGCACCCAGTCAAGCACCACACCTAGACCTGCAAGGTGACACTGCTCAACAAAATATTTGAAATCATCGGGCGAGCCAAAACGGCTGGTTGGCGCAAATAGACCGACCGGTTGATAACCCCAAGAGCCATAGAATGGGTGCTCGGAGACGGGCATCAATTCAACGTGGGTGTAACCCATATCAACAAGGTAAGGGACTAGCTGATCGGCTAGTTCTCGGTAATTAAGGAAATCACCGTTGTCATCTCGGCGCCAAGAACCGGCATGCAACTCATAAAATGACAGCGCTTCATTGCGTTTTTGCGTGACAGGGCGCTGCTGCCACTCACTGTCTTGCCACTGATAGCGAGAGTGATCGTAGGTGACGGACGCAAAAGAGGGGTATTGCTCTGCGTACGCGCCCCACGGATCGGCTTTGTGCGGTAAGCCTTCGCCATTGGGCCCTTTGAGTTCAAACTTGTAGCTAGTGCCTTCAGGTAGATTAGGCACAAACAAGCCCCAAATACCGTAATCTAAGCGCTGCATAGGATGACGGCGGCCATCCCACTGGTTGAACTCACCGACCAAACTGCACGCAGATGCGTGCGGTGCATAAACAAGAAAACGCGTCCCTGAGATGGACTTGCCGTCACGCTCTAGGGTGACAAACTGCGCGCCCATGTGGTGATACATCTGCTTAGGGGTATGCAGTTCTTCGTATTCTGCGTAAATGGTGTGATATTGGTATGGATCATCCACCCATTGCTCTATCCCCTGCCAATCGACTACCAGTTGGTAGTGGGTAAAGCGCAAATCTTTTGCCTCGGTTAATACAAAGCCTGAATCTTCTTCTCGCTGCAACTCAATACGCGGTTCACCATCAATCACTAACTCGACTTTATCGGCTCCCGGCATCCAAACGCGCAAACTTGACGTTTTATCCTCAACAAAGGGCCCTAAAAATGAAAATGGGTCTGCAAATTGAGCGTGAGAAAGTTGGTTATATTTTTGTGTTTTTTTGTCAATCTTGGTCACTTTTTTCAAGTTATTCTCTCCCTAACCTAACCTTCCGACTGCAAGTATCATTGGTATCAATCATCCCATTATTAGCTGGGGGTACCACTAATATAAACAAAGCCCGCGGGAATAATGCGGGCTTAGATAGCTTAATGAAAGTTTACCGAATTGCTACCTTACATAGAGTGACGCATTCGATACTTTTTTACGTAACTTAAGCAAGTCCTTACTTACTCACCTTAGCACGTACTTCCGTAAGTTTACGAGCGATACGGTTTACCCCATCATTGGCGAATACTTCATCGAGATTCATTGATAATTTACGACGCCAGTTCGGGTATTCGTTCACGGTTCCTGGAATGTTAACCGGTTTATCCATCTCTAACCAATCTTCCAGCTGCACGCTGAGCAAAGTCGAAGAACCCGCAGCGACATGCAGTTGCAACGCTTCGGCTAGGTAAGAATCCATCGGTACGTATTGCGCATCTCGACCAACGCCTTCAGGCAGATAACCGTGCCATGCGACCGAGTCTAAAATCCCTTGTTTGCACTCCAAACGATCCGCAAACAGACCTTGTAGCTGCGCTTCGTTCGGATACAAACCCAACTCTTTACCCAGTTTCAAATCATCACAGTGCCAGAAACCGCGAAGCGTCGGCATGTCGTGAGTACACAACGCAGACATTGACTGCTCAGCGTAGTGCTTAGGTGAGATAAAGCCGCCATCCTCTTCTGAAGTTTCGAAGAAGAACACTTTGTATGAGTGCACGCCCGCATCGCGCAGCAACTCAACGATTTCGTCCGGCACCGTACCTAAGTCTTCACCAATCACACTGCATTGATGACGATGTGATTCGAGCGCAAGGATCGCCAACATATCTTGGACAGGGTAGTAGATGTACGCCCCTTTCGTTGCGTTCTCACCCTTAGGGATCCACCATAGACGCAGCAATCCAAGCACGTGGTCAATACGCAGAGCGCCACAATGCTTCATATTGGCACGCAGAAGCTTAACGTAAGCGTCATACCCCGTTGCTTGCAACACTTGTGGGTTGAGCGGTGGTAAGCCCCAGTTTTGACCAAGCGGCCCTAGTACATCCGGCGGCGCACCAATGCTGGCATCTAAGATCAGGTTGCCATTGTCGGCCCAGGTTTCTGCACCTGAATCGGCCACACCAACCGCCAAGTCGCGGTATAGCCCCACCGACATGCCTTTTTCTTCTGCTAGAGCCTGCGCTTCGTTAATCTGTGTGTCCGCGACCCATTGCAGATACATGTACAAATGGACTTTGTCTTGATTCTGCTTGATGAAGGTTTGCACCGCGCTGTTATCAAAGTGGCGATACTGCTCAGGGAACACCGGCCAGCCCCAGACGTTACTGTCTTTGGCGTGCAGTTCACTGTGCAAGGCATCAAACGCGGCTTGGTGAAGTAGGCTGTCTCCACCCTCTTCGACAAACGATAAGAACTGCTGAGCGCGCTCGGTGTTCTTATCGAGATGGCGCTTTTTAAATTCCGCAAACAGCAGCGGTAACACGCTCAGTTTGAGCTCCGCGACTTCGCTGTAGTTTACCCAGTGAGACTCGCGCGCTTTTTGTAGGCGTTGCTGGAACTGAGCACTGCCCACTTGCTGCTGCGCCTCAACACTGAGCGCAAACTCAGGCACCGAGCTCACATCGATGTATAGGATGTTCAACCAGCGGCGAGAGGACGGGCTGTAAGGACTTGCCCCCTCAGGGTTGGCTGGGAACAAGGAGTGAATAGGGTTAAGACCCACAAAATCACCACCGCGCGAGGCGATATCGGCCACCAGCTGTTTTAGATCGCCAAAGTCACCCATTCCCCAGTTGTGTTGGGTACGCAGTGTGTAGAGTTGAACACTCGGGCCCCACATCTTCTTGCCCGACAAAATCGAATCTTGCTTGTAACACGCGCTTGGCGTCACAATTAAGGTTGCCTCATACGGGGCTTTACGACGCTTACGAACAATCGTGAGTTTATGGTACCCCCACGCTAAGTCGTTCGGTAAGGCAAACACTAAAGGGCCACCCTCGCTGCGCTCATCTCGCACGATTTGCGATTGAAGATAGCCTTCAAGTACCTCTCCTTGCTCAGTATCCAAACGCCAACTGAACTCACTTTCACGTGCGCTCGCGCCTAGATTCAAAGCCACTTCAAATGGGTCGCCATCGCGCACCACGGTCACAGGGTCCAACACATCTTTCTTGTGTTTACGCTCTGCGGACTTAAGAAGAGTCTCGTCGTTGGTTGTGTCATAGCCTAAAGAGTTTAGTAAGTGGAGAATGGTGGCCTCTTCCACTTTTGCCTCATCTCCCCACGCGCTCACGTAGCTGTCGGCAATTCTAGCCATTTCAGCGACTTGTTTTAATGCATTGTGATGTTTCATCGCTCTCTCCGAAGGACTGCTTATACCTTCAAATGTAGGGTTATTAAATCGTTATAAAGAATTGAGCCAAGGCGCGAACGCCTTGGCTTTTTGAGTCGTTTTAGCGTTTAACCGCTTCCAACTTCCAAATATTATTAACGTAATCTCGAATCGAGCGGTCGGAGGTAAACTTACCGACCAGCGCCGTGTTCAAGATGGCTTTCTTCGCCCAGCCCGCTTGGTCTAGGTACTGTTCGCCCATCGCCTCGTGCGCTTCCACGTAAGACGCGAAGTCCGCAAGACAGAGGTACGGGTCACCGCCGTCGAGTAGGCTGTCATAGGTCGCGCGCAGTAGGCCCGGTTGACCCGGCGTGAACTCTTCACCCGCCAGTAGATCCAGTGACGCTTTAAGCAGTGGGTCTGCGTGGTAGTAATCGTATGGGTTGTAGCCAGCTTTCTTCAGTGCAACCACTTCGTCGACTTCAAGACCAAAGATGTAGATGTTGTCGTCGCCGACTTCTTCACGGATTTCAACGTTTGCCCCATCCATAGTACCGATAGTTAGCGCACCGTTGAGTGCCATCTTCATGTTACCCGTACCGGACGCTTCTTTACCGGCCAACGAAATTTGCTGAGACACGTCCGCCGCTGGGATGATGATCTCTGCCATGCTCACGCGGTAGTCAGGGATGAAGACGACTTTCAGCTTGTTGCCAATGCGTGGGTCGTTGTTGATCTTCTCTGCAATCTTGTTCACTGCGAAGATGATCTCTTTCGCCAAGTGGTAACCCGGCGCCGCTTTTGCCGCAAAGAAGCAGACGCGTGGCGTACACTCAAAACCCGGCTCATTAATGATGCGGTGGTAGAGAGACAAGATGTGCAGCAAATCAAGGTGCTGACGCTTGTACTCGTGCAGACGTTTGATTTGCACATCGAAAATCGCGTTGGTATCGAGCTCGATGCCCATGTTGTCTAATACCCACTTAGCCAAGCGCTCTTTGTTCTCTTTCTTCACCGCCATAAACGCTTGTTGGAACTCGGCGTCATCGGCGTATTTCGCGATACCTTCAAGCTGCTCAAGCTTCGCTGGCCATTCACTGCCGATTTTGTCAGTGATCAGCGCGGATAAACCTGGGTTACAGAACTTCAGCCAACGACGAGGCGTAATACCATTGGTCACATTGTGCAGACGCGTTGGGAACATCGCGTGGAACTCTGGGAAGAGATCTTTTTTCACCAACTCTGAGTGCAGCGCCGCTACACCGTTCACCGCGTAAGAACCGATCACACACAGGTTTGCCATGCGAACCATACGGTTGAAGCCTTCTTCGATGATCGACAGTTTCGCTTGCTTCTCACCATCACCCGGCCACATTGCGCGCACTTCTTGTAGGAAGCGATGGTTGATCTCAAAAATGATCTCCATATGACGTGGTAGCAGACGTTGAATCAAAGACTCTGGCCACGTTTCCAATGCTTCTGGCAATAGTGTGTGGTTGGTGTACGCGAAGGTTTGCGAACTGATTTCCCACGCTTTATCCCAAGATAGCCCTTTTTCATCGAGCAAAATGCGCATCAATTCAGGGATAGCAATCGTTGGGTGAGTATCGTTAAGCTGAATTGTTTCTTGCTTTGGAAGATCCGCAAGTGCAAAACCCGCTGCTTCGTGACGACGTAAAATGTCACGTACCGATGCTGCTGAATGGAAGTACTGCTGCATCAAACGCAGTGTTTTACCTTTCTCATGGTTGTCATTCGGGTACAGCACTTTAGTGATGTTACCGGCGTCAATCAGCGCGTGCTGCGCTTCGAAGTAATCACCGTTGTTGAAACTTGCCAATGAGAATGGCGCAATCGCCTGACATTCCCACAAACGCAGCGGGTATACCGTGTCAGATTCATAACCGACAATCGGTAAGTCCCAAGGCATCGCTTTCACGCTCATGCCCGGTACCCATTTGCGTACTTCTTTGCCGTTCTCGTAGCTCACTTCAACGCGACCGTAGAAGCCAATTTCTTGCGCCAATTCTGGACGCGCGACTTCCCACGGGTAGCCTTCGACACCACGCCAAGCATCCGGCGCTTCTTGCTGACGTCCGTCAACAAAAGACTGCTTGAATAGACCGTATTCGTAGTGCAAACCGTAACCAACGGTTGGGAACTCTTGCGCTGCACAAGAATCCATAAAACACGCCGCCAAACGACCTAGACCACCGTTACCCAGAGACGGGTCGCGCTCTTCTTCCAACAAGTCGGTCAGGTTTTGGCCCAGTTCGGCCATCGCATCCGTGATCTGCTCGTAGAGACCTAAGCTGATTAGGTTGTTACCGGTTAAACGACCGATAAGAAATTCAAGAGATAGGTAGTTGACGCTTTTCGCGTTCTTGATGCGTGGGTCTTGCTCGGTTTTCAAAAGATCCAGCGTTGTGATCTCTGCCAGGGCTTTACCCATAGCAAGGTACCATTCACGCGGAGTTGCGGTGTCTACGGTTTTCGCGTAGGTCGCAGAAAGGTGCATTTTAACGTCAGCTTGAAAGCTGGCTTTATCAAATTTTTTCTGTTGAGTAGGTTTCATTAGAGAAATCTCACTTATCGGTTTCAATCCATCTGAGACATATCGTGCAATGCTCTGTCTTGCAAAACATCCTCCTACTTGGGTAGCGATTTAGGAGGAGGAGTCAGGGCGTAGAGGGCGTAATTCACAACAAGCAGTGATCCAACTCGCAATAAACCGATGAGTGAACTGGACTCTGTTGATTAAGATCACACCATGACCCTAAACGACCTTACCTAAGGTGTATGAAACTTCGTCGAAATCAAAAACTGGCAAATGAAAAATATGCAGCGTGAATCACAGAATGTTTTCATCCTGAGTGCAAATTACACGATTTCTCGTGCAAATAATGAGTTGAGACAAGTTTTACCGAACAGGTTAATGTGATTTAAATCACAAAAAAGGGGCGTAGATACGCGCAAAATGTGAAATATGCGAAAAAGTCGCTCTCCTCACATAACAATCCCACCAACTCTTAAGTAACATCCCACTCAACAACAAAGATCGAACAAAAAACAACCCATCTTGACGTCGTGCTCGCTGACACGTTCACTGACAATAAGATAAGGATGAGAAGATGTGGATTCCTTCGAAACTCACGCGTCCTGGCCGTTTACACAACGCCATCGTACGCCCAAGAGTTCTTGATTTACTTCAGCAAGCACCCTGCTACAAACTGGTGCTTTTTCGCTCGCCTGCCGGATACGGTAAAACCACCATGGCCGCCCAGTGGCTCGCCGACAAACCTAATGTCGGCTGGTACAGCATTGACGAAAGCGATAATGACCCGTTCCGCTTCATGAACTACCTGCTGCAAGCCCTAAATAAAGCGACCAACCAGGCTTGCCCGAATTCGCAAAAATTGGCCGAAAAGCGTCAATTTTCCTCACTTCACTCCTTGTTCAGTGAAGTATTTGCAGAGATGTCAGAGTATTTTAACGAGTGTTATGTGGTCCTCGATGACTACCACCTCATTTCTGACGATGAGATCCACGAGGCGATGCGCTTTTTCCTCAAGCACATGCCCGACAACCTGACATTAGTCGTCACCAGTCGCGCCGCGCCGCCACTGGGCACAGCCAACTTACGTGTGCGCGATCTGATGATTGAGATCGGTGACGAGTTGCTGGCGTTCGATACCGAAGAGACCACCCGTTTTTTCAACCAGCGCATCGCCGATGGCATTGATGATGCCACGGCAGACAACCTGCGCAACTACGTCGAAGGTTGGCCATCGGCCCTGCAGTTGATCGCCCTTCAAGCGCAAGGTCAAAATCGCACGTTGGCGCAATCGGCTGAGTCTTTTTCGCAATTTAATCACGCGCATCTGTGGGATTATTTGATTGAAGAAGTGTTTGATCTACTCGACCAAGAGACACGTCAGTTCTTACTGCAATGCTCGGTGCTGGATCACTTCAACGACAGCATGGTGGCGGCGCTGACTCAGCGTGATGACGCTCTCAGTATGATTGAGTCGCTCAACCGCTATGGGCTGTTTATCCACCCGCTTGAAGGTGAACAAAACTGGTATCGCTTCCACAATCTATTTGCCGAGTTTCTTGCACATGAGCGCTCAGCGCGTATGCCGCAAAAAGAGCAAGAGCTGCACCAAGTCGCCGCGCGCGCTTGGCTCAAACAATCTTCGCCCCATGAAGCACTCAAACACGCGCAAGAAGCCAAAGACAGCCAACTGATCGCCGATATTTTGAGCCAGTTTGGCTGGAAAATGTTCAATGGCGGTGAACTTAAAGCCCTAGAGCAGGCCATTGATTCGTTATCGCCGGAGCAGCTCTACAGCGAACCGAAATTGTGTATGTTGCAAGCGTGGCTCGCGCAGAGTCAGCACCGCTACAACGATGTCGGTGACTTGCTTGCCAAAGCCGATGAGCAAATGCGCCAGTTCAACGTGGAACTCAGCAGCAAAGAGCAAGGCGAGTTCAACGCCCTGCGCGCGCAAGTCGCCATCAACCAGAACCAACCAGAAAAAGCGCTGGAACTGGCTGAGCTGGCACTGAGCCAAGTTGACAGCACGGTCTATCGAAGCCGCATCGTTGCGACCTCGGTAGTCGGCGAGGTCAATCACGTCCTTGGCCGTCTCAGCCGCGCGTTGCCTATGATGCAGCAAACAGAGAAACTGGCTCGCCAGTATCAGGTCTATCATCAGGCGCTGTGGGCGATGTTACAGCAAAGCGAGATTTTGATCGCACAAGGCTATGTGCAAGCTGCGTACGAAGTGCAAGACAACGCCTTCAAACTGATCGAAGAGCAACAACTGCAGCAAGTGCCGATGCATGAATTTTTGCTGCGAGTACGCGCGCAAATCCTCTGGTGTTGGAACCGTTTGGACGAAGCCGAAGACTGCGCGTTCAAAGGCATCGATGTGCTGGGCAAACAGAGCCCAAGTAAGCACTTACATAGCTATTCGATGCTGGCTCGCATTGCGATTGGCCGTGGTGAGCTAGACCGAGCCGCAAAATACATCGACCATATTTTGCATCTGCTCAAACAATCGACCTATCACGTCGATTGGACCGCAAACGCATCACTGTCGTTGATTCTGTTTTGGCAAGCACGCGGCGATCTTGACTCAATGAAACAGTGGCTCGATACCGCCGTGAGACCAGAAACCGCCTGCAACCACTTTACTCAGTTACAATGGCGTAATATTGCGCGAGCGCAGATCAATTTGGAGCGATACGAAGACGCGCAGCAAACGCTCGAGTTCATTCAGCAAGAAGCGGCAGACAAGCACTTACTGACCGACACCAACCGTAATCTGATTGTCCAAGCGGTATTGGCGATTTCCAAACAAGATGAAGAGAAAGCGCGTCAATTACTCAAAGAAGCCCTAAAACTCACCAATCAAACGGGAATGCTGGGTAACTTCTTGGTGGATGGCGCCAAAATTGGTCACATCCTTAATAAACTTAACACCAAACAAGAGCTTGGTGACCTTGAACGTCACCGCGCGCAGCAATTGCTGAAAGATATTTCCACCACGCAGCGCAGCCGTTCGGTACATTTTGATGAGGAGTTTGTCGAGAAGTTGGTCAATCACCCAAACATTCCTGAGTTGGTGCGCACCAGTCCATTGACGCAACGTGAATGGCAAGTGCTCGGGCTTATCTATTCGGGTTTTAGTAACGAGCAAATTGCACAAGAACTCGATGTGGCGGGCACTACCATCAAAACCCACATCCGAAACTTGTATCAGAAGCTCAATATTGCCAACCGCAAAGAAGCGGTTAAAACCGCAGAGAATCTGCTGCAATTGATGGGCTACTGATCCTATCGTCCAATGCAAAGAGGTCGCCCACATTGGCGACCTCTTTTTCATTTCATCTTGTCACTGCCTAGCCTCAAATTACAGAAGCTCAGGATTGCGCACTGTGGCATTGTCCAAGTGCTAGAATGATTTCGGTGCGAAGCCTGTCATCACTTCCAAACGCAGCTCTTTGCCGAGTTTCGTCATCGGGTGCACCACCACTAAGCCACGAACGGATTTTTTCAGCTTACCGAGATCCGCTTGCTCAGCCTTGGTAATTTCACGAGAAAACGGCATGTCGAGCAAGCTTTTGCGCTCTTTGTTCATGTCGTACTTCTGCTTACCTTTTAGAGAGTTCAACTTCTTGGTCAAAGACTCCACGTCATCAGTAAATTTACTGATCATCTCATCGTCTTGACGGCTTTTTGCTGCATCAAGTTTACGATTGGCGCTGTCTAAACGGTTGTGAAGTTGCTGGATCTCTTGCTTTAAGCTCATGGTGTGGTTCTCTGCTGGCACTTGGGGGCGGCGAGTGTAGCATAGTGAGACAGCCCGACCTAGCGCTATCGTTCAATCACGACTTTTTCACCCCGAACCACCTCTGTACTGTCACTGTGATTTCATATGAAATCACAAGCATTTACAACAAGATAGAACTGCTCCTACCAGCGATAGAATCGGTGATATTCCACACAATTTGTTCAAAAAACAGTAACACTACTATTCAGCGTCACATTGTGCTGTCGATATATAGGCTACTCTTAACTCATAAACCTTTGGTTGACTACCACTACTTTCATAACAACCAAGGTATGACAACGGCTAGGTTACATTAGATAACCGCATGATAATAAACAGGAAGTTTTGTATGAGTCTAACAATCAAAAGCCGCCTATACATATTAGCGCTTGTACCTCTTATCGTTATAGCACTGGGCATGCTTAGCTTTACGTACATCAAAACCACAGAACTCAATCAAACACAGATTGAGGTTACTCGTGAGAACATGATGAACATGAAAAAAGCCGAGCTGAAAAACTACGTGCAGATGGCGCAATCTGCGATCCAGCCGTTTCTTGACCAAGGCGCTTCGCTTGAAGAAGCGATCCCAACCTTGAAACAGCTCGAATTTGGTGATTCAGGCTATATCTTTGGTTATGACTCCAAAGGTATCCGTGTTGTGGTCGGGAAAAGCGATAAAGGCATTGGCGACAACTTTTACAATCTACAAGATCAGCAAGGCAACTACTTGGTTCAAGACTTGCTGAAAAACGCCAAAACCGGGGATTACACCACCTACTACTTCCCTAAACCAGGCGGCACCGTCGCACTGCCGAAGTTAAGTTTTTCCATTTTTATCCCACAGTGGGATTTGATGCTCGGGACGGGTTTCTACACCGATGACATCGATGCGATTGTCGCTGAAATGGAGATGGCGACCACCTCAGCACTTGAAACCACCTTGTCTGCCATCGCCCTGTTCTGCTTGGTGATTGCCATTTTGGTGGCGATTTTTGCTGTCACAGTGAACCGCACCATCATGTCACCCATCGAACAATTTGATGCCTCTATCAGCTCATTTGCCAGCGGTGAAGCGGATCTGACCGCACGTATGGAAGCATTCAAAGTACCTGAGTTTGCAAAACTCAGTACCAACTTCAATGCGTTCGTTGCCAGCTTACAACAGATCATTCGCAGCGTGAGCGACGTCGGTCAGCAAGTATTGGCTGAAACCAATAACATGACTCAGCGAGCGACGCAGGTCGATGAACTGGCTTCAGGTCAACGTGAAGAGACCGAACAAGTGGCAACGGCAATGACGGAAATGACCACAACCGCGTCTGAAATTTCCAACAACGCAAGCCAAGCGGCGAACTCGGCCAAGGAAGCCGACGACAACGCGAAAGAAGCGCGTCAAATCGTCAACTCTGCCGCCAACTCAGTGGAAGCGCTGGCTGAAGAGGTGATGCAAGCGGCGTCGGTGATTTCGCGTCTAGAAGCCGACGTGCAGAATATTTCTTCATCGCTAGAAGTGATTCAAGACATCGCTGAGCAAACCAACTTGTTGGCCTTGAACGCCGCCATCGAGGCTGCGCGTGCGGGCGAACAAGGTCGGGGCTTTGCGGTGGTAGCCGACGAAGTACGTAAACTGGCCAGTCGTACCCAAGACAGCACCGGTGAAATTCACAGTATGATAGAAAAACTGAAAGCCGCTTCCGATGACGCCGTACGCGCGATGGAATCGAGCCAAAAACGGGGTTCAGCCACTGTTGAGGAAGCCAATGCGGCCACCAAAGCGTTGATCCAAATTCAGGAATCAATCGACACCATTATGGACATGAACTCGCTGATTGCGACCGCGACCGAAGAGCAGAGCCTTGTCGGTCAGGAGATATCGCAGCGCATCGTGGTGATTTCAGACCAAAGCTCGCAATCGGCGGATCTGGCCAATGAAAACCGCCAAGGCAGTAATGAGCTCAATGGTCGCGCCAACGAGTTGTACCAGCTAGTGAGCCGATTTACGGTGTAAATTGCCCTCAAAAAAACGGCCCATCGAAAGATGGGCCGTTTTTATTGGATGCCGTTGTGAGGGGCGCACTTTAAAAGTGCTTAGTTAGCCTCTGACTGCGTCATCGCAATAGCGAGCGCTTCCGCAACCTTGATGCCATCAATGCCCGCAGACAAAATTCCGCCCGCATAACCCGCGCCTTCCCCAGCTGGGAAGAAACCTTTTAAATTGACACTTTGGTAATCTTTACCCCGTGTGATACACACCGGCGATGACGTTCGAGTTTCTACACCAGTGAGTAACCCATCTTCTGTCGCAAAGCCTTTGATTTTCTTGTCAAACGCAGGGATTGCTTCACGAATCGCTTCAATCGCATAATCCGGTAGCGCTTTGGCCAAGTCGGTCAATTTAATGCCCGGAGTGAACGAGGGTTCTACCTCACCCAGTGCGCTCGGATCGCGCCCTTTAAGGAAATCACCGATCTTTTGCGCCGGCGCATCATACGTCGCGCCACCAAGCTCATAAGCCGCCGACTCTAATTGACGCTGAAACTCAATCCCCGCTAGGGGGTGACCTGGGTAGTCTTGCTCTGGGGTAATCCCTACCACAATCGCGCTGTTGGCGTTACGCTCTGCACGAGAATATTGGCTCATGCCGTTAGTGACCACGCGGCCCTCTTCTGAGGTCGCAGCCACTACCGTGCCACCCGGACACATACAGAAACTGTAAACGGTGCGACCATTTTTACAATGGTGCACCAACTTGTAATCTGCCGCGCCTAAAATCGGGTTACCGGCATTTGGACCAAAGCGCGCTTCATCGATCATCGATTGCTTGTGTTCGATACGAAAACCGACCGAGAAAGGTTTCGCCACCATCTCCACACCGCGCTTATAGAGCATTTCAAACGTATCGCGGGCACTGTGACCAACGGCCAGTACCACGTAGCGAGACTGAATTTGTTCGCCATTGGAGAGCGTTAACCCGGTGATCTGGCCATTATCGATGTGGATATCATCAACGCGCGTGCTAAAACGAATCTCACCGCCGAGTTCGATGATTTTCGCGCGCATCTTTTCAATCATGGTTACTAGCTTAAACGTGCCAATGTGCGGCTTACTCACGTAGGCGATCTCTTCTGGCGCGCCCGCTTCCACAAACTCTTTGATCACTTTGCGACCATAGTGTTTTGGATCTTTGATTTGGCTGTAGAGTTTACCGTCAGAGAAGGTGCCTGCGCCGCCCTCACCAAACTGCACGTTCGATTCAGGATTCAGCGCGCGTTTACGCCAAAAACCGAAGGTATCTTTGGTGCGCTCACGCACCTCTTTACCGCGCTCAACGATGATAGGTTTGAAACCCATTTGCGCCAGAATCAAACCCGCAAACAAACCGCAAGGACCAAAACCGATCACCACTGGGCGCTCGGTCAGATCCGCCGGTGCGTTGGCGACAAATTTGTATTCCATATCCGGCGTTTCTTTGACGTGCGGATCGCTGACAAACGCCTCAAGCACCGCGGCTTGATCCGCCACTTCAACATCCAGCGTATAAATCAGCAAGATTTGCGTTTTTTTGCGAGCATCGTAGCCACGTTTAAAGACATTAAAGGAAAGGATCTGATCAGCGGGAATCGCCAGTTTTTTCACGATCGCCGCGAAAACAGCGTCTTCCTCGTGATCCAAAGGAAGTTTAATTTCAGTTAAACGTATCATACGAGTATCTCAGTTAGGATGGTGTCTTAGCGGCGCAGTCTACCCACACCGCTCACAATGGCGCGCATTTTACGTCAACTCGATTGGCCTGTCATACGAAAACCACTTTTTGTCTCGGCGGAGGATTGCTCAAACGCAGCGGGATGGGTATTATCGCCGATTCGAAAATGAACCAAGATGAGTGCGCACCATGGCCTTTGTCGTCACTGATAACTGTATCCAATGCAAATACACAGACTGTGTCGCGGTCTGCCCTGCCGATGCCTTCTATGAAGGTCCGAACTTCATGGTGATCAGCCCTGTAGATTGCATTGACTGCGGCTTGTGTGTGCCTGAATGCGACGCCAACGCCATCTTCCAAGAAGAAGAACTCGCGGAAGATCAGCAAGTCTTTATTGAGTTGAATGCCGAACTTGCCGAACTGTGGCCCAATCTCACTGAAGTCAAACCCGCCATGGACGAGGCTGAAAAGTGGAATGGCGTGCCCAATAAGCTCGGCATGCTGGAGAAATAGACCGACGCTCGGCCTACTGATGCTGCCTGCGTAGGTTGTCCAAAATAATGCCCGTCGCCATCGCGACATTCAGTGATTCTGCCCCGCCAAACGCCGGAATGGTGATTTTGTCACTCACATGCTGAGCGGCATGCTCGCGGATACCGTGCGATTCACTGCCCATCAAGATGATGCCTTGCGGCGCAAACTGCGTCGTATGTACACTCTCGCCCTCTAGAAATGCGCCATAAACGGGTAAATTGGCACTGGCAAGATAGGCAGGCAGGTCGCACTGCGTTACGCTGACGCGACCAAAACTGCCCATGGTCGCACTGATGGTTTTCGGGTTATAGGGGTCGGCGCAGTCTTGACTGGCGATGATGTGTTTAATGCCGTACCAGTCGGCGACACGAATGATGGTCCCTAGATTACCCGGATCGCTGACGCCATCTAACGCGATAAGCCAACCCTGCGCTTTTGGCACTGGCAAGTTAGGTATAGCCACCACTGCGATGGCCGAATTATTACTCACTAATGTGCTGGCTTTCGTCAACTCATCCAAACTCGATTCGACACAATCGTAATCGCTCAGCGCCTCTTGATGCTTGTCGAGAAAGTCTCGGGTGGCGAAAATCTGTTTGACCTCAAGATCACTCACGATGAGCTCTAGGACGTTCTTTTCACCTTGAACTAAAAAAAGTCCATTGGCTTTACGCTGCTTCTTTTGTCCCAATGCGCGCAGTAATTTGAGTTGGTTTTTCGATATCATTCATCGCCCCGACGTGCGTTAACCCAGTAAAAAACTCGGGGAGTATAACCCTAAACCGCGCCGAGATGCGAGCGTTGACACCTAGCCTTTCAAGCACGTCAAACTGACGTGCTTTTCATAGCCAACATCCCTTGTGTCACGATGAAATCGATGATGGTACTCAGCCCTTGGCTCTCTTTTAAGTTGGTAAACACAAACGGCTTGGTCGGGCGCATGCGCTGGGTATCCGACTCCATCACTTCAAGAGACGCCCCAACATACGGCGCAAGGTCGATTTTGTTGATCACCAGCAAGTCCGAGCGTGTGATGCCCGGCCCGCCTTTACGCGGGATTTTTTCCCCTTCTGCCACATCAATGACGTAGATGGTCAGATCAGCGAGCTCAGGGCTAAAGGTCGCACTAAGGTTGTCACCGCCACTTTCAATGAACACCACATCGAGATTTTGATGGCGTTTGGCCAACTCTTCCACTGCGGCGAGGTTCATAGAGGCGTCTTCGCGGATCGCCGTGTGAGGACAGCCGCCGGTTTCGACACCGATGATGCGATCGGGCTCAAGCGCCTCGGCGCGAGTGAGGATCTTTGCGTCTTCTTGGGTATAGATATCGTTAGTGACCACCGCGATGTTGAGCTTATCGCGGATCGCTTTGCACAGCACTTCCAACAGCGCGGTTTTGCCTGAACCTACCGGGCCGCCAATGCCGACCCTTAATGGCTGTTTGTAACTCTCCATTGTCCTTCTTCTCCAATTCTATGTACAAAACTGCACAGACGTTATGAGCGAAATAATCGCGTGTATTGTGTCTCGTGTAAGCTGCTGGCGATGGAGACGCTGGGGGTAAAGCTGCCCATCATCCACTCTTCAATCTGCCGAGCGTGCGCGATGGCGTCCTCAAATTCGTCGCTAAGAGCGATCAGCGCTCGCTGGCCATCCGTTTGACCAAGGGGCACCAATTTCACCCCAGCCATAATGAGATTTTCCGCCCAGCTCCAAAGGTAGCCTTGTTTGAGTGATTCAGGTTCGATCTGCCACTGCTCGGCGGCGACACACAAACCGAGCAGTTGATTGATTTTCACTTCAGGGTGATGAAACGCGTCGTGATCCACCCCCAGTTGCACCAAAAGCGTTTTGAGGGCGAGTCCTCGCTGAGATTCTTCGGCGCGCAACTCCTTGGTTTCACGACTGGCGTACAGGGTGTCACTGAGTGATTGAATGCGCGCGATGTCCGCATTCCCGAGCGCCTCGAAGTATCTGTCAATCAACGGCAGTTCTAAGGTCGCCACGCTATTGAACAGCATGTTGCTCAACCATTGGTGCATGCCCTCTTTGTCGGTCACCCATTGTGCTTCGACCGCCCACTCTAGCCCTTGCGAGTAGGTGAACCCGCCGATAGGCAAAGAGGGACTGATCAGCTGGAACAGTCGATACACCGCGCGAGGTTCGCTCATCATTGGCTAAACCCCGTTACGGCAGTAGAATCAAAGCACTGGCAGACGCAACGCCAACCGATAACCAAGGGCTCGACAACGCTCGGCCAAACTGTAAGCCCAGCACCATCAAACCGGCGGCGGCGGTCAACATGCCACTGGCAAAGGGAAGAACACTGCCCGTTGATTCAACGCCATGCGCGTAACCATGAAAAAACATCAAACCAACGCTTAGGCCAACCGCTAAATTCAATAGCGGCTTGGAGCGATTGAATGACTGCCATATGGCGCCGCTGACCACAAACAGTGAGGCCCCAATCGCCAGCTCGACGCCACCAAAGCCGCCAAACACTTTACCTGCGCTTAGCCCCAGTAATAACGTCGCGAGTGCCGCTAGCATCAGCGTTACTTTGCCGCGCCAACTGACCGATAGACACGCAGTCAGCATGCCGAACGCAATCAACATGACGAGGTGATCCAACCCGGTCACAGGGTGCGTCAATCCGGCCGAAAAAGAGCCGCCCTCATGGCCGGGATGAGCAAATACTGGGCTTGCCATTGTGGTGGCGGCAAATGCGCCGACGGAGGGAATAAAAGAGATTCGCATAACACTGTCCTTGTAAGTCATCTATCCGTTGAAATAAGTTGAAAGAGAAACTGGCCACGCTGTCGTCAACGTTGACAACGCGCGCGCCCTATCAAATAGCCATTTAGTGATGGTGATGATGGCCCCCAGCAGAACGCCCGCCATAAGCACCACTTTCTGGCTCAAAGGCCGCTTGCTCGACCGTCACTTTCGCGCCGAGCCCAGTGACCATGTCATCGAGTACGTGATCATGCTGGTAACGTACCCAACCAAACGCCACTTGCAACGGCACATGGCGGTTTCCTAAGTGGTAAGCAACGCGCGTCAATAAATGCAGGTCACTGCAGTAGACGGTCGAGACACTTTCTGGCGCGGCAATCACCTCAACCACCAATCCGCATGGGCTTTTGAGCTGCTCTCCCCCGCGTAAAATGTGTCCGCGAGGAAGAAATAGTCCCGCGTCACGGCCATCATCCAATTTGACCTTTAAACGGCTTTTGATACGGCTGTCGATCGGCAAACTGAGAAATGTGTGGGGTTGAATGGTTATCTCCTGAGCAATTTCCGTCAGTTCGATCATGGTTGTTCTCCTAGAATAAGAAATAGCGCTGCGCCATCGGCAGCACGTCTGCAGGTTCACACACCAGCAACTCGCCATCCGCGCGAACTTGATAGGTTTGTGAGTCCACTTCGATGTGCGGCTGCCAGTCGTTTAACTTCATATCGGCTTTACGGATGTCACGACAGTGGCTTACCACACCGATTTGACTGCCTAAGCCCAGTTCAGCGGCAATCCCGGCTTGGTGAGCGGCTTGCGAGACAAACAGCATCGAGGTCTTTTGCGCCGCTTTGCCGTAGCTGCCAAACATGCCACGGTAATGGACCGGCTGTGGAGTCGGAATGGATGCGTTCGGATCGCCCATCGGCGCCATGGCTATCATGCCGCCTTTCAAAATCACGCTCGGTTTAACGCCGAAAAAAGCCGGTTTCCACAATACCAAATCCGCCAATTTACCCACTTCAATCGAACCAATCTCATGGGCCATCCCGTGAGTGATCGCCGGGTTGATGGTGTATTTAGCAATGTAACGCTTCAAACGAAAATTATCGCTGTAGCTTGAATCTTGTTTCAAACTGCCGCGCTGCACTTTCATTTTGTGCGCCGTTTGCCAAGTGCGTGTGATCACTTCACCCACTCGCCCCATGGCTTGTGAATCCGAAGCGATCATCGAGAAAGCGCCCAAGTCGTGAAGAATATCCTCGGCGGCGATGGTTTCTCGGCGGATGCGAGACTCCGCAAACGCTACATCTTCCGCAATGGATGGTGAGAGGTGATGGCACACCATCAACATATCCAAATGCTCATCGACCGTGTTAACGGTGTAGGGGCGTGTCGGATTGGTCGACGACGGCAGCACATTGGCTTCCCCGGCGGCGCGAATAATATCTGGCGCGTGACCGCCCCCTGCCCCTTCGGTGTGATAGGTGTGAATGACGCGATCGCCGATCGCATTCAATGTCGATTCGACAAAGCCGGATTCATTGAGGGTATCGGTGTGTATCGCCACCTGCACGTCCATCTCATCCGCTACCGTCAAGCAGGTATCAATAGAAGCTGGCGTCGTCCCCCAGTCTTCATGCAGTTTCAACCCCACCGCGCCTGCCGCAACTTGCTCTCGCAGTGCGTCAGGTTGGCTGGCATTGCCTTTACCAAGCAAGCCAAAATTCATTGGAAAGCCATCAAGGGATTCGAGCATGCGATGCATATTCCACGGGCCTGGGGTGCAGGTGGTCGCATTGGTGCCGGTGTTCGGGCCAGTGCCGCCGCCAATCATGGTGGTGACACCCGAGGCGAGCGCCTCTTCAATTTGTTGTGGGCAGATAAAATGGATGTGCGAATCGATGCCACCAGCGGTCAGAATGGACCCTTCCCCAGCCAACACCTCGGTGCCCGGGCCAATCACTATGGTGACGCCAGGCTGAACATCGGGGTTGCCCGCTTTGCCAATCGCGTGAATGCGACCATCTTTGACCGCCACGTCGGCTTTGACAATGCCCCAATAGTCGAGCACAACGGCATTGGTGATCACTAAATCTGGGGTTTCTTGGCTTGGCCTTTGACTCTGGCCCATGCCATCGCGAATCACCTTCCCGCCACCAAATTTCACTTCATCACCGTAGACGGTGTAATCTTTTTCTACCTCAAGCCACAATTCGGTATCCGCGAGGCGAACTCTGTCTCCAACTGTTGGCCCAAACATTTCGGCGTATGCCCGTCGAGAGATGCTTGCCATGACTTATCCTTGTCTGTTACGTGTGCGCATTACCCATCTGTCTATCAACTTGTCAGTAAACATGTCTGTCAACTGGGTGGTATAACGCCATCGAGCTATAACTTGCCCATCACCTTGCCTTGAAATCCGTACACTTCGCCTTTTCCGGCGTATTCCACTAGCTCAACGCTGCGTGATTGGCCGGGTTCAAATCGCGTCGCCGTACCGGCGGGGATATTGAGTCGAAACCCGCGCGCAAGCGCTCTGTCAAACACCAAGGCTTCATTCACTTCAAAAAAATGGTAATGCGATCCGATTTGAACCGGACGGTCACCGACATTCTCAACGCTCACTTTGACGGTGCGGCGGCCCACATTGAGCGCAATCTCACCGGCGGCGGTCTCAATTTGACCCGGCGCCCAACCCTTGCCGATTGTCGTCCCTGCCATCCCTGTATCTCCTTATCCTATTGACTTTGCCTTTCCCCATCACTGACTACACTATCGGCTCGTGCACGGTGACGAGTTTGGTGCCGTCTGGGAACGTTGCCTCAACTTGCACGTCCGGAATCATACTGGCGACCCCTTCCATTACATCCTCTACCGTAAGCAACGTACGCCCGTAATCCATCAATTCGGCGACGCTTTTTCCCTCCCGAGCGCCTTCTAAAATGGCGCTACTGATCAGCGCAATCGACTCTGGGTAGTTGAGTTTTAGCCCTTTTTCTTTGCGACTTTGCGCCAACAGGCCCGCGCAAAAAATGAGTAATTTGTCTTTCTCTCTCGGGGTGAGTTCCATTGCTATCCCTCGCAATTCATCGCTTTGTTCCGCCGCCTACACTCTCATGTTTATGGTTGAGTGTGCTTGTGGATGGGTAAGTCAGCTTGCATCCACACTCTCAGTCCACCTTGTTAGGTAGCCCAGATCCTCGGAGGCTCAGGCTTCTCGCCAAACCAGTGCAACCTGATCTGCTGCCAAATACGCTCAAAACTGGCCAGAATCACTTCACTCCATTGACCCAATGCCCTGACGACTATCAGGTTTTCCAGCTGAGTGGCACCAATGACCAACGACGCCTTACCCACATCATCTTGTATAGAGCAGAGCAAGCTCTGTACCAGCTCGATTAAGTCCTCGTCTTGTGAGGAGATATAAAACGTGCCCATCATTGGAAAGCCGAGCAACCCCTTATTTATCAGATATTTATCGCCGCCTTTCATATTGAGCCCTTCGCTGAGTATTTTGCTCCCTTGGTAGTAAATCTCTGTTTTTCCTACCAAATGTCCACTTAAAAAGCCCTCATTTAGTGCGGGTCTCCCAAAACAGTGCATCTCCCAGCCCATAAATTGTGCATCACGCTCTAAGTGGATCTGTGTGTCTACTCGCGCGTGGGCATCGGGGAAAAAGATGTTCTCTTGCGGTAGCCACTCTAAGGTGGCGTTTGACGCCACGCGCAGTATTTGCGTCTGGCGAGCAAAGCGCGCCGATGAGCGATAAAACTTGGTAGCGCCGGGGGTCGTGACCAGAGCATGCCCCCCCTCTCGCACCTGTGCCTCGATGGCTAACGTGTCGCCGCCGACTACGCCGCCAGGCGGGTGCAACAAATAGGTATGGCACACGGGCCCCTCAGGATAGAGCGGGCGCTGTATCGCCAGCGGGCCTTGCTGCTGGCGCTCTTTGATCACCGTTTTATCTCCTCTGTCGGTAAACAGCAGAGCCAGTTTTGCTTTCCAGCCAGAGCGAGTATCAGAATCGAGTTTTTGTTCAAGGCTGGGGTTGTCATTGGCATCCGTCAAGGCAAATGCCACAGCAGGGTCACACATCATACGGTTAGATACTCCTTAATCAGCGCGTCATTGAGCGCCTCCATGGGGCCATTGGCCACCGGCCGGCCGCGATCCAAAATGCAAAACTCATCGCCCACTTTGCGGGCGAAAGGCAGCTTTTGCTCCACCAGCAATACCGTCAGACCATATTGCTGATTGAGCATGCGAATGATGTCGCCAATCTCTTGCACTATATTGGGCTGGATGCCTTCCGTGGGCTCATCCAAAATCAGTAGACTCGGGTTGACCACCAGAGCACGGCCAATCGCCAGTTGCTGCTGCTGCCCTCCCGACAGATCGCCACCGCGGCGATGAAGCATCTCTTTAAGCACCGGAAACAGCTCGAAAATGAATTCTGGGATCTGGCGATCGCCTTTGGCGCGAATCGGCAATCCCACTTCAAGGTTTTCTTGCACGGTGAGCATCGGAAAGATTTGCCGTCCTTGCGGCACATAACCAATGCCGAGTCGCGGGCGGTCTTCGGCGTCACGTTTAATTAATGACTGCTCCCCCAGTTTGATGTCGCCACTTTGTACCTTCACCAGTCCCATAATGCACTGCAATAAGGTGGTTTTCCCCACCCCATTGCGACCCATGAGTACGGTACATTTGCCTTTGGGGATCGTCATATTCAAGTCCCACAGGGTGTGGCTTTCGCCATAGAATTGGTTCAATCCATTGATGGTCAACATACTACTCTCCCAGATAGACCTGTTTGACTTGCGGATGGGCCTGGACGTGGTCCATCGTCCCTTCTGCCAGCACATGCCCCTGGTGGAGCACAGTGACATGGCTGGCAATTGAACGGACGAAATCCATATCGTGCTCAACGACCACGACCGAGTGTTTCCCGGCGAGCGAGTTAAGCAGCTCAGAGGTGCGATCCATCTCTTGGTGCGTCATCCCCGCGACCGGCTCATCGATGAGCAACAGCTTCGGGTTTTGCATCAAGAGCATACCGATCTCAAGCCACTGCTTTTGACCATGCGACAGGTTACCGGCGAGTCGCCTTGCACTGTCTTGCAAATCAATCAGCGTGAGCACTGACTCCAATTTGTCTTTCTGCTCGCCTGATAGCTGCGCGATGTACGTACCCCACACAGAGCGTACGCCCGCCATCGCCAGCTCAAGGTTCTCCCACACGCTTAAGCATTCAATCACCGTCGGCTTTTGGAACTTACGTCCGATGCCGGCATTGGCAATTTGCGCCTCATTCATCTTCAGGAGGTTGATGTTGGAGCCAAGCCACACCGACCCACTGTCGGGTTTGGTTTTGCCCGTGATGATGTCCATCATGGTGGTTTTTCCTGCACCATTCGGGCCAATGATGCAGCGCAGCTCGCCCTCTTTGATGTACAAGTTCAAGTCGTTGATGGCTTTAAAGCCGTCAAAGCTTTTGTTGACGCCTTCGACATAGAGCAAAATGTTGTGCCGCGTATCAATCAACGGGTGGGTCTCGGGCTTGAGAAACGAAAAGACTTCATCACGACGGGTCAGTTGCTTGACCGAATCAGTCAATGTTGTGTGGGTCATGTTCATGCCGTCACCTCTTTGCTCTTATCTCTTTCTTCATCGCTTTCACTGCGACGCTTGGGCGTGTCGCCCCTCGCGAGCTTATCGCTGACAAACCCCATCAACCCTTTCGGGAAGTACATAGTCGAGAGCACGAACATGCCCCCGAGGGCAAAAAGCCACACCTCTGGGAACTCAACGGTGAACCAGCTTTTGGCGTAGTTGATCACCAAAGCGCCAACAATCGCGCCGAACAAGGTAGCGCGGCCGCCTAACGCGACCCAGACCACCACTTCAATCGAGTTGAGCGGCGCAAATTCCCCGGGATTGATGATGCCCACTTGCGGGACATAAAGCGCCCCCGCAATGCCCGCGATCACCGCAGAAAGGACAAACACCCACAGTTTGATGCCGTCGACGTCATAGCCCATAAATCGAGTGCGAGATTCGGTGTCGCGAATCGCCAACGCCACGCGGCCAAGACGGCTGGCCACCACAGTACGGCACACCCAGTAGCTCAGGGCCAGCATCAGACCGGTGGCCATAAACAGCACGATGCGCGTGCTGTCTTGCTGCAAGCTGTAGCCAAGTATGTCTTTAAAATCCGTGAGGCCGTTGTTGCCGCCAAAGCCCATTTCGTTACGAAAAAACGCCAACATCAGGGCATAGGTCAGCGCTTGGGTGATGATCGACAAATAGACCCCTGACACGCGAGAGCGAAACGCCAAATAACCAAACAAGTAAGCCAGCGCACCCGGCACTAACACCACCATCACACACGCGAACCAAAACTGATCAAAACCAAGCCAGAACCACGGCAGCTCTTGCCAATTTAGAAACACCATAAAATCCGGCAGAATCGGATTCCCGTACACACCACGATCGCCAATTTGACGCATCAAATACATGCCCATCGCATAGCCGCCAAGGGCAAAAAAGGCGCCGTGGCCCAAACTCAAAATGCCGAGGTAGCCCCACACCAGATCCACCGCTAAGGCGAGCATGGCATAGCTGAGATACTTGCCCATCAGAGAGAGCGTGAATGTCTCAACGTGAAAGGGATGACCGACGGGCAGCAAGGTATTGGCCAAGGGCACTAACACCACCGCCAACAGAATGAGCGCCACGGTCACTTGGCCACCTTTGTCGCCTCGCATCGCCGACAGCACTACCGAGCGTGACTGAATAGATTGACTCATGTGAACTCCTTAACCTTCTGCCGCTCGGCCACGTTGTGGGAAGAGCCCACGAGGACGTTTTTGAATAAATAGGATGATAAACACCAGCACCAAAATCTTCGCCAATACCGCGCCAGCCCAAGGCTCCAATATTTTGTTAAACAGCCCAAGGCCGAGCCCCGCCACTAAGGTGCCCCACAGATTGCCAACGCCGCCAAACACCACCACCATGAAGGAATCGATGATGTAGGCTTGGCCCATATTGGGCCCCACGTTGGTGAGTTGAGACAGCGCAACACCTGCAATACCGGCCACCCCGGAACCTAAGCCGAACGTCATGGCATCGACACGCTCTGAGCGGATCCCCATCGCACGAGCCATCGCTCGATTTTGCGACACCGCGCGCACTTGCAGACCCAAAGGTGTTTTTTTCAAGACCATCACCAAGCCAATGAACACACACGCGCAAAATAGGATGATGTACAAGCGGTTGTAGGTGAGAGAGAGCATGGGGTTGAGGCTGAGTGCACCGGACATCCAATCCGGCGTGCTGACCGAGCGGTTGAGCGGCGAAAATACCGAGCGCACCGCTTGTTGCAGAATCAGGCTGAGACCAAACGTCGCCAGCAAGGTTTCCAGCGGTCGTCCGTACAAATGGCGAATCACGCTGCGTTCAATCGCAACACCCACCAACCCAGAGACGACAAACGCCGCCGGGATAGAAAGTATCAACGCCAACCCAATGTGATTGGGCATCAATTGCTGCACAACGTAAGTGGTGTAAGCGCCAAGCATGATAAGCTCACCGTGCGCCATGTTGATCACGCCCATCACACCAAAGGTGATCGCCAAGCCAATACCGGCCAACACCAATACCGAGCCTAAACTAAGACCAAAGAAAAGGGTCTCCACCCCCGAATACAAACGCTGGCTTTGTTGGTAGCGGTCGAGGGCCTTTTGCGCCGCCTCAATCACTTCCTCATCTTGCTCACGGCTTAACACTGCATTGAGGGTTTGCACCACCACTGGCTGTTTGTAATCCGACAACAGCGCAATCGCGGCCGTTTGGCCCGGATCACTCGCATTGAGGGCACTGTCCACCGCCAACGCCAGATGTAATTGCTCAATCACCGCGGGCGAGGTTTCGCTCACCAGACGCTTTTTAAACTTAGCCACCACACTGGGCTCTGTATTGCCCACCAGCGCCGTCACCGCCGCAAGTCGCACCGCTTCATCGGCACTGCTTAAGCCCAGTGAGGCGATTTCAGCGCGAATCAGACCGCGCAACGCATTATTCACCCGCACTTTGCTAAACTGGCGTTTACTTTCAATAACGAGTGTCTCACCCGTCCAAACCTGAGTGGCGGTTTGTTGCGCTTTGAGCTCTGGCGCGATGTAAAGGTCTTGCTCGTTGGCTTTAAAGCTGTAGAGATCGCCTTCTAGCCATGCGGTCAAAATAGGCTTCGCTACCTCGGCTGGTTGCGACTCCACCAGCCAAGTCATGGCTTGCTCTTTCGCTTGATTGTTCTTGCCATTGAGTATGCTGGCAAAGTCTTCCTGACTTTGCGCATTGGCGAGATTCAACCCGATCAGGCTCAATAGACTGATCCACATAAACTTGATAATCGGCACACTCCTTGGCCTCATGATGTCTGTCCTTGCGTGGGTGAAAAGGAAAGGGTCTCAACGGAAAAAAGACGCCCAGCTTCCACGTAAAAGCCGGGCGCCAATCGTGGAGATTAATTAGAACCTGAACACTGCTTGGTTTCGACGTTAAACGCGCCGCAAGAGAAAGGTTTCGACCAGCTTGAGAACAGTTTCGCCGACTCAGGAAGGTAATCAGACCAAGCATCACCAGCGACTAAACCTGTTGTTTCCCACACCACATCGAACTGACCGTCATCTTGGATTTCACCAATTAAAACCGGTTTGGTGATGTGGTGGTTAGGCATCATGGTCGAGTAACCCCCTGAGAGGTTGGGGACAGAGACACCAATCAATGCATCTTGAACGGCTTGTGCGTCGGTCGTACCTGCGTTCGTCACCGCTTGCGCCCACATGTTAAAGCCGATGTAGTGCGCTTCCATTGGGTCATTCGTGACACGCTCTTCACTGCCGATGAACGCTTGCCATGTTTCGACAAACTCTGCGTTGCTGTCTGTATCGACACTCATAAAGTAGTTCCAAGCGGCAAGGTGGCCCACCAGTGGTGAGGTATCCATACCCGAAAGCTCTTCTTCACCCACAGAGAACGCCACCACGGGGATGTCTTCCGATGAGACGCCTTGCGCCCCAAGCTCTTTGTAGAAAGGCACGTTCGCATCGCCATTGATGGTCGAGACCACCGCGGTTTTCTTCCCTTCTGCACCAAATTTCTTGATGTCAGAGACAATTGACTGCCAGTCAGAGTGACCAAACGGCGTGTAGTTGATCATGATGTCAGACTCCCCCACCCCTTTGGCTTTGAGGTACGCTTCCAAGATCTTATTGGTGGTGCGCGGATAGACGTAATCAGTGCCCGCCAATACCCAGCGCTCAACGCCGAGTTCATTCATGAGGTAATCAACCGCAGGGATCGCCTGCTGATTTGGCGCGGCGCCAGTGTAGAAGACGTTTTTCGATGACTCTTCCCCTTCATATTGAACCGGGTAGAACAAGATGCTGTTGAGCTCTTCAAACACAGGCAACATGGATTTGCGTGATACCGACGTCCAACCACCAAACACCACGTCGACTTTTTCTTTCTCGATCAATTCACGCGCTTTCTCTGCAAACAGTGGCCAGTTGGACGCAGGGTCCACCACCACGGCTTCGAGTTTTTTACCTAGCAAACCGCCTTTTTTGTTCTGCTCATCAACCAACATCAGCACGGTGTCTTTCAGTGTGGTTTCACTGATCGCCATCGTCCCGGACAACGAGTGGAGCACACCGACTTTGATCGTCTCTTCTGCGTATGCCAAAGAGGAGCTCAGTGCGAGTGTGGTGCCCAAAGCGGCCAGTTTCAGTTTGAACGTCATGTTCATAGTGGCTATCTCCTTATAGATGAATGGTTATTCAACCTGTCGGTATCTATATCCAACCAATCCAAAAAGGGTGCCAATAAAACTCGTTCAACAATTTAATTTTAACTCATTGAATTATCGTGATTTTATTCTAATCCGCATCTTAATTGTGCAAGGACGGTTATTTTTTGCGCTGTATATTAGTGCAATCGATTCTCTCCTCTCACCATTTTGGTCTGACCTTAACCCCAAAAAAGAAAACTTGATGCATATCAGTCAGGTAGTTCAGCCGAACGCACCCATCCAGACCAAAACCATAACGGCAAGCAGGATGAGATTGTGCATTCATCCCCAGTAACGAAAACATGCTATGCTCCGAGTTCAGTCTGGCAATCAAAAGGAATAAAGAATGAAAAAAGTGGCGTTTATCACTGGTGCGACATCTGGATTTGGCCGAGCCGCGGCAGAGCGTTTTGCACAAGCGGGTTGGTCATTGGTGCTCTCTGGTCGCCGCCTCGAGCGTTTAGAGGCACTGAAAGCCGAACTCAATGTGCCTGTGCACATCATTCAACTTGACGTTCGTGATTCAGACGCGGTGAAACAAGCCGTGGCAGAACTGCCAAGCGAATTTGCCGCCGTGCGACTGCTCATCAACAATGCCGGTCTGGCATTGGCTCCGCAAGCGGCGCAAGACGTCGAGCTTGATGACTGGAAAACCATGATTGACACCAACGTCACAGGATTGGTGAATGTCACGCACGCGCTACTGCCGACCTTGATCCAATCTGGCGCCGGCAGCACCATCATTAATGTGGGATCTATTGCCGGACAATGGCCCTACCCAGGTAGCCACGTCTATGGGGCAACCAAGGCGTTTGTTCAACAATTTAGCTACAACTTGCGCTGTGATTTGCTCGGCACCGGTGTACGTGTGACTGACATTGCGCCAGGCATGGCAGAAACCGAGTTCACTTTGGTACGCACCAAAGGCGATCAAGCGGCGTCCGATAAGCTCTACAACAGCACTACCCCACTCACCGCGCAAGACATTGCCGAACAGATGTTCTACGTGGCGACGCTACCCGATCACATCAACATTAACCGCCTTGAAGTGATGCCGACACGTCAAGCATGGTCTCCTTTTGCGGTTGACCGCGATTAAGCGATGATTCAACTAGAGCGTGGTGAACTAATCAGCGCTGCGCTCTAGCCAAAATATTTCTTCTCAAACGCCTCAACAGGCAATGGCTGCGAGTAAAAATAGCCCTGATGACGCGCCACCCCGACTCCCTGACAAAGGCTGCTTTGGTACTCGGTTTCTATACCTTCAGCCACGGTATCGTACTCTAGACTGGTCGCAAACAGACAGATGGCCGTAAAGAGTTGCTGAGCGCTTTTCTCTTCAACGTTCGCCATGAACGATTTGTCGATCTTAATGATATCAATCGGGTAATCTTTGAGATGCGAGAGCGACGAGTAGCCAGTACCAAAATCGTCCACCGCAATTTTGAACCCCAGCCCACTGAGCTGTTGCAGCATCTCAGTTGAAGCGCCTTCTGCGACCAAACAGTTTTCCGTGATCTCCAACTCCACCTGACTCGGAGAGACTTCATAAAATGAAAGATACTCTTCAAGCTGTGTTTTTAAACTCAGCTCTGTCAACTGCTTGGGTGAGACATTAATCGCGACCACAAACGAGGCGCTAAAGCGTGCAAATTGCTCTTTCCAAATTTTGAGTTGATCAAACGCCGCGCGAAATACCCAATGACCAATTTCGATCATCAAATGAGACTCCTCCGCGATCGGAATGAAGTCGGTAGGTGACACAATACCCAGCTTTTTGTGATTCCAGCGCAGCAGTGCCTCTGCCCCCACTAAGTTGGCGTTGCGGTCAAACTGAGGCTGAAAGTAGAGTTCAAACTCATCATTTTGAATCGCGCGTTTAAGATCGTTTTCAATGCGTATGCGCTTTTCAATCAAGTTATGAAACTCTTTCGAGTAATACTGCGCTTGATTTCGACCTTGATCTTTGGCTCGGTACAAGGCGATGTCGGCACACTTGGTTAATTCTACGGAGTTAGTGGCACACTCTGGCGCGGAAGCGATGCCAATACTGATGGTCATATCAATGCTATGGCTCTCCACTATGATCGGCTCTTCAAACGCTTTAAGCAGGCGCTGGACCAATAGGTGGACGTGATTTTTCATCTCAAGGTTTTGGATAATAATGGCAAACTCGTCGCCACCGATGCGGCACAAGTAATCACTTTTTCGTGAGCAATGGGAGAGACGCTGCGCCACATGCCTAAGGACCGCATCACCGACAACGTGGCCAAGGCTATCATTGATGTCTTTGAACTTATCGAGATCAATCAACAGGAGCATTAATGGCTTTTTCGAGCGAGAAGCAATCAATAGTGCTTTTTTTAAGGTTTCATCAAAAAAGTAACGATTACTCAGCCCAGTCAAACAGTCCTCTTCTGCCATACGTTTGAGCTCGGTGTGTTTGGCTTGAATCTGCTGCTCGAGGTAGTAGCGTTCGGTGGCAATCACGATAGCGCGACGTAATCGCGACGCGGTGATCTCTTTTTTCATGATGAAGTCTTGCGCACCCACTTCAATGCACGACAGCGCCAACTCCTCATCATTGCTGTGGCTGAGCATCACAATCGAGGTAGAAAAATCGCTCACGCTCCTCAATTGCATCAGCACTTCAATGCCATTTGAAGGTGGAAGCTGATAGTCGAGCAAAATCACATCATATTTATTGGCGAGCGCCATCTTGAGCCCTTCATGGGCCGTCGTTGCTTCGTCGATCACCTGGATAAGTAAATCGGTATCGCGCAAAGTCCGAATCGCGGCAATTCTATCGATGGTATCGTCGTCAATAATCAAGATTTTCATCAGTTAAATCCCATCCTTATGGAGTAACGGTTGGATTGGCGCGCTCGATGGTTAGCGCGGCAAAGTACGGCTGTTTGGGCCAACTAAAACGGAACGTGCAGCCCTGTTCAAGGTTGTTTTCTAATCGATAGTCGCAACCATAAAGATCCAGCGTTTTCTTAATAATCGACAGGCCAAGGCCACTGCCTTCTACTTTGTCTCTTGGTTGCAGAGTGTGGAAAAGTTCAAACACTTTCTCTTGATAGGCCTCAGGGATGCCTGGCCCGTCGTCTTGCACGGTAAACACATAACGGTCATCGATTTCCGTAGCGGTCACGCGAATCAAACCATTCTCCTTGTCATGATGCTTAATCGCATTACCAATCAGGTTTCTCAGTACCATTTCAAGCGGCGTGACTAAGGTGGAGATCTCACCCAACTGATCGTCATACTCTAAGGTGATCCCTGGCGGTGGGCTAAGCAGCTCAAAAATCTCTTCAATCTTATTCCCAACATGAAACAGATCTAAGCTCCACTGTTTCCTGCCTACACGCGAATAAAGCAGCAGATCATCCAGCAAGCGCTCCAAACGACTGACTCGATTTTGCAATAAGGCGGCGTACTGCTCTGTTTGCTCAGTGAGATGGGGTTTTAAGTCATCGATGGTCCACGTAACCAACTGGGATATGCCACGCAAAGGCGCTTTTAAATCATGGGAAGCGACGTAAGCGAACTGATCCAGTTCGTGGTTGGCCTCTTCGAGCGCGTGGTTGCGCTTCTCTAAATCGGCCGTCACTTGTTCTAAGGTTTGAGTGCGCAACTGCAAATCTTGGGTGGCTTGATCGGCGTACTGCTGAGCACGCTCTTTCTCACGACTGAGCATCAAGAAAATGACCAGTAGCAGAACATCAACCAATAGACCAAACACTAAGATCAGCGCAGGTTGACTCAGGCTTTGCTGCTCTTTAAATAGCAGCGAGGACTGAACATGAAACACCCAAGTACGACCATACAAATCCAAACTGATTTGCTCAGAAAACGTCGGATCAGCATCGTAATGACGGTTGCTATCATTGAGTTCACTGTAGAGCTCCGTGTCGCCATCATAGATGCTGAAATTCACTAAACGTGTACTTCTGTCGAGCGTACCATCCATCAATTTGTAGACCACAAAAGGCGCGTAGACTAAACCCTGAAAATCGCCGCCACTTTCACCATATTGATTGTTTTCCATACCTTGGCGATACCACGGGGCATAAAAAAGAAAGCCCGGCGTGCGCTGAGAATCTTGTACCAAGACGATCGGCCCGGTGATGCTGGCCTGACCGCTCGATTTTGCCCGCTGCGCCGCACTGTAACGATTGGTTTCATGCGCCATGTCTAGACCCACCGCTTTGAGATTGTCTTGCTGAGGCTCGATGTAAGTGATAGGCCAATACTCCTTGCCAGAGCGCGTGGGATGCATGGCATAAGTCGCCATCGTCTCACGCTGCCAAGACAAATACGTCGGTACTTTCTCTTCTGGCACGTAATGAATCACACCAATCCCGTTGATGCCCGGGAACCGAGATTCGATGCGCAGCTCATCGGCAAACACTTTCCAATCCGCGCGGCTCGCCGCTCTATCAAGCATGTGTAGCGCAGAGACGCCGGCCCATAGCGCTTCCTCATACTTCTCCATCCGCTCATGAACCAAGGCGACCAATTGTTTGGCTTGATGTTGAAATTGAACCTTTGATTTCTGATGACTCTGTTTGAGCGTCACTTGCCAAGCGGTCAGCGTTAACGCAAGCGAAAACACAATCACGACCCAGTGATACCAATGCAGGACGCGAGGCGCCCGGACAGCAGAACGGAACAACGAGCTTTTCAGCATTCAACCTAGCCTGTTTTTGTGAGGTATTTAGTAATCACTCTAGTCTATTTCTTTCCACCCTAACTCAGTCAAAAGCACTAACTGGTCAATTTGTGAGCTCCCGCTCTAATTTGTCTCAATAATATTAAAAACGACAATAGTTACAGTTCAATATACTGCGATAAGCCATCAAGAGCTCTTCTCGCGAGAGAAACACGCTACTGGTCGATCAGCTCTGGTGAGTGTTTCAACATTTCCACCAACCCCTGCCTAACAGAATCGGAGCACCCTTTAAGCCAAGCTGCGGCCAAAGGTAAACCGATATGGCTGTGTCCCTCTATCTCCCTAAAACACACATTCGATGGGGCGACACCGGTTGACCAAGAAGGCACAATGGCTAACCCCATTTCCTGAGCAACCAAATTCAAAATCGTCTGCTTTTCATTAGCCACTTGTGAAATCGTGGGCTGAAAGCCTGCAGCCTGAAACAACTTAAAAGTCAGGTCGTAACTATGAGGTCTGTCTTTGCGGTTCGGTACGATCATCGGAAAATCCGCAATCAAGTCGATGGTGACACGCTCGAGCGTCGCTAATGGATGAGAGTCTGGCAGTGCCAAGCGCAGTGATTCATGGCAAATAGGCTCGATTTCAATGCGTTCACTCAGACTGTCCGGCGGTCGGATGAGCGCCAAATCAATCGCGCCTGAGAGTAGTTTTGGAATCAGGCGCTTAGTTTTATCCTCGATGATACGAATCGATGCGTTCGTATGAGAGCGCTTGTATTTAAGAATCAATTTCGGCAGCAACCCAATCGCGGCGCTGTCAATTGCCCCGACGCGCAATGTGTGAGGCGAACCAATACGCAAGTTTTTGTACCGATTTTCTACCGCATCTATCTGATCAATGAGATGACACGCATCAAAATAGAACTGCTGACCAATCAACGTCAGCTCCACGCTTCTCGTCGAACGATTAAACAGTACGAGCCCCAGAGATTGTTCGAGCAACTTAATCTGTCGCCCAAACGCGGCGGGTAGCATGTTCAAACTTTGTGCAGCGCGCCCAAAATGTAGAGTGTCGGCGGCGGCGATAAAACACCTAAGCTGTTCCGTCTTCATCTTACCTCCTGATTATATCGTTAATTTATATAATAGAACGCCAGTGATAACAATTTATTTACATCTCATAATCAAAATCTAACAAGTAAGAAGGTAACCATTATGTCAACATACAAAATCGCGACCATTCCGGCTGATGGCATTGGGATGGAGGTCATTTCAGCAGGGGTTCAAGTACTTAAGTCACTAACGAGCAGATTCCCGGAGCTCAGATTTGAGTTCAAACACTTTGACTGGGGCTCGGACTACTACCGCCAACACGGTGAAATGATGCCCAATGATGGCCTAGACACACTAAAAGGGTTCGATGCGATTTACTTTGGTGCGGTGGGCGATCCTGACATCCCCGATCACATTACCTTGTGGGGCTTAAGACTGCAGATTTGCCAAGGTTTTGACCAATACGCCAATGTTCGTCCAACCAAAATCATCCCAGGAATCCCATCCCCCCTCAAGGGAAGAACCAAAGGCGACCTAGATTGGGTCATCGTCCGAGAGAACTCGGAAGGCGAATACTCAGGTCACGGCGGACGCGCGCACAAAGGTTTTCCAGAAGAAGTAGGAACGGAAGTGTCGATCTTTACCCGTGCAGGCGTAACCAGAATCATGCGATATGCATTTGAGATTGCGCAGCAGCGTCCACGTAAGCTCCTGACCGTGGTCACCAAGTCTAATGCTCAACGCCACGGGATGGTGATGTGGGACGAAATTGCAGAAGAAGTGGCGAAAGAGTTCCCTGATGTCACGTGGGACAAGATGCTAGTGGACGCAATGACGGTAAGAATGACGCTTAACCCTGAATCACTCGATACTATCGTCGCCACCAACCTTCACGCCGATATCCTTTCCGATCTTGCCGGTGCCTTAGCAGGCAGTTTAGGAGTGGCTCCGACAGCAAACATCGCACCAAATAGCCCTTATCCCTCAATGTTTGAGCCGATCCATGGCTCTGCGTTCGACATCACTGGACAAGGAATTGCCAATCCTATCGCGACCTTTTGGACTGCAGTCCAAATGCTCGAGCATTTAGGCGAACATCAAGCCGCTCGCCTGGTGATGAGTGCCATAGAGTCGGTGTCTTCCGAAGGGATTTGCACACCCGACATTGGTGGGAAAGCAACCACTAAGCAAGTGACCGATGCGGTCATTGACTACATCCAAAACCATTAAAAACTCGTCACACATTTAGAGGAGCTCATCGAACAAAGAATATCAAGGCGCGAAATAAGAACGATAAAAAATCGTCACCCACTTCGCGCTTAAGTGAACCAATAACGAGGACGAAACAATGAAAACAAGTAAGTTAAGCTATATCACTAAACCATTGCTCACAACACTAGCTGCCGGTGCTCTATCGCTGTCTGGCACTTTGTTTGCAGCCGATGACTACCCCAGCAAACCCATTAATTATATTCTGCCCTTTAACGCCGGTGGCGAGTCTGATCTCTCTGCACGCTTTCAACAGACCGTGTTTGAAAAACACGCAGGTGTGAAAACCGTCATTCAATATCAACCCGGTGCGGGTGGCGCAGTAGCTTGGTCACAGCTCAACAGTATGGAAGGTGATGGCTATACCGTGATGGGGATAAACATCCCACACACCATCATGCAGCCGATTGTTAAGGAGTCTGGCTACACGACCGATGACCTCACGCCCATTTATTATTTTCATTACACTCCGAACGCGATTTTCGTCCCGGCAAACAGTCAATTCAAGAGCCTACCTGAACTGATCGATTACGCAAAAGCCAATCCAGGACTGGTCACGTTTGCAGGCTCAGGATCCAACTCAGCCAATCATATTGGTCAGGTATCGTTTGATAAGCAGGTGGGTGTGAAAACAACCTACGTCCCATTTAGCGGTATTGGTCCTGCCATGACGGCGTTAATGGGTAGCCAGGTGACCGCTGGTTTCAACTACGCCACATCTGGGGCGAATGCTGGTGACAAACTGCGTATGCTCGCAGTCTCGGCAGAAGAGCGTCTCGCGGCGTTTCCAGATGTCCCAACGTTCAAGGAGCTAGGCATCGATCTAGTGGGAGGGGCATACCGCGGCGTCGCTGTTCCGAAATCGACCCCAGAGGCCATTCGTGTGGAGCTCTCTCGAATTATCGGCGATATCAATAAAGATCCTGATTTTGTGGAAAAAATGGAGAGCAACGGATTTGTGCTTACCGACATCCCTTATCAAGAGATGGAGGCATTTATTGAAAAAAACAAAGCTGAAAACCAAGAAGTAGCAAAACTGCTTGGGCTAGTGAAATAGGGGTTCACGATGGAATTGCTTAGTTATTTACTTGATGCACTCACACCGATCAACCTGTTACTCGCACTGGTTGGTGTCGTAGCCGGCACAGTAATCGGAGCAATGCCAGGATTGTCTGCCACCATGGCGGTGGCAGTTCTCGTCCCTTTTACCTATGTGATGGGCCCCGCTTCGGGCTTGATTGTCCTCGGTGCAATTTACACCGGAGCTATCTATGGTGGGGCGTTTGCAGCAATTTTGGTTAATACTCCGGGCACCCCTTCTGCCATCGCGACGACGTTCGATGGCTATCCAATGGCTAAGAAAGGAGAAGGGGCCCTTGCCATTTCTCTGGCAACGTTCGCTTCAGTAGGAGGTGGTATCGTGGGTGGCCTTGCCTTATTGATGCTGGCACCACCACTCGCTCAAGTCGCCTTGGCCTTTGGTCCATCAGAATATTTCTGGATGGCGGTTTTTGGTCTGACACTCATATCGTCTCTTTCGGTGGGCAACACTCTCAAAGGCTTGATCGGCGCTTGCATCGGCTTATTGCTTTCTACGGTTGGCGTGGCGGTAGTCGGTGGTGACGTCCGCTATACCTTTGATCAGGTCTCACTGCTCGGCGGAATTGATATTACCTCTGCAATCATTGGATTGTATTGTGTTCCAGTGATCATCGACCTAGTCGCGAACAAAACCCCTCATCTAGATTTTGCTGAGGTATCAGGAAAATCGTCGCTGTCACGCGCCTTTTCTCTCATCAAAAATAGTAAGTTCAATCTGATGCGAAGCTCCATTATCGGCACCGTCGTCGGAATCCTACCCGGTGCAGGTGGTTCTATTGCGGGATTAGTGGCGTATACAGAAGCTCGCCGCAATGCGAAGAAAGATCAAAAATTTGGCGAAGGCGCATCAGATGGTATCGTCGCGACCGAATCTGCCAATAACGCGACCGTTGGCGGTGGTTTTATCCCAACATTGGTGCTTGGCATTCCTGGTACGCCACCTGATGCGATCATACTTGGGGCTTTGCTAGTCCAAGGCATTAAGACCGGTCCATCACTGTTCACTGAACAAGGCAGCATTGTCTACACCTTTATCTACGGTTTGATCATCGCAACGCTATTGATGCTGCCCGTCGGTTTAATTCTTGGAAAATATGCCTATCGTTCGATTGCCAAAACGCCAAAACAGTTGTTGGTCCCCACCGTCGCGTTCTTAACCGTTATTGGGAGTTATGCGATTCACAGCAACCCTCATGACACCTTTATGATGTTCATACTGGGTGTGTTTGCGTGGTTCTTAGGTAAATTTGGCTTCAGTGCTTCGCCAATTGTACTTGGCTTAGTACTAGGAAAGATCGCAGAACAAGGGTTTGTTCAGGCCTATTTGATAGGCTCGGCGCAAGGTAAAGTCTTCGAGATGTTTTTTGCTCGCCCCATCTCTATTGGCATCATTATATGTGCAATCATTGCGCTTGTGTTCCCGCTCTGGGCAGCAAAAAAGCATAACTTTGCTCCCTCTGACACGCCAAGAGATCACAAAGGCTCGACCATAGCGATCGGTGCACTGCTCATCGTCATAGGTGGCCTGCTGCTCAATCAAACGCAGAGCATGTCTAAACTAGGCGCAGTATTTCCCACTTATATTGTGGTCGCCATGATGGTCTTGGCAGTATTACTCATCGGTAAAGTATGGCGCGCTAGCGATACGGTCAATTGGTCTTCGCTAAAGATAAGCCCAACTATGCGACAAAGCGCTCTGATTGCCATTATGGCCCTCTGGACGCTCTTGATGACCACGCTTGGTTTTGGGTTATCCTCGTTACTCGCTTTTGTTGCCATTATGTTGATCGCAAACTTCGATAAAATAGAAACCTGCTCTATGAGTAAACACCTCACCGCTTCATTTGTTATCGTGGTGATGTTTTATCTGCTGATGCGTGATGTACTTTTACTCAGGCTGCCCACTGGGTTATGGTTTTAACACTGATCCAACGTAGCCCGTTCAAACAATGGGCTACGTTGGGCATTCAGAAGTGAATACTCGCTTTGCCCTTAGCTCTTTGTGCTCAAGGTTTGCGTTCTCACCCACCCGATTTGGCGAGTAACCAAACTGCTTTTTGAACGCGAGAGAGAAATTGGAGGGGTGACGATAACCATAACTGTAAGCGGCTTCGCTGACCGTCATACAACCGGTCGCCAGTTTCACTCTGGCATCATTCAGCTTTCTGCGCCGTACATAGTGAGCAGCGGTCATGTTCATGTGATCTTTGAACAGCCGCTGCAGCGACGAAACGCTCATGTGCGCAAACTCAGCGATGGCCTCTAAAGTCAGCGCCTGCGTTAAATGGGTTTCAATAAAGGCAACAATCTCCGCCATCTCGACGTCTTGGCGCGCGCTATGATGAGGGGCCTGAGTCACCTCGCACGCACACAGCTGGCTCATCAATTGGAGAAGCAGCTGATGGATGTCGCTCTCCAGTTCGATGTGTTTGGCAATTGTCTCGGGGGGCGGGGTGCGAAGCAGTCTTTGTATTTCTTTAGCGGCCTCACTCGGCAAATCAAAACAAGCACTGGCGAGGTGAGCGGAGTAAAAAGTACGAAAAGCGCCGCCTTCAAGCGGTTTTGTTTCAAACCAAGTTCGCGGCAACACAAGGTGAATTTTCTCGACCCACTGATCTTTCTCTACACTTCGCCAAAAACTGGCAGGGTGAACGAGATTGACGGCCATCACTTGCGCCTGGGGTTGCGCACTAAGCGTACATTCAAGCTGGTCATAACCAAACTCTAAATCTCCATCTAACAGCACGGTAAAGATCACCGATGGCGTCGCAGGGGCGATCACTAGGCTCTCTTGCTGACTCCTCTGCCCGCCGCCAAAGACGTTAATCCCGTCCGCCATTTCCATGCGAAACAGTGACGGGGTGATCTGTTTTGAATGCATAACTTTCCTCATAACAAGTTGGCGATTTTGCATAATCATAAAAGCTGTTCATGTACTAGCGGTGTAGCATAACATTAATGATATTAATTATCATTTACAATGCATAAGAGGGAGTTCATGAACTCACATCACCAACCGATCGTTTCGGTATCGACTCTAGCCTTGGCCATTGCGGTCACACTCAGCAGCGGTGCCTATGCCGAGACCCAAAGCGACAACACGAACGATGAAACGCTCACAGTCTGGGGCACTCAAGTTTCGAGCAGCTCTGAGTTCTTGGGCGATCAAGACATCTCCATTAAGCAAGCGGATCACATGTCGGATCTACTGCGCAGTGTACCCGGCGTCGATGTCGGCGGTACTCATTCCGTTAACCAACGCATTACCATTCGTAGCCTCGGGGAAACGGACTTAGACATTCGCCTCGATGGCGCATCGCAGCACGCCAATATGTTCCACCATATCGGCAACCTCACACTCAACCCAGACATCCTTAAAGCGGTCGACATCCAAGTGGGCAACAACTCCGTCACCCAATCAGGCCTTGGTGGTGCGGTCTATTTTGAGACGAAAGACGCTCGAGACCTGCTGCGTTACAACGAAAGCTTTGGCGTCCGTGTGTATGGTGGTGTCGCCAGCAACGACAGTCGTCAAGGCTCTGTCACCGCATATGGTCTCTTGAACGATAATGTTGATGCGATGGTGTACGCGAACTACGTCGAACGTGATGACTTTAAAGACGGCAATGGTGACACCACCTATGGCGCAGCCGGCGATGTCGGCAATATGCTGTTCAAACTGGGTTATGAGCCTTCTTATCTGCATCGTTTTCAGCTCAGCTATGACCTCTACCGTGATGAGGGCGACTACAGCCCAAGACCGGATATGGGTGGCAGTGCCAACACTGAGCTCTCTGGTGAAGACTTAATCCCGACTCAGTATGACCGCGACACCTTTACGGGCTCCTATGAACTACGGGGTGACAATCATCAAGGCAAAGTCACGCTCTATTCCAGTACCACACAAATCGATCGTGACGAGTCAGCGATTACTGGCCGCTGGCCAGCCAACCGACACAGCCAGAACACCGCGAAAAACCAAAACTTGGGCGCCAACGCTCAGTTTCAGTCTAATCTAATGTTGGCTGAGCGTGGGCATCGCTTCACCTATGGGCTTGAATACATGGATAAAACCAGCGAAAGCGCCTATGGGGGTACGCCATTTATGCAAGAGCATGCGAAAAGCAGCGCTGGCTATCTCGAAGACAGAATTCAGCTCTCGCCAAGTTTCGCACTGACAGCGGGCCTGCGTTATGACCACTACATCCGTGATGCCGAAACCAGCAAGAACACATTTAACGAGTGGACTTGGGCGCTTGGCGCCGATTGGGATATCACCGAGCAATGGACGCTCTTTGCCAGCACTCGCAGTCTATTTAAGGGCCCGGAGCTGCTTGAAACCTTTATCGCCTATCAAGATGTCGCCTATCTCGCTGACGATATTAAGGCAGAAACTGGCCTATCAAGCGAAGTGGGCGCTCGCTACTTCCAACGCTTTGACCAGCATGCCATCAGTGCGAACCTGACGCTGTTCCAAAACGAGATTGACGACTACATCGGTGAATCCTACCAAGATGATGGCAGTTACTTGATTGAGAACATTGCTGATGCGGAGATCAAAGGCTTTGAGTTCAGCGCAGCCTACAGCTATCAGGCTCTGAGTGCGCGAGCATCCTACTCTCGCAGTGACACCACCAACCAATCCACAGGCGGCCCACTGATTGCAGCGAACGGACGCAGTATGGACGTCGGTGACTCAATTTCGCTCGGCATCGACTATGAGTTTGCAGCGATTGATACCACCGTCGGTTGGACATCCATCATCGTGCTGGAAGAAGACAATGTTCAAGAGGATCAGCCGGTTAAAGAAGCGTATAACACGCACGATCTCTATGCTCAATGGCGCCCTAGCCAACTGGATCGCTTGCAGGTCACCTTTGGTATCGACAACATTTTCGATGAAGCCTACACCTCGCACGCCTCACGCTCTGGTGCTGCACGTGGCGCTACCTTGGATGATCTAGAACCCGGGCGCAACTACAAACTGTCCGCCTCTTACGAATTCTAATGATAAGGAGACGCGCCTTGGGCCTTTAGCCTAAGGCGCACATTGCTATGGAATCCAACCAACCCTCCCCTAACCATTGCCAGGTTCATACTCAGATTCGTTCTGAGCACTGCGCGCGCTACCTCACCACTTTATGTCGACATTTCAGTCGAAAGATTGAGGTTGAGTATAACGAGCGCCAAGGCGTCGCTTATTTTCCCTATGGGGTGTGTACACTCACCCTCAGCGAATCCGACAGTTTAGATATTCACTGCGCAGCACAAACCCCCGAGGCGCTCAGCGCCGTCAAGCAAGTGCTCACCTCGCACCTGGAGATGTTTGCCTATCGCGGCGATCAGTTTGCTATTCAATGGACTCAACCTGCTTCGGAGTAATGCACATGTTTACGCGTCTATTATTTCAATTCACGCTGGCCGTGATGGCCTGCAAGGCACATGCGGCATCAATCGATGTCTCGCATATCAAAGGCCATATCGAACTCGATAAGCCGGCACAACGGGTTGTCGTGTTGACACATAGCGCCCTCGACACGCTCGACTTCCTCGAAGTTACGCCAGTCGGCGCTGTGCATATGCTGATGCCGAGCTACTTGGCCCACTACGGTGAGACGGTCACCAACGTTGGCTCTCTGTTTGAGCCCGATTTTGAAACCCTCTTTACCTTGAAACCCGACTTGATCATTGCCGATGAACGCATGATGCGCATTTATGATGATCTCAACGAGGTCGCACCCACACTCATGCTGTCCACGACCAATGGACAATATTGGCACGATACCCAAGTGAACTGGCGTGCTATCGCGACGTTGGTCGGCAAAGAAGATAAAATGGCGTCGAAGATTGAAGAGACCGAGCAGCGCATTAACGCCATCCAGTCTGAAGTTCGCGCTGAGAAACGTGACGCGATGATGGTCATGAGCAGTGGCAAAAAAATCTCGACCTTCGAGCCACAAAGTCGCTTTTCCATCATCTTTGAAGAGTTCGGATTTTTGCCCGCATCGAGCCAAACAGTGGCCAGCGAGACAGGCCCGCACGGTAAACTGATTTCGTTTGAATACATCGCCGATGCCAAACCATCAACACTGTTTGTGCTCGACCGAGAGCAAGCCACTGGCAAAGCCCACGGCGCCGCGCAGCAACTCTTTGACAATCCGCTTATCGCGCACACTCCCGCAGCCAAAGCGCAGCGCATTGTCTACGTCGATCCTGTTGCATGGTATCTCGCCTATGGAGGCATTCATGCGACCGAGATCATGCTGGATGATGTCGCCAGTAGCCTCGACAACTCGCCTCAGTAGTGGACTTAGGCAACACACATTAGAAACGCGAGTAAAACGCACACTCAATGGCAATGCCAAAGGGTGTGCTACTGGACCTTTTTCACAAACTGCGCCGTAATCACCATGTCACCGGACCCATCGACTTTGCAGTCCAACTGGTGATCTTTACCTTCTGTAATCCGACGAATGAGCGCTTTAGTGCCAATTTTCAATACTAGCGAACTGCCTTTCACCTTAAGATCTTTTGCCAACGTCACTTTATCGCCCTCACTGAGCAGCGTTCCGTTCGCATCTTTGACTTGTGGCTCACCCTGAACCTCATCAGGATTCCACTCATAAGCACATTCCGGACACACTAAATGGGATTGGTCTTGATAAACGTAGTCAGATTGACAATTCGGGCAAGGAGGTAAGGACATACTCATCATTCTTTTAGCGAGGAAACACACGGATAGTGTTCAACGTCTTGCGAGCGAAAGCAATGTTTTCTTGGTGGATTCCACTTGGACAATTCGACATCCGAGTCTTTCATTAGCGCCTCCAGACAATCTTTCCGACGAATACGTAGCGCTGCATCAGAAAAAGAAACAGACACTACGAATATATCCACCCAAGAGTAAGCCATATTTTCTGGTGATTGAGCGAAAGAAGGTAGATGGTCGAGGTAGTTAACACTATTAGGCGCACAACGCCTATGGTTATCGCCACCTGCCTGCACAAAACCACAATGAGCAACGGAATACCGATGCCGCCGCATACCACCTTAATCACTAAATTCAACGCATAGTAAAAATGCCACGCGTTGCTAATCACTCTCGAGTAGTTTGTTATAGTGATTTAACTACATGTTCTGAATAATATTTAAGAAGGCCAACATAAGTAGAGACTGTAAATTTATGCCCAAGTCCACTATACCCAGATTGCGGCCAATGCATACCAATCTTATCCTTTACCCACAGTTTAAAATCTGGATTTTGAGATAAACATATTAGCTTTTCATAAGCTTCAATTGGAGCATCAAAGTCATTGAATGCCTGTGTCAATTTTGCATTGAAACGAGAAAACCAACTTTGACTTGCCATCCATTTGAACATCACCTCTTTAATCGCAGTATTTGGAGCTAAATCATGGCATTCCTTGCACATTAAAACCAAATTTGAAGGCTCTTCTGTACCACCCAAAGAATGTGGGATTATATGACAAATTTGCAATGGACATTTTGCCCACGCTTTGAGGTAATCACCACCTACAATATCGTATCGCCCATCCCACCCCTGACCGCAAGCCCAGCAAGTTGGTTCATTCAGATCGATAAAGCCTTTAAACACATTGGATTTATCGATCCAAAAATCTATGATTCTTGAAATCTCTATACTTTCTCTTTCCGATTTCATGTTTCGTCCATACGATTTATCACTAGAACGCCTTGCTAAATGGCGCCTGCGATGAACTCGCAAAACCCACTAAACTCCAAACCAAAACCGCCGAGAGTTTGGCGTCCACTTGAGTAACTGGTTAGTTTGCGTGCCAAAGTGACACGGGGATTGATTATTGCACTCTTTAAGACCATAATACACATGTGACATTTTGACACACAAGGAGATAACATTATGGCGACTACTTTGCCTCGCATCACCGCTAGAGTTGATGTCGATACACAAGACTTGCTTGCTAAGGCTGCCGCGATCGCCGGTATGTCTAGCATCAACTCGTTTGTTCTAAGCGCTGCAATCGAAAAAGCCAAACAAGTCATCGAACGTGAACAAGCTTTAAAACTGAGCCAAGCTGATGCGATGCTGCTGATGGAAGCTTTAGACCGTCCTGCGACACAGAACTCAAAACTAAAAGCTGCTGCTGATCGATACGAGAGCAAAACTCAATGATGAATACGGTACTTCTAGATAAAGCTAAACACGATAGAAACCGATTCAACTGTGGCATCGAAGCTCTCAATAATTACTTAAAAGTAATGGCGAGTCAGCAAGCAAAGAAGGACAACACCAGAACGTTTGTTTTGGAAGATGACAGCGACAACTCACATGTCATCGGCTTTTACACGCTAACAATGACACCAATTGACTTAAAGGCATTGCCAAATAAGTTACAAAAAAAACACCAATCATCCACTTCTGGTGGTCTGATTGCCCGTCTTGCTGTTGATGACCGATACAAAGGGAAGGGCTTTGGTGAGTGGCTGCTTATCGACGCACTCAGAAAGCTATTAGCCGCTAGTGATAGCGTTGCATTTCCAGTTATTGTCGTTGACGCCAAAGACGGAGCAAAACATTTCTATGAACGCTATGGTTTTCAAGCATTTCAAGACGCTGAAAACAAACTCTTCATTACCATTGCAGATGTGAGAGCAAGCTTAGGCTAGTTAACCGCTAGCCTTTAGCCACGCGTGCCGAATCACTCTTAAATTGTTATAGCTCAGCGATGTGCGACAGGGTTTCTGGGTGACGCTGAACCAACTTTAGAAGAGTTACAGCTTGTCCATTTGGTGCGCTACGCCCTTGCTCCCAGTTTTCTAACGTACGGGATGATGTGTGCAACAAACGAGCAAAAACACCACGAGACATATTAAACTGCTCTCGAATACTCACGATTTCATCAGGTGAGATATTTAACTCACTGATGTCGTTAACTTGATGAGTTTTAAGGGTAAGCTTGCCCTCTGAATGTTCTTTAGCCTCAACAAGTGCTGAACTTAACTCCGCAAATAGATCACGATTGCTCATTACGCCATGCCTCCACAAAAGCCTTTAGTTGTTTCTTTTGGTCTGCGGTTAAGTCGGACATTTCATTCTTGCCGTAAATCGCCAGCAAGTAGAAACGACGTTTTTCATCGAGGAAGTAATAGATAACGCGAGAACCACCACGCTTGCCCTTACCTTTACTTGCAACTCGAATCTTTCGCAAACCACCTGTACCTTGAATCACGTCACCCTACTTAGGGTTAGACATTAACTCAGCTTGAAAAAGCCTAAACTCATCATCGCTGAGATATTCATTACGGTACTGACCTTTCCCCCTAAATTAACACCATGACTTTGATGAGATTTCTAATACACTAGAACTAATGGAGATCTCAAAATGAAAAAGCGATACACGGAAGAGCAAATCATCAAGGCGATTAAACAGCATGAAGCGGGCGCTAAGGTTGACGACATCTGTCGCGACATGGGGATATCATCGGGCACTTTTTATAACTGGCGCAGCAAGTATGCAGGGCTAGAAGTGAATGAAGCCAAAAGGCTGAGAGAGCTTGAATCTGAGAACAATAAGCTTAAGCGGCTCCTCGCGGAGAAGTTGCTTGAAGTCGAAGCAATGAAGGATGTTGTGTCAAAAAAGTGGTAACGCCATCTTCTCGAAAGCTTATTGCCCGATACCTTATTGACACTCACCGACTGAGTGAAAGAGCGGCCTGTAAGCTTGCCTGTTTGAGTCGAACGGCGTTTCGATACAAAGCTAAAAACCCTGTAGATAGGGCCTTACGAGAACGTTTAAAAGCGTTAGCCGTTCAATATTCCCGTTATGGCTATCTGATGCTGCACAGTTTACTAAAAGCAGAGGGCTTAGTTGTGAATAAGAAGCACACGTATCGTATTTACACTGAGGAAGGACTGCAAGTCAGAACGAAGAAGCGCAAAAAGCTACAGCGCCCGAGACTAGTTATGAATTCACCCACAAGAGCCAATCAACGCTGGTCGATGGACTTTGTCTCTGACCAATTGATCAATGGTAGACGTTTTCGTGTGCTCAATGTCGTTGACGATTTTTCACGAGAACTCATTGGGCAGCTGGTGTCCCTATCAATCAGTGGCCAACAAGTTGCCCGTTTTTTAACTCAACTAACCGAGGTGCGCAGCAAGCCAGATAACATTGTTTGCGACAACGGGACGGAATTTACCAGCAAAGCCATGTTCTTTTGGTCAAAGACAACGTCGGTAACACTCGCCTTTATTCAACCAGGTAAACCGACTCAAAATGCCTTTGTGGAGAGCCTAAATGGCAAGTTCAGAAATGAGTGTCTCAATCAACACTGGTTCCGCACTCTGGATGAAGCACGTTACGAAATAAATCTATGGAGAGAGCACTATAACCATATTCGACCACATAGCTCTCTAAATTATATGTCGCCAATTGATTATGCCAATCAAGTGGCGTAAACATGGGAAACTTCATCGAGGCGGTGGTATTAATCTCGGGGAAAGGTCAGGAATTCAACAATGAATCACCCATGTTGAAAAAATCATCTTTAGATGGAATATCTAGAACCATTTCAACTACCTTTTGATGGATCAATATACTAGTGGGGCTTATAACGCCCAATTAAGGGGTGAACAACGCCTACACCCAAACCTAACGAATTGTGCCATAAACACTAAATTTGAAGTAGAAGCAAAAGTGCCAAGCGTTGAGAATCCCTCTTAAATTGCTTGTTAGTTTACCTTCCGCACAAATCACACGATTTAATCATATTGACCATTTCATGCGAACAACTATAATCTTACTGTGATTCCAGATTTGGAGAGTAACCATGCACACATTAACAGCAAATGATGCCAAACGTAATTTTGGTGAATTACTTCTGAGCGCTCAACGTGAGCCAGTGAAAATTAGCAAAAATAGCAAAGATGCCGTAGTTGTTATGTCGATTAAGGACTATGAAGAGCTGGAGGCAATGAAAACTGATTACCTGAGACATTGTTTCGAGTCAGCTAAGCAAGACTTGGCGCAAGGCAATGTGGTTGATGGCGAAGACTTTTTAAACGCCTTATAACCCATTATGCAAAAGAATAAATATAAGCTAAGTAAATTAGCACAGGCTCATTTACAAAAAATCAAAAACTATACCGTCAACAATTTCTCTGAGATGCAATGGCGAAGCTACAAAGATACCTTACTAACAGGGTTTCAAATGCTTGCTGACAACCCGGCTGTTGGTCGCAGTTGCGATGAGATATACCCAAGTGGTTTTTATTTCCCAGTGGGCAAGCATACCGCTTACTTTACAAAAGAAGATGGCTTCATTTTAGTTGTTGCTGTACTCGGTCAATCACAACTTCCGCAGAACCACCTGTAATTAAGATTTCACCCTAGGATTGGATTTAGGGTGATGATCTTCACTGGTAAACTAACGCCCGCTTAAGTGGTGAGCAACGCTTACACGGCATTTAATTATTGCGCCGTAACCACAAAAGCTAACTCAAACCAAAACCGCCGAGCGTTGCGAATCCGTCTTAAAGCGTTTGTTATGTTTGGAGTGGCAGTTTTGAAGATTTATAAAGAGGAGGATTGCAATCCTCCCCTCTAAAGGTTAAATGAACAGCACAATAATCAAAGCTGACGCTCTAATAATTGCCGCTACATCCACACTAACCTGAAAGTTCCGAGTCTTAACAGTAAACATAAGTTTCGCCTGATAGTTCTCGGGCCGGCCCAAGATGAAATCCTGAGATTTACGTGGCTGGCCACCACGCACATTAGACGATTTGCGGTCATTCCAATGCGATTTTTGCTTATAGTACGAGTAAAAGCATCAGAGTGTCGTACCACCTAAATTTAAGGTACTAGGCCCTGCCCATCCCAGAAACCGGTGCACTCCTAGTGTCAGTCACAGCCTAGCCTTCAGACACCTAAATCGATTATACCTACTCAGAAGCAGTATGCAATTCTGTTGATAAAACATAACGCCTTGCTAAGTTGCAGCTAACGAAAACAACACTTAAGCAAAGCCACGTAATCACTGAGCTCAACCAAGCTGAAATCGCCAAGCGTTAGCTGTCTGCTTAAGCAATTTGTTATGTGATGTTTAACCAGAAGTATTTGCATACAGTTCGCAAGCATACTGAACATCGCTAAAGTTATTCGTTCGCCAGTAAGGTTGACGTAATAAGCCTTTATTTGAGTTTTTCTGCTTATAGCCATCAGGACCTCTATTAAAGTGTGCTTTCAGCACAGGAAGAAGAGTTCGCTCAAGTGAAATACCACTGATTGAAACATCGTATCCACCTGTCGATGGCGAAACCCACAACCTACCATTTGCCCCACTCAAACTGATGTGCTTCTTGACTTTATCTTGCTGATTTAGAATTAGCGTTTTGCTCAATTTGCTATTTAAACTGACAACCTCTTTGGCCAACAATGAATATAATACTTCTACTTCTTTCAAAACCCGTCTCCGAAATTGATAATCACATAACGCCTGCTTAAGGGGTTGCCAAACTTCTACCCACATAAGCCAAATCATACCACCGTAAACACACTGCCTACTGAAACCGCCACGCGTTTGGCAATCCCACTTAAAGCATTTGTTATATTCACTTTACCTCGAACCCTGGTAATTCAAAGTCGGCTCTACAAGCCATTCGTCGAGCAGTGTACTCACAATCAAAATACTCGGGGATTTTATTAGGAGTAGCATAAGGTTCATCTACAACTCTGCGATACAAGTACAAGTTGCATAACATTAAGCCAGATAACGCATAAATTACATTCTCCAGATTAGCCTGATGAAACTCCGAATGGCGATGGTGCTTTACTGAGTTATAGCTACTCCACCATTCGGGAGGAGTAGTATTAGACCAGTTTTCCCACGGTTTAATAGATTGCTCTAAATGAGGTAAAGAAACTTCCGCTTCAAAGAAACCACTAAGATGACGGTTAATTAGTTTCTTGTACTTTTTCATTTCACCATTTTTGTCACCGCTATCAGCAAATGGGCTTTCGCCATCCAGTTGTCTGCACAACAACCTCAATACAGACTCTATCTCCGCACATGCAGTTTGCAAAAGTTTGGCCAACTCTAGCGAAAACGTATTGAAGTTTTTTTCATCAATTTCAATGTAATTCTGAAGATTGATGAAGTCCTTTTCCAAGGAAAGGAAAAAACGCCAGTGATGCATGACTTTACTTTTATTCAATGAAATCTCCTGTGAATATAACGCCCTGCTAAGTGGCTAGCAACGCATACCACGACACTTAACCTAGTCACCGTAAACACTATACCTGACTAAAACCAAAATTGCCGAGCGTTGATAGTCCGTCTTAAGCAGTTTGTTAGGTTTATTTACGTCCATAGTTTATTTTTACTATTGTAGTGGTCTAATGATCCCGGACATCACTTTAGGTGGTAAACTTGCCACCGTAACAAGAGGTGTTTAATGACTAGAAAGCGTCGCTCATTTACTGCTGAGTTTAAATTAGAGGCCGCGTGCCTAGTGCTGGATCAAGGCTATTCGGTTGCTGAAGCCAGTCGATCTTTGGATGTTGGGGAGACAGTACTCCGCCGCTGGGTCAGTCAACTTCAGGCCGAGCGTGATGGTAAAACTCCCAGCAGCAAGGCTTTGACGCCTGAGCAGCAGAAGATTCAAGAGCTTGAGGCCCGCATCAACCGGCTAGAACGAGAAAAAGCGATTCTAAAAAAGGCAACAGCTCTCTTGATGGCGGACGAGTTCGAACGTACGCACTGATAGACCAGTTAAGAGAGCAAGAGTCCACTGAACTGGTCTGCTCCGCTTTTGGTATTTCCACGTCCTGTTTCTATGAGTACAAGGCCCGAAAACGTAGTGTCGATCCTGAGCGACTAAAACTCCGAAGTGAGCTTCGTCGCCTATTCAAGGCGAGTCGTGGTTCTGCAGGGAGTCGTTCGCTAAAGTCAATGATGCAGGAGCTGGGATATCAGGTTGGTCGTTTCAAAGTGCGTAGCCTGATGAAAGAGGCAGGGTTGTTGTCTAAGCAACCTGGCTCTCATTCTTATAAATCAGCGCAGATGGAACGACCGGATATCCCGAATCGACTAGAAAGGGAGTTCGACGTTGTCAAACCTAATAAAGTCTGGTGCGGGGATATCACATATATCTGGGCTGGCAGTCGTTGGCACTACTTGGCTGCTGTTATCGACCTTCATACCCGGCGAGTCATAGGTTGGGCGATGTCAGAAAAGCCTGATGCAGACTTGGTTGTGAAAGCCCTAGATATGGCTTACCAGCAACGAGGATGCCCTCGTGGAGTCATGTTTCACTCAGACCAAGGCAGCCAATATGCGAGCCGGAAGTTCAGACAACGGCTATGGCGTTATCAGATAACACAGAGCATGAGTCGCCGTGGCAACTGTTGGGATAATGCGCCAATGGAGCGCTTGTTCCGTAGCTTAAAGACAGAATGGAGCCCATCAACAGGCTACATGACAGCTTGTGAAGCGAGGCGAGACGTGGGTCTGTTTTTGATGGATTACTACAACTGGCAGCGCCCGCACCAGCACAATGATGGGCTGCCGCCCGCTAAAGCCGAGAATCGGCCTAACAAAGTGTCCGGATTTAGTTGACCACTACATAGGCACTAGGCACTAGGCACTAGGCACTCAAAACTAGGAATTTACACCCATGCCAGAATTACCCGAAGTCGAAGTGAGCCGGATGGGGATATCGCCCCACCTTATCGGCCAAACCGTCGCCAAAATCACCATTCGAACGCCCAAACTGCGTTGGGCGATCCCCGCAGAGCTGGCTCAACTCGAAGGGCAAGTGATTCAAACCATTACGCGGCGTGCCAAATATCTGCTGATTGAAACTCAAGTGGGCTGCGCGATTGTACATTTGGGGATGTCTGGCTCGCTGCGAGTGTTGGATGCTGAGATCCCGGCAGGCAAACACGATCATGTGGATCTCAGACTCTCGAATGGCAAAGTGCTGCGCTACAACGATCCGCGCCGCTTTGGGGCATGGCTATGGAGTGAGGACGGGCAGCATACCGTACTCGCCAACTGTGGCCCAGAACCGCTGACCGAGGCATTTAACGCCGAATACCTTCTAGAAAAAGCCGCCAACAAACGTGTTGCGGTAAAGCAGTTTATTATGGACAACAAAGTTGTGGTCGGGGTGGGCAATATTTACGCCAATGAGTCGCTGTTTAGTGCTAAAATCCACCCCAGCCGAACGGCTGGCAGCTTATCTCTGCCAGAATGGCAGCAACTGGTTGGCGACATCAAAGCCGTACTGGCGACCGCCATCAAACAAGGCGGCACAACGCTAAAAGATTTCGCCCAAGCCGACGGCAAGCCCGGCTACTTTGCCCAAGAGCTGCAAGTCTACGGCAAAGCCAAAAAGCCCTGCCCAACCTGCGGCGAGCCGATTAAAGAGCTCAAAATTGGGCAGAGGAATACGTTTTATTGTGGTGGGTGTCAGGTGTAGCGACTGGCTTAACCGAACCACCAACGCAGCGGTTTGTAGTTCGAACCCAGTTTACCGAGGTGGTAGAGGTTGGTGGTGAGGTTGAGTGTCATGTTCATCAACTTGTGCAAAATCTTCATCAAGGCAACAAAGTAGTTTTTCCTCCCTTTTCGCTTACGATTACCAATGATGGATGGTTTGTTTCCGCCCCAAAGCCCCGCTTGGCAAACACCGAAAATCGGTTTTTTGTGAATCCATGAGTTGCGTAAAAACACATCTACCGGGTAATCAAAGTGCTCGCTATGGTCGATAAACGCTTGCGCCGTTTTAGGTGAAATAGCGTAGGCCGTCATACACTGTGGTACTTTGAGGTATTTCACCAGTCTTTGCTCTCCGTAATCACGAACAGGGTAGAACATATTGTGGTTATCTGCGTTTTCAATACGAATGTAGCCACACGCCTCAATGTGTTCTTTTGCGATGTCGAGCGTTTTCAGGTAAGTTTCAGGTTCGATGTCAAAGTCATCTTCATAGACGATAATAGGCTCGTTAAGCTCAACGCACTTTTGCCACATGAGATAGTGACTGGCATAGCATCCCACTTCGCCAATGGCGGCAGGTCTACCCATTCGGCGTTCAAAGTGTGCGTATCGAGTTCTATCGAGTAAAGGGTGCTGATCGGTTCGGGCATCGACACCGAGAAAAAAGTCGCAGCTGAGCTGTGCCTTTTTAAGCACTTTGGTTGTGTATTCTTGTCTGTCTTGGCAAGAGTGAAGAGTGATACAGAATGCTTGCATGAGTATGTGTTTGTCTTGTTGTGCGTGTGCCTATAGCCTATAGAGAAAGTATTTCGGCTTAGTAAAATATAAGCACGCTCATATAGGAAAGTGAATCGTATTGGCTTTTTTATGGTAGTGTTGAGGTCGAAGAAAACCTTGAAACTTGGTAGACTGTTTAGAACATATTTATAATAATGTCGATAGAAAAGCCCAATAAAAAAGATGTAAATCAAACTATTATTAATGGGCCAATATAAAGAGTACAAGCAGTGAATGAACGCAATCTAACGAATCGGTTTAGGCTATATTTATTTTTTATTACATTGGGGTGGATATTTTCAGGAATGATATGGATGTATCAAGGCAGCAAGCCATTGGTTGCATTCGTTATTATGCTATTTCTATTCTCTCTACCAGTAATAAAAAATAATCTAAAAGCGCTATCTGCTAGTGAGGCATACAGTCGTTGGCTGCGCCTTCTTTTCGTCACTGCTTCGTTTGTTGTCATTTCTTATGTAACGTATGGTGCCAGTAGTCAGGAGCTTCGGGCTCTCATAATCTCATGCGTATTTTTGTTGGCGATAAAAGATAAATCACTCTCGTTGGCACATCTTCAAGCTCTATTTTTCATCTCTGCAGTGAGTGCCTTGATTTTGACGGTGTACTACGTGTACATCCTGCAAGTAGACAGGATGGGCTTGCCGACCAACCCCATTCCACTGGCCTCTCATTACGCGTTGCTCATTGCACTGTCGCTGACCATGGCGCAAGTTAACTATGCCAGAAAAAAGCCTGCGATGTTATATGTCACGGCCGGACTGTGTGGCTTCGCCCTTATTCACACTGAATCCCGTGGGCCATTGTTGGCCTGTGTTGCCGCCGTATCTTTAGTATTCTTTTTCCGTTTATGGCGACAGTTTTGTCTAAAGCAGCTGTTGCTCACGCTCGGATTGGCGATTCTTGTCGGTATTGCCGGGGTATACTTGTTGGGTGAGCGCATCGATGCCACTTTGGCAGAAATAAATCGTGTTGCGAGCGGTGATTTGGATTCCTCTATCGGACTCCGTATGCAGATGTATTTTGCTGGATTGGAAGTCTTCAAAAACCATCCTTGGTTGGGGGTGGGCAGCATCTTGCCAGAGCATGTTGAGGGCATAGAACTGACAGAACTCGGTTACCGTTTTGTCACTAATGGTCACCTGCACAACAACATCATCGACAAATTGGCCTCTTCTGGCTTGGTGGGGGCGGTGCTGCTGTTTTTGGCACTAGGGTTACCGTGCTACTTCGCCTTTCGTTTACCAGCATCGTATCGAGCCTTACTCATCTTACCCAGTGTGCTTTGGGTTATCCTTTGTTTGTTAGACTCTCCATTTAAAAATGGTGATACGGCAGTACTCTATTTTGTTACTATAGGGCTACTACTTAAAGTGATAAGCACAGAAAATGAAAATCCTCTACTACCTAAAACACCTGTGTCTTGAGTGTGCACCAAGCTATTATTTTACGCGCGTCGCCAAGCATCTTGTCAAACAACACCAGGATTCAGCAAGCTTGGTGGCGAAGCGTGTAGATTATTATACGAAAGGGCTCAATGGCTTCACTTTGCCCCAAGATTGCACGGCGATTTCGGAGTACAAGCGCAAAGGCTACACCTCCTACTATTTTGATCTCAAAGAGTTTCTGCACTATTTCCCCAAGCATTTTCGATTCGCCTACTATTTTGGTGACGAAACGCACATTGAACCTATCCCAACTTTATTTAAAGCTCGCCCGATAGCCGGAGAGAACAGCCACTCCGTTTTATTTAAGCTTGATAAGCGCCGCCATTTCCGTTTTGTGGATGACAAACTGAGCTTCGCGGAAAAGAAAGATATGGCGGTGTTTCGTGGTGCCGTCACGCAGCCGCATCGAATCCGCTTTATGAAGGCGATGTTTGAACACCCTCGCGTCGATGCTGGGCAGTCGAATCCATCAGACGAGCACCCAGAATGGCAGAAGCCTTTTATGTCGGTCGAAGAGCAGCTTCAGTACAAGTTTTTGATTTGCTTGGAAGGCAATGATGTAGCTTCAAACCTGAAATGGGCGATGTCTTCGAATTCTGTGGTCATCACGCCTAAGATGAAATATGAAACGTGGTTTATGGAAGGGACGCTTGAGCCGGGCGTGCATTATATTGAAGTCAAAGACGATTGGTCAGACTTTGATGAAAAGATAGAGTACTACTTGGCGAACCCTGAGAAAGCAGAACAGATCGTTAAGAACGCTCATGCCTATATCAAACCATTTCAAGATGAAGAACTTGAAAAACTCGTGTGTATTAAGACACTTGAGCGATATTTCGAATTGTCTGGCCAGCTTAATAAAAGCTGACTGAGAAAGAGTAAGCAATGAACATATTAGTAATTGGCCCATCATGGGTGGGCGATATGGTGATGTCGCAGGGGTTATACATTGAGTTAATGCGACAATACCCTAAGGCGAAGATCGACGTTCTCGCCCCTGCTTGGTGCAAACCGATTTTGGAGCGAATGCCGCAAGTGAACCAAGCACTTGAGATGCCACTGGGTCACGGTCAGTTTGATTTGGCGACGCGCTACCGGTTAGGAAAATCACTAAAAAAGAACGCCTACGACGCCGCCTATGTGCTGCCCAACTCAGCAAAGTCGGCTCTCATTCCCTTTTTCGCAGGCATCAAACGACGCGTGGGTTGGAAGGGTGAAATGCGCTACGGGTTACTCAATGACATCCGCAGTAACAAGAAAGCCTTCCAATACATGCTTGAGCGCTATGTTGCGCTTGCTCACCCAAAGAGTGAGATGACGGGGAGCGGATGTTTAGGTGCCTTGCAGGATTTACCCTACCCTCACTTAACGGTGGTGCCTGAGGCTCAGTCGCAAGCCATGCACGCTTTGGGGCTCAATCGAGATCGCCCAATTTTAGGGTTGTGCCCTGGCGCTGAATTTGGCCCGGCCAAGCGCTGGCCAGATCAACACTTTGCTGCCGTTGCGGCAGAGATGATCGGCCAAGGTTACCAGGTGTGGTTGTTTGGCTCGGCGAAAGATAGAGAAGTGACGGAAAAAATCATTAAACAGGTGCCTCAAGATAAGCAAGGTTACTGTTTCAACTTGGCAGGAAACACCAGTCTTATCCAAGCGGTGGATCTCATCGGTGCCTGTCAAACCGTAGTCAGCAATGATTCTGGCTTAATGCATGTTGCGGCGGCGGTGGGGTGCAATGTCGTCGCGGTTTATGGGTCGAGCTCACCGAAATACACGCCGCCACTGACCAAAAAACTGGCAATACTTAATACGGATATTGATTGTCGTCCGTGTTTTGAACGTACCTGTCCCAAGCAGCATCTTAAGTGCTTGGTTGAGCTTGATCCCCAGCGAGTGATCAGTGCCATTCACCAGTTTGATGGCGGCCACTCTCAAGCCGAGCGTTTGATTTGATGCGAGCTCTCTACACTCTGCTTCTTGCGTTAGTCAGCCCACTGTTACTTTGGGGGCTGTATCGAAAAAGGCCAAACAAACCCGAATTCGGCCCTCGCTGGAAAGAGCATTTTGGTGTTACTCCGCCGCTTGCTGAGGATGAAAAAACCTCTAGCGGCGTGATTTGGGTGCATGCCGTCTCTGTGGGGGAAGTGCTGGCGAGTCAAAAATTGGTGTTAACCCTCAAGCAACGCTACCCAACTAAGCGGATTCTTGTGACCACCACCACCAGTACCGGTGCTGAGCAAGTGGCGAAGATGGGCGTAGAGCATCGCTATATGCCGATCGACTTTGGTTGGTGTGTGAACCGCTTCCTTACCACGATTCAACCCGACATCATGTTGATCATTGAAACAGAACTGTGGCCGAATACGCTTCACACCGTCTCAAAGCGGCAGGTTCCGATAGTATTAGTCAATGGCCGTCTATCCGATAAATCGCAGCGCCACTATCACCGGTTGCGTTTGCTAATGACGCCAGCGTTGCAATGCGTTCAGCACGTGTTGAGCGTTCATGAGGATGACTCAGCTCGGTTTAGGCAGTTGGGCGCTAAAAACGTCACGACGATGGGCTCTTTGAAATACGACATCACAGTGAACCCCGACACGCAGCATCTTGGCCAACAGCTGAGAGAGAAGCTCGGCATATCAAGGTTGGTGTGGATAGGCGCAAGCACCCACAGTGGTGAAGATGAAATCCTATTTCACGCTTATCAACTGGCTAAAAAGCAGTTGCCCAATCTGCTCTTGATGTTAGTGCCCCGCCACCCAGAACGTTTTGATGATGTCGCAATAAGCGCAGCTCAGCACGGTTTAACGGTAGAAAGGCGCTCTCATCAGAAGATGGCGCCAACGTCGGAGCAAACGGATGTGTACTTGGCCGATACAATGGGCGAAATGATGTGCTTGCTTGCTGCCAGCGACCTCGTGTTTATGGGGGGAAGTTTAGTCGGCCGCAAAGTTGGTGGACATAACTTCATTGAACCTGCGGTCTTATCTAAGCCGTGTTTGACTGGCCCCAGCTATTACAACTTTGCAGATCTTGCCGAGCAGCTTATCCAAGCGAAGGCTCTGGCTGTAGTCAGTGATGAGCAAGAGATTGCCGAGCAGATGATGATGTATGCTTCAGCCCCAATCCTCGATGGTGGTGCGGGTTATGATATAGTGCGAAGAAATCAGGGTGCCTTAGATAACACCCTAAACCTCATTCAACGTTTAATAGAGAATTCACCATGATCAAAACCTTCATTATTCATGTCAGTAAGGGCTATGAAGATCGGCGTAAACACATTGATACTCACCTGCCGAAGAGGGGGATCAGTGAATACGATTATATGCTGCGTGGTGATATTGATGATTTGAGTGATGAGGTACGAAACGAATTTTTTGGTCAAAAACTGCGACTCGCAGAAAAGTCCTGTTTTTATAAACACTATCTGGTGATGAAAGAAGTCGTCGAAAAGAAAATACCTAAGGTGCTGGTGCTTGAAGACGATGCGTTGCTACACAAGCAATTTGTTTTCTATCTCGAGAAAGCTCTACTTGAACTACAAGCCAAGGACTGTTTCGTTCTAAATATAGAGGATGCAGCAAGTGCTGTCCCGTTTAAGTTTCGCGAGTCAGGAAAGATAACGTATTGGTGTAAAACGAATAAGCTCACAGGTGGTTTAGTTTATGATTATGCTTTCGCACTGAAGATGGTTCAGTTAATCGAAAGCAGTATCATTGAAGCTCCTATCGATGGATTCATTGGTAATGAACGAGAGAGATTAGGTTACGATATATATTGGTGTCATCCCCCCCTAGTTTCTCAGGGGAGTAAAACTGGTATGTTTTCGAGCGAATTGAATGGAGCCAAATCCGGTATCTACTATACGATTCGGAGTGAGGTTAAAGACTTCTATAGACGGTGTATTCGCAGTAATCTAAGCTCGAAGCAATCGAAATTATTTGAGAGATAAGATGGCATTCAATCAAAACTTAGCGTTAGTTTATATCATTTACGGAGATGATATTGCCTATTACGAAGGCGCAAAATTCAGTCTTTTGTCCTTTTTGTCACATATTGAACAAGAGAAATGGCCAAGTATTTTTATTCTTACTGAGAAGCCAGCTGAATTTGAGAATATGCCAGCGACTGTTTTCACAATTGATGATGAGCAAAAGAGTGAGTGGACAAAAAATGGCCAGTACCACTTCAGAATAAAAAATCGCGGCTTGAAGTTTATTCTCGATAACGTAGAAGAGAGTATAGAGAAATTTTTATTCTTTGACGCTGATACGCACTTTAAAACTTCAGCACTGCGACTGTTTGAGCGAGTAGATGAGGACAATTCTGTTTTATTTTATCCCGAGAAGAACCTGTATAGTGATCATGTAGGGGCCGATTATGAGCAATTGCGCGGGAGAACTTTTACCCTATCGAGTGGAGAAGAGTACAAACTAACAGAGAATTCAGTTATGTGGAATTCTGGTGCGATTGGTGTCAGCCGACATAGGGCGGATAGTGTTGATTATGCCGATGAGATTATCCTATTTTTGATGTCAGCCAACTGTCAGGCTCATACGATAGAGCAGTTTGCGTTGTCAGAAGCACTATCGAGGGACTCGCAGCTTTCTCCTGCTCGCGAGTTTGTGTGCGATTATTCCACAAGCGGCCAGAAAAACTGGGCAAGAAAAGTACTTAAAGCATTCTTCCAAGAGCACGGCGAAAAGCCTTTCGAAGAACAAGTTAAGCTCGCCCAATCGGTAAACTTTACCCGCCCTTTATCGGAAGTCATGCGTGGGCATGTGTACAAAAAAAAGAAGAAACTCCGCAAGCTGCTTGGCTTGAAAGAAGAGTAACGAATTACTCGCCGTTGTACCCCCTCATCAAGTATTCAAAATATTTGTCTTGTAGTTGAATAGAAACACGGAAACGCTCTTTCTCAAAAGAGCGTTTCAATCGCGCTAAATTATCCCCTTTCCAATCTTCGCCAGCTTGCTGATAACACTTGTCAAAGTCAATAATCCACACCTTGTTGTGCGCATCAATCAAAATGTTGTGGATGTTGAGATCCGTATGATTGATATTGGCATCGTGCATTTTGCGTATTTGCTGACCTATTTGCTGGTAAAGCTCGGGTGATATTTCGTGTTTAGATAGCAGCCCAACCAAATCTTTCGCGTTGGGTATTTGACTGATCAGAATATCGGCACGGTAAGTCCATCCGGAGCGGGTGACTTTCGCTGCAATGGGTTGTGGTACGTTGACTTGGTGTTCGCGCAGCTGATTGAGTAGTATAAGTTCTTGATACGCGCGAGTGTTCTCCCAGCCGGTGAAGTGATACTTATCTTTGACCACTTTTCCCCATAATCCACCACGATAGTAATGGCGAAGCGCATAGGCGCCGTTATCACCTTGAACAAACCAAGTGGTGCCCCTACCTTTCGCTGAGCCAAGAATACGCCCTTGTTCTTGCCAAAACGAGACGGAAAAGGCCTGTTCAACGGGTTCCGCAAGGCGTTCAGGATCGTACCAATAGTGGGTGCAAGCGGTCTTAGCTCCGCCGATTTGTTTTGTACTAAACATGAATCACTGTCGAGGTTAGGGTAGTCTGTGGCATACTTAGCCACAGAGTATCACAAACGACCCAGAGTTAATGAGCCGCTCGCAACGCTATCAAAAAATATTAGTTATCGCTACACACTGTATCGGCGATAGTCTGCTGATCACCACGTTTACGCGAAGTTTACGCAAGGCATACCCAAACGCGCAAATTGACGTGTTAGTTAATGCCCGCGGCGAGATGGTGTTTGGCACCAATCCCGATGTCGATAATCTGGTCGAGATTCCGCCGAGACCAAGCTTGCGAGATTTCTTTGCTCTTCGCAAGCAGCACGGTCGATACGACTTGGTGGTCAACGAAATGCTCAACGACAGAACCGCCATATACAGTTGGTTTTTTGGCAAGCAGAGAATTGGAGCGGTGGATGAGACGTTGCCTGGCGCATGGTTAAAGAAATGGGTGTTCACTCACTATATTCGTGAAACTCACAACTTTGAGCATAAAATGAGTCGCATGGCGAGAATTCTCGACTTGATTGATGTGGATATTGAGCCTCAGTTAGTTTCTCCTGAAGCGCCATTACCAGAGTCGGTTTCCTCCTGTTTGCCTGAGCAGTATGTGGTTGTTCATGCACCTTCTTCCAACGAGATAAAACAGTGGCCTGTGCACTATTGGATTAAGACGGTAGAGCAGCTTCTGTCGCATGATTATCATGTGGTGTTGACCGGAGCAGGTGAGCGGGACGAACAGATCGTTGCGCAGATAGTCGAGCAGTTACCAGCGTCTGCTAGATTGATTAATGTGGTAGGGCAACTTTCACTGGCGCAAACGTCTACATTGTTAAAACGTAGCCAAGGGTTTGTGGGCCCAGACAGTGGCCCAGGGCATATGGCATCTGGCTATCCGATACCGATTGTGTCTATCATCAGCGTGGCTCCAGCCAGCATGTGGTCACCCTGGCCATATCACATGCCCGTGGAACGAGATCGCCACCTTTATAAAAATGGCACGGCAAAACAGACACAAGGAAATGTAACGCTGCTTCAGTCGCAGCGCTCATGTGTGCCGTGTTATAAAAACAAATGCCAAATTAGTGATGATCTCTACTCACCATGTCTAACGGATATTCAGCCTGAACAAGTGCTTGAAGCGGTGTTTGACGCTATCCCGATCAAAGTGGTGAACTAGGATGGCAGTGTCTTCACCCCAATCCATCTGCATTCTGCGCCTCTCCGCCATTGGCGATACCTGCCACGCGCTGGCAATTGTTCAGCAGATTCAACGCACCTACCCCGATTGCCAAATCACTTGGGTAATGGGAAAAATAGAAGCGCAGCTGTTTGGCGATCTCCCCGGTGTGAAGGTGGTGGTCTTTGACAAAAAGCAGGGCTGGCAGGGGATGAGAGCCGTCTGGCACGCCCTTAAAGGGGAGCGTTTTGATTATTTACTCCACATGCAAGTGGCACTAAGGGCTAGCTTACTCTCGGCGGGCATTCGCGCGCGCACCAAAGTCGGGTTTAGTTGGGCAAGAGCGAAAGAAGGGCAGTGGTTATTTACCAATAAAAAATTGTCCGCGACTCACGCCGAGCATGTTTTGGATAACTTTGCTGAGTTTGCGCGCTTTCTTGGCTGCCCAGAAGCGCCGCCTAAGTGGTCAATCCCTGTTAGTGAACAAGATAAATCCATCGTGAAGACGCTTGAGCACCCATACTTGGTGATAAGCCCTGCGGCAAGTAAAGACGACAGAAACTGGCTCGCCGAGCGTTACGCGGAGGTGGCCGACTACGCCCATGCGCAAGGGTTGCATATTGTATTGTGTGGCGCGCCAACCGAGCGAGAAAAAGCGCTGGCGCAGAGCATCACTGACAAGATGTCTGTACCCGTGACTAACCTCGTCGGCCAAACCAACCTAAAGGCGCTTACGGCTGTGTTGGGTCGGGCGCATTGTGTGCTCGCCCCTGACTCTGGCCCAGCCCATATTGCCACGACACAATCGACGCCCGTTATCGGGCTATACGCGCACAGCAATCCCAAGAGAACGGGGCCATACTACAGCCAGCGTTTTGTGGTGTCTGTGTATGAGCAGATTGCGCAGCAGCAATATGGCAAACCGGTTGAGGCGCTGCCTTGGGGTAGCCGAGTCAAAGGTAAGGCCTTGATGGCGCAAATCTCCGTGGAGGAAGTGAAACGCACTTTGGATGATTTGCTCTCACATTATCCAGTTCAGTTCTCACACATACCCACTTCACCGAAGACAGATAAATAAGGACGATGATGCGTATTGCTGTTTACCCAGGTACATTTGATCCGGTTACGAATGGACATTTTGATTTAATTCAACGCGCCGCCAAGATGTTTGACCACTTGGTGGTGGGCGTTGCCGAAAGCCCGAGCAAAAATACCCTGTTTAGCCTTGATGAGCGAGTCGCGTTGCTCAAAGATACCTGCCAAGGAGTGAACAATGTTTCCGTAAAAGGGTTTAGCGGCCTATTAGTGGATTTCGCCACTGAGCAAAACGCTACTATTTTAGTACGCGGGTTACGTACGACGATGGACTTTGAATATGAGTTTGGCCTCACCACTATGTACCGCCGTTTAAAACCCGGGCTAGAAAGTTTGTTTCTCACCCCTTCTGAAGAGTTTGCGTTTCTCTCCTCGACACTGGTAAGAGAAGTCGCGATTCATGGCGGAGAGGTACAAGAGTTTGTGCCTGCTTGCGTGCATCAAGCCATTCTGTCTAAAACCAACCAGACCTCCCATTGATGATGAATATCTTAATTTATACCCAAGCGACTTTGCCGGTAAAAAACTATGGCGGCACCGAACGCGTGATCTGGGATCTTTTGTACGCTCTGCACTTGCTCGGCCACAAGGTGACCTTATTGGCCGGGAAAGGCACGCAGTGTGAATGGGCAACGGTGATTGAGTACCAACCGGATCGCCCGGTCGCAGAGCAACTTCCGCAAAACATCGATGTGGTGCATTTTCATAGCCAGCCGGAGCCCGTGCCCTGCCCCTATGTGATCACCCAACATGGCAACTCGTCAGGCCCAATTGACCGCAATACCATTTTTGTTTCCTCGCAACACGCACAAAACCATGGTGCACAGGCCTTTGTTTACAACGGCTTAAATTGGGATAACTACCTCAAGCCTGACTTGAATGCGAAACGAGAGCGTTTTCATTTCTTGGGTAAGGCCGCGTGGCGAGTGAAGAATGTCCAAGGTGCGATTGATATCACTAAGAAGGCGAATGAGTCTCTCGATGTATTAGGTGGGCACCGTTTGAACTTCAAAATGGGTTTTCGCTGCACGCTCGATAGACACGTGCGCTTTTTAGGCATGGTGGATGACACGACAAAATCTCAGATTATGACACGCTCAAAAGGGCTGATTTTCCCCGTCACCTGGCATGAACCGTTTGGTTTGGCGATCACCGAAAGTTTGTATTTTGGCTGCCCAGTCTTTGCTACGCCTTATGGATCTTTGCCGGAGCTCGTTAATGAGCAGGTAGGCGTTTTATCCTCTGATGAGGCCGCGCTGGTAGCGGCGGTGAAAGAGGCTCAGCGCTATCAACCTCACACTTGCCACGAATACGCGCGAGATTGCTTTAACGCCGATGTGATGGCGAAAGCGTACGTGGCGCAGTACGAAAAAGTGGTCAACGGTGCGGTGTTGAACCCAAATCTTGGCGAGATTATTAAAGACTTTAAACGCTTGCCCTACACAAAATAAACAAGGGAGCCATCGTGCTCCCTTGTTTGAATAGATAGAGGTTTACCGCTTGATTTGCTTATGTCGATTAGCAGACGAGCGATTAGTAGCCTACGTACGGATCATTACCATCTCGCTGCGTTTTCAACAGCTTTAAGATCCACATATATTGCTCTGGTTTTGGCGTGACGAAGGTTTCGACGACTTCATTCATTGCACGTGCATCTTGAACATCATCACCGGAAAACTCGGCCATCGGCGGCAAGATCTCAATTTCGTATTGGCCCGTTTGGGTATTGTAACTGGCAAACGTTGGGACAATTTTCGCGCGGCTAACTTTAGCAAGCTTGCCAAGGCCAGGCAGCGTGGCTTTCTCTGTAGCAAAAAAGTCCACAAACACACTCTGTTCCGGCCCATGGTCTTGATCAGGCAAGTAGTAACCGAGGTAACCGTCTTTTACGGATTTGATAAAGGGTTTAATACCGCCGCTTCTGTCATACACTCGGCCACCGTATTGAACCCGTTGCTTGTGCATCAGCCAGTCTGTCACCGGATTTTTCTGGCTATTGGCCATCGCCGAGACAGGAAAACCGCGCGAGGCCAATAAAATGGCCGGAATATCGATAGCCCAAGAGTGAGGCACCAATAAGATGGCGCTTTGCCCGTCTTGCTGAAGCTGCTCTAAGTGCTCTAATCCTTTAATGACTGAGTGCTTTTCTAACCACTGTTTACTGCGCAGTGAGATAGCCGCAAACCCAAGTAGAAACGTCCCTGCAGTAAGTAAGCACTCATGCAGTATGGCTTCTCGCTCTGCCTCCGAGCGCTCAGGAAAACACAACGCCAAATTAATTCGCGCTTTTTGGACCGACCCTTTGCGCTTCTTCACCATTTTATCGGCAATAACTCGCGCAATCGCCACTCTCGCCCTATTGGGCAGCAGCGCTATCGGCAACCCGACCAATAACCCAAGCCAAAGCCCCCAATATTTAGGCGCTAGAAACGCTCGGCGAAACGTCGGATTATACGCCTTTGGATCAAAATCGTTTCGAATTGAACTCATAAATACCCGATACTCTTCCAGGAACTAGGAACTAGGAACTAGGAACTAGGAACTAGGCTCTCACCCATTACCCACAACCCATCACCCGTTACTTATTCACCAACCCCATATACTCCGCGACACCTTCCGCCACCGTCTTAAATTCATGCTCACAGCCCGCTGCGCGCAGTTTTGTTAGATCCGCTTGAGTGTACTCTTGGTACGCGCCTTTTAAATGTTCTGGGAACGGAATCGTCTCAATCTCGCCCTTGCCGTGGTACTTGATCACGGCTTTTGCTACTTCTTGGAAAGATTCCGCATTACCCGTACCCAGGTTAAAAATGCCCGAGACGCCATGCTCAAAGAACCACAAGTTCACTGCCGCCACATCACCCACGTAGACGAAATCACGCTTAAAGTGCTCGCTACCGGCGAACAGTTTCGGGTTTTCGCCTGCGTTCATTTGGTTGTTGAGGTGGAACGCGACCGAGGCCATAGAACCTTTGTGCTGCTCACGCGGGCCGTAGACGTTAAAATAGCGGAATCCGGTCACTTGAGAGAGCGTCTCGCCGTGGGCTTTGGCATCTTCCCACACGCGTCTTACGTAGTTATCAAACTGCTGTTTGGAGTAGCCGTACACATTAAGTGCGCCTTCGTACTTTTTCTCTTCAATAAAGAAGTCGGTCTCACCGTAGGTAGCGGCTGAGGAGGCGTAAAGGAAAGGGATCTCTCTATCTAGGCAGTAGTGCAGCAGCTCTTTGGAATACTCGTAGTTGTTGAGCATCATGTACTTGCCATCCCACTCGGTGGTCGCAGAGCACGCGCCCTCATGGAAGATGGCTTCAATTGGGCCAAAGTTCTCACCCGCCATGATCTGAACAAGGAAGTCGTCTCTATCCATGTAATCAGCAATATCCAGATCCACCAAATTCTGAAACTTTTTGCCGTTCTTCAGGTTATCGACCACCAAAATATCGTTAATACCTTGCTCATTCAGCGCCTTGACAATATTACTGCCAATCATGCCCGCGCCACCCGTTACGATGATCATACGTTTGTTTACCTCAGCCTAGAAATTGTTCGTTATGGGCGAAGTATATCAGGTACTGGGGATAAGTTCCTAGAACCTAGTTCCTAGTGCCTAGATCCTAGTTCCTAGAGGGGCAGGGGGGATTGCGTCAAACAGGGTAAAGCCCCAGAGCGCTGCTTGAACGATATACAAATCCACTTTTACGCATCCAATTCTAGGAACTAGGCACTTGTCTTCCACTAGGAACTCACCTCTAGAAACTCCCCTCTAGGAACTAGGAACTTCTTTTCCACTAGGAACTTTTAAGAACTCTTCTTAACCACCCCTCCCGTCAAATACAACCCAATCGCCGCAAGGACGGGATACCCGAACGCCTCATTAATCATCTCGCTGATGGGTTGCCACTCGAAACCGTGCATACAGCCGACCACCACCATCGAATGGAGCAACACATAAGGGATGGTGAACAGCAGCACAATATAACGTTGAACCAATTTAAACGGTTCAAACGCTTTGAGCAGGGCGAGTTTGTGCTTGGCTTTCTCTTCGTTGGTAAAAAACATCGCATCTCCTGTGTCGGTGAGGGCTTCTAGGCTTTTATCGATAAACGACGGGCTACCAAAAATACGGCTCCAAAGGCTCATAGGGTCTCCTTGTTAGTTTGCTTAACCACAGAAACGGATTGGACAGGGTGAAGCACCATTACCGGGCAGGCTTTGTTGGCAAAGGCATGGTGCGGTTTGACCTGCTCATCGGTAATGCCGTGCTCTTGCTGCAGCCGCTCGATTAACGCAAACAGTGCTTTGCGCTGGGCGAGGGTGAAGTTGTCTTGCGCGGCGCCTTGCTCATCACACCCGCCCACCACACAAATGCCAATATTGCCGCGGTTGTGGCCACGGACATGGGCGCCGATGTGCGACAGCGGGCGGCCTGTCTCGACTTTTCCGGCGCGCGTGATCACAAAGTGATAGCCAATATCTCGCCATCCTTTTGCCCGGTGCCAGGCGCGTATGGTGCTCACGCCAATATCCTGCTCGGCACGGGTTGCGCTGCAATGCACGGTGATCGTGGTTAGGGGGCAGTGTGACTTATGTGCAGAGGTGACGGGTAGTGAGGTGGGTTTTTTTGAAGTTGGGGGCATTGGTTTTCCTCATGATGGTTGGGGGGTAATGGGTTATGGGTGTTCGGTGTAGAGGGTGGTGAGCGTGTTGATAAAGGCGTTCATGGCGCGTTCGAGCGTTGGCAACGCTTCACCGGATTGCTTGGCAAGGTTTGCTAAATCACAGCCTTTTACCCACACGGCGTAGGTGAGCTCATAACCCAGTGGCTCTGCGCGTTGGGCCTGGGCAATTAGGGCGATAAACCCCTCACGGCTGATGGGGCAGTGTGGGTAGGTGGGGAAATAGATCTCCTCTAGGGTTGGGTCAAAGGGGGAATACACGTAGCAGAGGCGACGAATCGCCCATTCACTGCATTGGTGACACACAGGCATAGCAACTCCCTTCTCAATCAGGAGGCGACACTCTACGCGACATTTCGCCATTAGGGTTGGTGAAATGCTGGTGATTTATACAGCCCGAGAGAGTAAGGGAAAAAATGCGAGCGTGTACAAAATTAGGTGCATATCCAATGAGCCAAAGAATGACTAGGCGTGAGGCGGCTTGCAACCTCACCAATTACTAGGGCATTTCTGCCGTATGGCGAACCCTAATCAGTAAGAGGCTGTTTTGTTTGTTGTTTACATTCCAATAACAAAGCCGAGGAGTGCTCATGAGTCACACCCTAGTCGCCACCCTAATGAAAGCCAAAACCGGATCGCCTATCAGCAAGCTTATTTTACTCAAGCTGGCCGATAACGCCGATGTGCACGGCCGCTGCTTTCCCTCTTACCAGTATTTAGCGCTCTATTGCGAAGTCTCGCTGCGCACGGTGAAAGAGCACATCAAACGGCTAGAGGAGCAAGGCTTTCTCGAACTGGTACATCGCTTTGATAAACGCGGCCGCCAGCGTAGCAACCTGTACCAGCTCTACACCCCTGCCCATTTGCACGTTGAACTAGACGGCACGTGCACCGGAGAGGAAGCAAAGTCTTCACCCTCACCCCGTGCAGCAGCTGCACCGAGAATCTCCCAATTAGAAAGTAATAAAGAGGGTTATAGGCAGGCAGCGCCACCCCAGCGCCCTGTGGATAAGTTAGTCCACGAGTATCACGCCAAAGGGCAAACCCACCCGTTTGAAGAGCGCATTCAAGGCTTGATCAAAGCACGAAAACGCAGCCGTGCGGATGAGAAAAATAAAGGGGAGGAGGCATCATGAAACACTTGTTATCACTCACTGAGCAAAAACACATTTTAAGCCTGTACATCATCCGCGCCAGCGGCCGACCGCGAGAGCTACTTGAAGTGCTATTAGGTGCGTACCCGAAGCCAATGAGTTGCCGCGAGCTCAAGCTCGCGCTTCACATGACCGGCGGCCATGCACTTCCCTCTGCGGTGCGCAATGCGGAGATCTTTATTGATGTGATTAAGCGTTATGATAGTGTGACAAAGAAGACCTATTACCAACTCGATGACGCGTGCGTTGAGCGTGTTGCCCTCAATCAATTGTTGAACCGTGTGATGTGCAGCGGGTTTGATTAGTGGATGGATTGCGTTGGTTGAGTTTATCCAGTTAGGCAAATAGTGTATTATTTCGCGCAAAATTAGGCACAGTGCAGCCGTCGTTTTACGCTGCGCTGTGAGCGAGATCGCTTGTGGGGGTGTGACCTAAGGGCGGTAGCGTTTTTGAGCGAGCTTGATATTAGGGTGGTTATTGGGGCTACTCCAGTGAACTAAGCGAAAATAGTTCGCAAATGGCAGTCGAATGTAGTCCTGTATCAAAATCAAATAAAGTCTCTCAGCGTTTTAGCAAGCACCTGAGATAGAAAAATGAATTTTACAGCTAGGAATAAAGTCAATGGGTAATATATTGCCGTTAATTGGTCGTGAAAAAGAGCTTTTTATTACAGACATTAGTGCGCATGATGAAGAGCTAAAACGCATAGTTTCTGAATCACGATTTTTGGTTCTTGGCGGAGCGGGCTCAATCGGCCAGGCTGTAACGAAGGAGATCTTTAAACGTAACCCTAAGAAGCTACATGTTGTCGATATTAGTGAAAACAACATGGTAGAGCTTGTTCGCGATATCCGTAGTTCGTTCGGCTACATCGATGGTGACTTCCAAACATTTGCTTTGGACATTGGCTCTCTAGAGTACGACGCTTTCATTAAGGCCGATGGTCAGTTCGACTATGTACTGAATTTATCTGCGCTTAAGCATGTTAGAAGTGAAAAAGATCCTTATACATTGATGCGTATGATTGATGTAAACGTTTTTAATACCGATAAAACGATCCAACAGTCTATTAATGCGGGTGCGAAAAAGTACTTCTGTGTTTCAACTGATAAAGCGGCAAACCCGGTCAATATGATGGGTGCGTCAAAGCGTATTATGGAAATGTTCCTGATGCGTAAAAGTGAACAAATGGCAATCTCAACGGCTCGTTTTGCCAATGTGGCTTTCTCTGATGGCTCGTTGCTACACGGATTTAACCAACGTATCCAAAAGCGCCAACCTATTGTGGCCCCAAACGACATCAAGCGTTACTTTGTTACTCCTCAAGAGTCAGGGGAACTATGTTTAATGTCTTGTATCTTTGGTGAAAATCGTGACATTTTCTTCCCGAAACTGAGTGAAGCTCTGCACCTTATTTCGTTTGCAGATATTGCGGTGAAATACTTAGAGCAACTTGGCTTTGAGCCCCACCTATGTGAAACAGAAGAAGAAGCACGCCAACTTGCACATACGCTTCCAGAGCAGGGCAAGTGGCCATGTTTGTTTACCGAAAGTGATACTACGGGTGAAAAAGACTTCGAAGAGTTTTTCACAGATAACGAAGAGCTGGATATGTCTCGATTCGAAAATCTGGGCATCATCAAAAATGATCCTCTTTATGAGCAAGAACTTCTTACTTTGTTTGAAGACAGTATCTCTGAGATGAAAGGTGAGCAAGTTTGGACTAAAGAGCAGATTGTGAAACTGTTCTTTACTATGATCCCCGATTTTGGGCACAAAGAAACGGGCAAATACCTCGATAGCAAGATGTAAGTGGAGCATTCAATGAAAGCGAAATCTATTGTTGAATTTGTGAGAGATACTTACAAAACAGACGAATTTATTCCCTTACATGCACCAACGTTTGATGGCAACGAAAAAGCGTACGTAATGGAAACGATTGAAAGTACATTTGTTTCTAGCGTAGGTAAGTTTGTTGATGATTTCGAGAACAAAATAGAAGCTTACACTGGTACCGCCAAAGCAGTAGCGACAGTGAATGGCACGGCAGCATTGCATGCTGCATTGTACATGGCTGATGTTCAAAGAGGTGACCTGGTTATTACGCAGGCTTTGACTTTTGTTGCAACCTGCAATGCTCTTTATCATATGGGGGCTGAGCCTGTTTTTCTGGATGTATCTCCAGTGAGTTTAGGGTTGTGCCCTAAGGCTGTGGATGCATTTTTAGAAGAGAATGCGGAAGTCACAGACGCGGGGTGTATCCATAAAAAAACAGGTAGAAGAATCAAAGCCGTTGTACCGATGCACACGTTTGGTCACCCTGTAGAGCTTGATGAACTGGTTGCTGTTTGCTTGAAATGGAACATCACGTTGGTTGAAGACGCCGCAGAAAGCCTAGGCTCGTTCTATAAGGGCAAACACACCGGTACTATGGGTGATTATGGTGCTGTCAGCTTCAACGGCAATAAGATCATCACCACTGGCGGTGGTGGCATGGTGTTATGTAAGACTCAAGAGCTAGGTGCGCGTGCTAAGCATGTCACGACGACAGCAAAAGTGCAGCATCCTTATGAGTTTTTCCATGATGAACCTGGCTTTAACTACCGCATGCCTAACCTGAATGCTGCTCTGGGATGTGCACAGTTGGAAGTTATCGAGCAGTATTTGAAGCAAAAGAGATTGCTTGCAGAAGGCTATAAAAACTTCTTCAAAGGTACAGATTTTGACTTTGTCACTGAGCCAGAGTATGCGAAGTCAAACTATTGGCTGAACGCAATCATTTGTCCGGATAAAGAAAGTCGCAAAGAGGTACTTAAAGGTACAAATGGTTCAGGCGTGATGACTCGACCTATTTGGCAGCTCATGCACAGATTACCAATGTTTGAGAATGCAATACGTGGTGACCTAACTTATTCAGAGTTTATCGAAGCACGCCTAGTGAATTTACCTAGTACTCCTACGGAGATGTCATGAGAGTTGCAATAGTAACTAGCACACGAGCGGATTTCGGGATTCTATTACCACTTATTGATAAGTTAGAAGCAGACCCTTTTTTTAGCGTTACTATTTTAGCTACGGGCAGTCATACAGACATTGTACGAGGAAGCACACTGCAAGAAATTAAATCTGAAGGAGTCAAAGACCTTGTTGTTATTGATATTGATACTTCAGATACGACTGAAATTGGAGTTGCAAAATCTGCGGCTGAAACTCTAGAAAAGTTTGCTTTTGAGCTTGATAAATTGCCCCCGGATCTTGTCATCCTGCTAGGTGATCGTTATGAGATTTTATCGGTAGCCATGGCTGCATTTTTACTGAAAATCCCAGTAGTTCATATTTCAGGAGGAGACGTTACTTCAGGTGCGTTGGACGACTCTATTCGACATAGCATTACAAAACTATCTCATATTCATTTTCCAACAACGGAAGAGTATAGAGAGCGAGTAATACAACTTGGTGAACAGCCTGATAAGGTATTTAACGTCGGAAATTTATGTATCGACAACGTTAAAAAAGTATTACCAGTATCTAAAGTCGAGTTAGAATCTTTCTTAGATTTTGATTTGGATAAATTTGAGAGAAACATTCTAGTCACTCTTCACCCAGAAACAACATATGGTGAGCAACGAGTTTTAAACAATATTTTCTTCGATGCTTTATCAAACCTAAAGGATGTGGGAATCATAATCACGTACCCAAATCATGATGCGGGGGGCGATACGATAATCGAAAGTATTTTAAAAGTTAAGTCAGAAAGCCCACATTCAATTTGTGTTCGCGAATCATTGGGTATGCGTCGTTATCACTCATTATTAAGGTATGTTGATGCTGTTGTAGGAAACTCTTCGAGTGGAATAACAGAAGTCCCTTCTTATGGAATACCGACCATTGACATTGGTAGTCGACAACAGGGGCGCATACGTGCTGATTCTGTGATAAATGTCGGATATCAGTCTGATGATATACAACGTGCACTTAAGCTAGCTCTTAGTGATGACTTTAAACATAAATGCCAAGAAATTAAAAACCCTTATGGTGAGGGTGATAGTGCAGAGAAAATCGTAAATATCCTAAAAAGTATCAAACTTAAAGGTCTTATCAAGAAGGAATTCTATGATGCAAAATAATAGTCACGTTTACATTATTGCAGAGGCAGGCGTTAACCATAATGCAGACTACCAAATGGCAAAAAAAATGATTGAAGTTGCTAAGGATTCAGGTGTTGATGCAGTTAAATTTCAAATCGCTATTCCCGAATTAGTGATGACAAAATGGGCGGGTAAAGCAAACTACCAAGAAGTAAATACCGGTAGTGATGAAAGCCAACTAGAAATGTGTAAAAAGCTGCATCTAGATCTATCAGATTACGCTGGCTTAAAAGCTTATTGTGATGATCTTGGGATTACGTTTCTTGCGACTGCTTTTGATCAACCATCTTTTGAGGTGTTGAAAACTTTAGGTGTAGATACCTATAAAATCCCATCAGGCGAAGTAAATAATTTGCCGTATCTACGTATGCACTGTGAAGAAGGTATTAAGATTATCTTATCTACTGGTATGGCAGATATGGCAGAGGTTACAGAAGCCGTAAATGTGTTGGTGAAAGGTGGTGTAGATAAAGCAAACATCACAGTTCTCCACTGTAATACTGAATACCCAACACCTATGAGGGATGTGAACCTTAAGGCTATGACTCAAATCAAAGATGAGTTGGATATTGCTGTTGGGTATTCAGATCATACAAAAGGAATTGAGGTTCCAATTGCTGCTGTTGCATTAGGTGCTACATGTATTGAGAAACACTTTACTTTAGATCGTACTTTACCAGGACCAGATCATATTGCGAGCATTGAGCCAGACGAGTTAGCGCTGATGGTTCAATCAATTAGAAATATTCAAGCGGCTATTGGTGGCTCTGGTGAAAAGATCCCTTCTGAAAGTGAGAAGAAAAACATTGAGATAGCGCGTCGCTCAATTGTAGCTAGCTGTGAAATAAAAAAAGGTGAGTTGCTTACAGTTGATAATATTACCACCAAGCGACCAGCTACGGGGCTAAGTCCAATGTTGTGGGATGAGGTAATTGGGACTGTCGCTGAACGAGACTATATCGAAGACGACTTGATTGAGAAATAATATGAAAAAGACAGTACTTTTTCCAAATGCAGGACGTCGAGTTGAGTTGATTCAACGTTTTCAAATGGCAGCTAAAGAAAATGATATTGACCTTACTATTATTGGTACCGATATCACACCAAACGCACCTGCACTGTCATTTTGTGATAAGATTTATCTCCTTCCGAAAGAGCGAAATTTAAACACACTTGAGCGTTTTCTTGAAATTATAGAAACAAATAGTGTGGACATTGTGGTTTGCACGATTGACCCTGATTTAGAGTTTTTTTCGCAGCACAGGGACGCTTTGTCGACTGTAAACAGCAAGAATGTGGAACTCCTGCTTTCAGATGTAAATATCATTGATGCATCATCAGATAAGCGAAAAACTGCACATTTTTTCAATCAAATTGGAGTATCCACACCGCAGTTATATGACCAAGCATCTATAAACTTCCCCACCTTTGCGAAACCAGTAAAAGGAAGTGGCTCCTTTGGCGCTAAACTACTGGTTGATGCCTCCGAATTAGAAAGCTATTTAATTGAATTTGGAGAGCATGATCCTATTTTTCAAGAGTACGTTTCGGGGAAAGAGTACACTCTAGATTGCTTTGTTGATATTAATGGCGAAACGGTAGTTTCCCCAAGAGAAAGACTAAGGGTCCGAGGAGGGGAAGTAACCGTAAGTAAAACAGTTGAGCTACCAGAATTAGAGAAGCAAGCTAAAAAGGTATTATCTTCAGGTGGTTTCTTTGGGCCTGTGACTTTACAAGCGATTGTGGATGAGACTACTTCTCGTCCATACTTTATTGAGATCAATGCTAGATTTGGGGGGGGGGCAATTCTGTCCATTGAGGCTGGATTGAATAGCCCTTATCACATTTTAAGTCAGGATCATGATTGGTTTTCTGGTTTGAAAAGAAATCTGACTATGATGAGATATGATATGTCAGTATTCTCTGAAGGTTGAGATGAAAAAACTCGTAATTTTTGACTTGGATGATACTATTTATCCAGAGCAGCAATACAATTTAGCATGTTATAGAGCTGCTGCTGACAGATTTCTTGAAGATTACTCTGTAGATATCTACCCATATATCGAAGAGCAGTTTAAGAAAAAAAACTACCAAAACCTTTTTTGTTTAGCGCTCGACAATGCCGGAATAACTTGTTCTGAAGACTATATTTTTAACGTATTAGTTAAGACTTACCGAAGCTTTAAGCCCGATTTAACACCTTATAAAGGCTTTAACGAGTATATTGAAAAGCTAAAAAAAAAGTTTCAGCTTGCTATCATCACGGATGGGCCTCTTGATATACAAAAATCTAAGATCAATGCTTTAGGTATTGCCGCAGACTTTGATTTAATACTATGTTCCTCTGAGTTGGGGGATAATGTCAAAAAACCTAGTTCAGAGCCCTTTGAATACGTATTGAGTAAGTTGAAGGTTCATCATCAAGATAGCGTTTATATTGGTGATAACATCAAGAAGGACTTCGTATACCCAAATCATTCCGGGATGCATTCAATTCATTTATCTAACAAATCAGAGAATGACAATTTAATTTATGATTTGCAAGTCGGTGAAGCAGCGCACCATTATTGTACGTCTTATGATGAATTGTATAAATTACTAATGATTCTATTCGAGCCGAGAAACTTATAAGAGTGAATTAGATTGCATGTTAGCATCTAATCCAGATAATTAAATTTTTGGTGGGTTGCCCCGCTAGAATGTGATGACAGAGAGATAATATGAGTCATTGTTGGCAAAATACGCTAATTTCAGAGTCAAATACTATTAAGCAAGCATTAGAAATCATAAATCGTGAAGCTCTACGTATGGCCGTAGTTGTAGATAAAGACAATCGGTTGCTAGGTGTGGTCACAGATGGTGATATTCGTAGAGGTTTGTTGGAAAGTTTGATGTTAACTGACACTGTAGCCAAAGTAATGAATTTAAACCCTATTACTGCGCAGGAAGGTGCGTCTAAGGAGCATCTTCTTGAGTTAATGGAACAGAGGCAGATATTGTCTATACCTCTGCTCGACCATAAGGGTAAAGTTGTAGGGCTTGAAACACTTCATAGTGCATTGATTAAAGACAATCACCCGAATCCAGTATTTATTATGGCTGGTGGCTTTGGTACTCGCTTACGACCGCTGACGGACAACTGTCCTAAACCAATGTTAAAAGTTGGTGGTAAACCTATTCTAGAAACCGTAATAAAGAGTTTTATTAGAGCGGGTTTCAACAATTTCTACATTTCCACGCACTACATGCCAGAACAAATTCACCAACATTTTGGTGATGGTAGTGACTTAGGGATTAGCATCTCTTATGTACACGAAGAGACTCCTTTAGGTACCGGTGGCGCTCTAGGCTTGCTACCTGAAGATATACCAAGTAATCTACCTTTAATTATGATAAACGGAGATGTATTGACCAAGGTGGATTTCCAACGGTTATTAAACTTCCATATAGAAAATGATGCGGACGCTACTATGTGTGTTCGTGAATATGATTATCAAATACCATACGGTGTTATTAATGGTGAAGGTAACCAGATAACAAGCATGGTCGAAAAACCAGTGCAGCGCTTTTTTGTAAATGCTGGTATCTATGTTGTTTCTTCAAGAGTTATTCGGTCTGTGGAAAAAAACCAGATTATTGATATGCCTACATTACTCGAACAGCATATGAAAGAGCGCCAAAAAGTACTTATGTTCCCTATTCATGAATATTGGCTAGATATTGGTCGTATGGATGATTTTAAAAGAGCTCAAGTCGACATTTTAACTTTAAGGATGGACCAATGATAAACGGTAAAAAGGTTTTAGCGTTTATTCCTGCTAGAGGTGGAAGTAAACGATTACCAAGAAAAAATGTGTTGCCTCTTGCCGGTAAACCTCTTATATGTTGGTCAATTGATGCGGCAAAATACAGTAAGTACATAGACAGTATTTTTGTTAGTACAGATGATTCAGAAATCGCTGAGGTAGCAAGTGAATGTGGAATTAATATACCAGAATTACGGCCTAAAAGGTTGGCTTCAGATACAGCAACAACAGAAAGTGTACTTATTTATACTCTTGAAAAGTTTGCTAAAGATGTGGACATTGTCATTGTACTTCAGCCTACGTCACCTCTACGTACAGCCAAACATATTGATAGTGCTTTAGAGCTGTTTATTGAAAAACAAGCTCAGTCAATTGTATCTGTTACCCCCTGTGAACACTCACCATTATGGAGTAATACTTTACCTAAAAATGGCTCTGTTCATAATTTTATACGACCTGAAGCATTAAAGCGCTCTCAAGATCTCGAGGAATTCTATCGATTTAATGGGGCTATTTATATTTTTGATACTAAAACTTTAAATGAGCAACAAAAGATTTTCTATAATTCCCAATCATATGCTTTTCTAATGGAAAATAGTGTATCAATTGATATAGATAACAAGCTTGACTTTGAACTGGCTGAGTTTTTTTTGAACAAATATGACCTAAATTCAATATGAGAAATGCACACTTAATTGTAAGTTTGGTTTCGAGCATATTACTAGTTTCTTTAACTTTACTTCAAATATCAGGATTAAAGCTTGATTATAAAGAATTAGAGTTGTTGATATTTATTCTAGTTGCTTTGAATTTGCTCTTAATGTCAACCTATAGAAAAGATTGGTCAAGTTTAGCCTATCTTTTTAATTTGACTTTTATCGTATTTTTATTATCAAAGCCGTTTGTAGATCTTTTGGGTTATCAAGATGCTCTGATTATCAATTCCTTGATAATAGAGAGATTTTCAGAGAACAAGTATAATTTAATATTAACCTATATAGCAGTTTCATATTCAATTATAAACATGGGGCTTGTTTTTCTATCTGATAGAGTCACATTTCCAAATTATGATGAGAGAATCTTCAATATATCAAAGCGAGTGATATTGGTTGCTACCCCTTTGATCATATATAAGTATTACCTTGAAACAATATACTTAATGAATAATGGTTACTTATCATTATTCACTGGAGGGTTAAGAAATGTGGACTATGGGAATGCTATAATTGCTAATTCCCATAGTTTGTTTTTAGCTGGTTTTTTCCTTTTGATTGCATCAAATCCTAAACTTGAATCATCAAAATGGTATTTGTATATTTTCTTAATCGTAAGTCTTTTAGATGCGCTAAAGGGTGCTCGTGGATTATTCGTATTACCTTTGTTGTATTGTTTTTGGTATGTTAATGCAAAAAAAGCTACTGGTATATCAAGGGGGAAAAAGTTAAAGTTAATAATTGTGGGATTTATACTCGTGCTTTCATCTCAATTGGCTGTAGATTTAAGGATGAAAAACTCGGACTATAAGGTGGATGTTTTTGATTCAATAGCAACATTCTTCTATCAACAAGGTAACTCTTTAAATGTTGTTTATTTCGCAGAGTTGTATAGAGATGAACTTAATTCGAATAATAATTCAGTACCATTTTTTTTAGAGCCAGTCGTTTTTCCATATTTATATATATTTCATAAGGATGAGTTAAGTCATGGCCAAACTGATGAAGCTGTTGCAATAAGACCTAATCTTAATCATAGACTAACATATATGTTAAATCCTCAGTATTATATCAACGGTGGAGGGCTGGGTAGTTCATATGTAGCAGAACTAGCTGTAATGAATCTAATTTATGTTATTGTGGGTTCTCTATTAATTCCTATAGCGATTATCTTGTTGATTCAAGGGCTCAAGTATAGGATGATCTTATTTTTATCTTACTTTATGATTTCTCACATATTATTTTTGCCCAGAGCTAGTTTAATCCCAAACTTTTGGGTCTTAGGTAAGTATTGTTTGTTTTTTATATTTTTGTATTACTTGTCAAGGTTTTGTTTTGTAAATGGTAAAGTTAAACTCAAGTCTCACTGATGTTGAAAGTGAAAAAGTTGCAAGTGGAATATTATTTTCTACATTAAGAATATTCTTTTCAGTAATCATACCGTTTTTAATGATACCAATGTATGCGAAGGCATTTGGTGTAGAGCTTCTTGGTATCTTTAATCTATCCTTGAGTGTTGTTAACTCGGCATTAGTTTTAGGCACATTTGGTTTAACTATTTACTCTATAAAAGAGAGTGGAACAAATAAGTATTCGAATAGAAAACTAGCTGAGAAAGCTATTGATGTTATAAAGATTAGACTTTTTTTTACTTTTTTTTTCTTAATGGTTTTAGGTGGTGCTGGGTATTTATTTGGGGAGTTTGATGATACGTTAATGTTATCTGTTTTATTGTTAGCATTTTCCGTATTTGGTGAAATAATTTCTAATGATTGGTTGTTTGTTTATTTTAAGCAACAAAAGATACTTTTTCTTAGAGGTGCTATTTTAAAGATTTTACTTCTGTTGGTTATGTATTTTTTAATTGATGATGGTGAGGATTACTTTACATTTTTAATGTTGTATTCATCAGTTAACTTTATTCTCTGTTTTGTTTTTCTCTATAAATCAGTAGATTTACTTACTGTAAACTGGCTCAGTATTCCTGATTTCTCAGTTATTTATAAAGCTTTGCCAATATTAGGTTTGACTTTGGCAAGCTCATTCTATGGAAAATTTGATTCGGTTATTTTAGGATATATACTTAGCAATTTTGACTACGGGATATATTCCGCCGCTTATAAACTAATACAAGTCGCATTAGTTATCATAACTTCGTGGGCTGTTGTTTTGTTACCTTATGTAACTCAGGGCAATAACTCTTTTGCTAAATATCTTAAGTTCACGTATGTCACATCGCTTTTAGTTGGTCTTTTTATATTTCATAATGCTGAAATAATAATAAGCCATCTATATGGTGATGATTTTATACCTTCTGTAGAGTTTATGAAATACATGTCTTTACTTATACCAATTGTAAGTGTATATAACTACATGTTATACCAAAATGATAGCAAGTTTTTACTCAAAAAAAGCGTCTTTTGGTTTCTGCTGTTTGTTGGGTTTAATATTTTATTTATTTTTATTTTTCGACATTCAACCAACCCAATTGTGTTTGTTTATCTCACTATACTTTTCAATTTTTTGATCTTACTTAGTGTGGTTTATTACACTAAAATTGATACGTTTTCTATAATTACTGTACAGTTATCATTGACAACTGTTGTGGTTTGTTTTCTATACAGTGTGTTCTTACATTGTTTAAAAGGATCTAATTTTTATTTACTAATTATTGCACAGGTTGGCTTTTTAGTGGCTGTTTTTATTGTTTTACTATTTATATTAAAGGTTGTTGACAAAAAATGGATAATGGTTTTATTTTGGCGACTTCGGGGTCGTTAAAAAGTATAAATGGAGTTGTTAGCTTTATAAAAAACTTGAATGACTATTTGATTCGTGACGAGTCATATCAAGGAGTTTTTCATTTTGGAAATCGGGGAGGGGAGCATTACAATAGTCAAGTTACATCTCATGATGAGCGCAAAGGAACCGTTATCTACAGGAGAAATAAATTACTATTGGCAATTAAAAATATGCTGATTCGAGTGCCGTTATTTGCTTTTTTTTGGTTGTGTTATGTATATATATACCCAGCTAAAATGGTTGCTAAGAAGGTAATGCAGAGTTCTTTTTCAAATACAATCATATCTAATGATATGTTTCTTTCTTTTTTTATTTCAAACACTAATAGAAAGTTGATTACAATCTTACATTCATCAGACAACCCTGTTAATCAGCTTTTATTATACTTTCCAAGTATTAAAGGAGGTTTTTTTGAACGTTTGTTAAGAAAAGTATTGTCCCGTGCGATTGTTAACTCGGATGCTGTAGTAACTCTGAATAAGTCTTTAAGAAATACCATTTCTAAAGAGTATCCAACGAAACTCGTTTATACAATATATAATGGTGTGCCGCATGTTAAATATGAGAGTTCGTATGAATCGAATGTTCAAAGTATAAGGCTTGTAGGTGTAGGTTCCCTAACAGTTAGAAAAGGTTTTGATTTAATAGTAGATGCATTTATAGACTCGGAATTAATTAGAGAGCAGCTCACCATAGACATATTAGGTGATGGCCCAGAAAGAGCATTTTTAACAAAACGAGTCATTGATAATGGTTTGGAAGGTATTATTAACTTTAAGGGAAATGTGTCTAATGTTAGTGAGGTTCTAGGTGGTTATGATATGTTTGTATTGCCTAGTCGTGATGAAGGGCTGCCTATAGCTATATTGGAAGCTTGCTCTGCATGTTTGCCTATAATTACGACTCGAGTTGGTGCTATACCTGAGGTATTCACAGAACAGGAAGTTATCTATATCGAAACTAATTCACAATCAATACAAAAAGTATTAGAGTCAGTAGTCAATAATGATGTGGATTTGAGCGGTTATTCAGATAAAGCTTATAAGAAATTTAGTAATTACTTATCAATTGAAGCAATGTGGAAGCAATATTCTAAAGTGTTGGAGGCTGTAAATGCAGAGCGTTGATATTGACAACGCAAAAAAACATCTTGATTTTTTAAATAATAACAATCTGACTAGATTGAATGTTGTTTTTTTTGCAGTATTAGCCCTTTATTATTTTGTTTTTATTTTTTTTGTGGTTTTAAAGACATCATTTAGGTTGAAGTTTACAACAAAAGAATTAAATGAAGCGTTTTTATCATGGAGTGACACGCATAGAAAAAACCTAAAGGTTTTAGCAAAAGGTAAAGATATAACATTCTTAAATAAAAAGATAGGTTATTCTTATTTCAATACATCTTTAAGTATATCAGAGTTGTATTTTTGCATTCGAGAGGTTGGACTTCGAAATATTTTATGTAGTAAAGGTTTTGTTTCATTTGCAGAGTTGCTTATATTGGAGCGATGGTTATCGAATAGTGGTGTTCGAAAAGTTTTTGTTGCAGGACATTATGATCGTTTAGTATTCAACATTTCACTTGCGTGTAAGAATCGGAAAGTAGATTTTGCTGTTTGCCAGCATGGTGTTGTTTCTGTTATTGAGTTGCCAAAAAAAATTTTTGTTGACGAAGTATATCTAAAATATGGGGTTTCAGAAGTAACTTTCGAAAAGTTCTATGTGGTTGGTAAGTTTTTTCTAACGCCTGAGTTGGACTTTGACAGAAGTCGAATAATAAATTCTGCACGCGCGAAGAATAAGAGAACTGTTCTTTTTATTGGACAGTTTGGGCATGTTGAAAAAACTTTAGATATTTTGAAATATTGTTCTAATTTTAATGATGTCGACATTCTCTTTTTACCGCACCCTTCTGATAAAGGTTCTGGGTATGAGAAATACTCTAAAGTAATAACGGAGCCTATTTTGGGGCCTTTTTTGGTTATATCTCTATTTTCTTCATTAGCTTATAGTTATCATTTGTTAGGGTATCGGACGGTTTTTTTCCCTGGTGATACACAATTAGATTTTTTAGACGATGGCACCGTGACGTGTTTGGAAACGCCCCAGGGTCTGCGTGAATATTTAAAGATTTAGGATTAATTATGTTTAATAATGCTACGTTGTTGATTACAGGCGGAACAGGCTCTTTCGGCAATGCTGTTTTGGATCGTTTTTTAGAGACCGATATTAAGGAAATTCGCATATTTTCTCGAGATGAAAAAAAACAAGATGACATGCGAAAGAAGTACAATAGCGATAAGCTTAAATTCTATATTGGCGATGTGCGTGATTATCAAAGTATTTTAAATGCAACTCGGGGCGTTGATTATATTTATCATGCAGCAGCGTTGAAGCAGGTGCCTTCTTGTGAGTTTCATCCGATGGAAGCTGTTAAAACGAATGTTCTAGGTACAGAAAATGTGTTGGAAGCAGCAATTCAAAATGAAGTTAAACGTATTGTTTGCTTAAGCACTGACAAAGCTGTTTATCCTATCAATGCGATGGGTATATCTAAAGCTATGATGGAAAAAGTCATCGTTGCTAAATCGCGCAATGTAGACCCAGATAAAACGGTTATCTCTGCAACACGTTACGGTAATGTAATGGCATCACGTGGCTCAGTGATTCCTCTCTTCTTGCGCCAAATCATTAGTGGTGACCCTATCACTATTACCGACCCTAATATGACACGCTTTATGATGACGCTAAATGATGCAGTCGACTTAGTACTGCACGCTTTTGAACATGGTGAAAATGGCGATATTTTCGTTCAAAAAGCACCCGCAGCCACCATTGACGTGCTAGTTAAAGCGCTGAAAGAGATCACGAGCAAGCCCGAGCATCAAGTTAATATTATTGGCACGCGACATGGTGAGAAGCTCTATGAAGCACTATGTAGTCGTGAAGAGATGTTTGTTGCACAAGATCAGGGTGATTACTATCGCATCCCTTCTGACAATCGTGACTTGAATTATGCAAAGTTCAACGAAGAGGGCGAGAAAGATCTATCAATTGTTGAAGATTATAATTCTCACAACACAACACGATTAGACGTTGAAGGTATGATTAAGCTTTTGCATAAGCTCGATTTTATCGTCGATATTGAGGCAGGTAGTCTTGTCGTGCCAGAGGGTGTATAAATGAAAATTGTTGTTACGGGTGCTAAAGGGTTTATAGGGCGAAATTTAGTCGTTATGTTGGCCGAGCGTGGTTATACAGACGTTTCTCAAATTGATATTGATACACCGAATGAAGTTGTTGTTGACGCATTATGCAGTGCTGATTTTGTCTATCACTTAGCTGGGGTGAATCGCCCGAAAGATGAAACAGAATTTAAGCAAGGTAATGCAGACTTAACGGAGTTCATAGTTGAGCAATTAACAGCATCAGGTAAACAAGCGCCGATCGTATTAAGTTCGTCCAGTCAAGCAGCGTTAGATAACGCATATGGTGTTAGTAAAGCGAGCGCAGAAAAAACAGTTGAGAATTATACTCACTCGACAGGTGCCCCCCACTATATTTATCGCTTTCCCAATGTGTTTGGTAAATGGTGTCGACCTAACTACAACTCGTTTATTGCAACTTTTTGCTATAACATCGCCAACAACCTAGATATACAGATCCACGACCCGTTGGCTAAAGTCACATTGGTTTATATCGATGATGTTTGTAATGAACTGATCGGCTTATTGGATAACCAAGCCGAACCTGGGTTAAAGACCGTTGCCACACAATACCACACTACTGTAGGTGAGGTTGCTGACAAGCTGTTTGCGTTTAAAGCGAGTAGAGACAATCTAGTCACCGAGAATGTTGGAACAGGTTTAACACGAGCGCTTTACTCCACCTATATAAGTTACTTTAAGCCAGAGCAGTTTCATTATGATCTGCCGAGTTATGGTGACGAGCGTGGTGTATTTTGTGAAATGCTTAAAACTAAAGAAAGCGGACAGTTTTCATTCTTTACCGCCCACCCTGGTATAACAAGAGGCGGTCACTATCACCACTCAAAGAATGAAAAGTTTTTGGTCATCAAAGGTCAGGCCCTGTTTAAGTTTGAAAACATCTCAACAGGCGAACGTTATGAATTAACTACCGATGGTGATTCGCCTCGTGTAGTGGAAACTGTGCCGGGTTGGTCTCACGATGTTACTAATGTTGGCGATGATGAGTTGATCGTTATGCTTTGGGCGAATGAGATATTTGACCGAGAAGCACCAGATACGTTTGCTAGACCTCTATAATTATTTAAGTAATTGATTATGAAAAAACTAAAAGTAATGTCAGTTGTGGGTACACGCCCAGAGATTATTCGCCTTTCACGAGTACTCGCAAAACTCGATGAACACTGTGAGCATATTCTGGTTCATACTGGCCAAAACTACGACTTTGAGCTTAACGAAGTTTTCTTTAATGATTTAGGTGTGCGTAAGCCCGACTACTTCTTGAATGCAGCAGGCAAGAATGCTGCTGAGACAATTGGTCAAGTAATCATTAAAGTCGATCAAGTACTAGAAAAAATTGAGCCTGAAGCAATGCTGGTACTAGGAGACACCAACTCTTGTATTTCTGCACTGCCAGCGAAGCGCCGTAAAGTACCAATTTTCCACATGGAAGCCGGAAATCGCTGTTTTGACCAGCGAGTACCAGAAGAGACAAACCGCCGAATTGTTGATCATACAGCGGATATCAATTTGACATACAGCACCATCGCACGCGACTACCTACTTGCAGAGGGGTTACCAGCAGATCGTGTGATCAAAACGGGTAGCCCGATGTTTGAAGTGCTGAACCACTACATGCCACAGATTGATAGCTCTGATGTGCTTGCAAGGCTTGGGCTTAGCAAAGGCGAGTTTTTTGTAGTCAGCGCACACCGTGAAGAGAATGTTGACTCGCCAAAGCAATTAGCAAAGTTAGCGGAAACACTCAATGCCGTTGCGGCACATTATGATATGCCTGTGATTGTTTCAACACACCCACGCACACGTAATCGTATTGAAGCACAGGGCTTAGAGTTCCAACCAAACATTCAACTGCTTAAGCCATTGGGTTTCCACGACTACAATCATCTTCAAAAAAACTCCAAAGCAGTGTTATCAGACAGTGGAACGATCAATGAAGAGTCATCGATCATGAACTTCCCAGCGGTTAACTTGCGTGAAGCGCATGAGCGCCCAGAAGGTATGGAAGAAGCATCAGTGATGATGGTTGGTTTGGGTGTTGAGCGTGTTATGCAAGCATTGCAGGTTTTGGAAACCCAGCCTGCTGGTGAGGAGCGTCTATTACGTCAAGTCTACGATTACTCGATGCCTAATGTATCGGATAAAGTTGTACGCATTATCCATTCGTATACTGATTATGTGAAACGAGTGGTATGGAAAGAGTACTAAGTGAACAATAAGAAAGTACTTGTTCTCGCTGAATATATCGGCGAGAACCATAATTCAACCGCTTACTATTGGTCAAAAATTGTTAAGCAACTTAGTAATGATTTTGATGTGGTTCTTGTCACGCCTGACTCATCACATTCTCGAAGTTTTGCTGATAAGTACAAAGTTGAAACAAGGTTTGTTGAACTCGCAAAGCATAATAAAAATAGCTTGATATCGAGGCTAATCGGTCAGGTTAAGCAATCGATTTTTTTTAGTCGGACTTTGCATAGAGAGATAGATGACACCGATTTAGTATTTACAGGGACCAACCCTATCATAACAATGTTTATGATGGCTTTGATAAAACGAGTTAATCCTTTTAAGTGGTTGGTGTTGGTTCATGATGTCTTTCCTAATAACTTAGTTCCAGCAGGTGTGACGACTAAGAGCAGTGTACTCTATCGTTTTCTGACTTACTTATCAAAAAAGGTTTATTCAGCGCCTGAACGTTTGATTTGTATTGGTCGAGATATGGAGATTTTGTTGGGTAGTAAAATTGATGACTCTACAAAAACCACCTACGTGCCAAACTGGGCATCGACAGAGTCAACAAAAAATGAACCTAAAGAGCAAAATACAATTTTGATTCAGCTTGGCTGGGATAAAGATAGCGTGGTATTTCAGTTTTTTGGGAATATGGGGCGCCTGCAAGGTATTTCAAACCTATTAGAGTCGATTAAATTAACGAAAAATGACAAAGCACGTTTTTTGTTTATAGGCTGTGGGTCTGAATCTACTCATGTCGAAAGGGAATTTAAAAAAATTAATGACATAAGTGGATATGAGCGAGTTCATTATTATGGTCGCTTAGATCTAGAAAAAAATAACCATGGCCTTAATGCCTGTGATGTGGCATTCGTAACCCTGTCAAATGGTATGTATGGTTTGGGTGTGCCTAGTAAGGCTTACTTTTCGATGGCAGCCGATAAACCGATAATTTATGTTGGAGAAGTAGGCACAGAGTTAGAGTTATTGCTTGGTGACCACCGTGTAGGTTGGCATTGTGCCCCCGAGAAACCTTCAGAGCTGGCAAGGTTAATCGATAATATTGCCGAAAGTTATGGTTCAAGTGTTGATCATCAGTTGCACCCAAGGGCAGTTCTTGAAAAAGAATTCTCTGAACAAATCGCTCTGGGTGCTATAACCCTGCAGGTTAAGGAGTTGCTTGAAAAATGAACATACTACTAACAGGAAGCACTGGTTTTGTCGGTAGTTATCTCGCCTCTGAATATGGTGTCTATAAACATGTGGTTAGAAGGGGTGAAGCTCATGACTTTAGCTCTGTTTATATGGTGGATAGTATAAACTCGACGGAGAAGTGGGAGTTTGCATTTGAAGGTGTCGATGTGGTCGTGCATTTAGCTGGCCTCGCGCACTCTACGAACTTTTCAACAGAAGATTACCAAGAAGTTAATGTCAAAGGAACGCTGCGTTTGGCATGTAAAGCCCATGAAGCTGGTGTAAAACGTTTAGTATTTGTTAGCTCTATAGGTGTAAATGGTATGGCTACCATATCTAAGCCATTTGAGCATGTGGATGAGCCCTGCCCACATAACCCTTACTCTCAATCAAAACTTGACGCAGAGATAGGTTTAAAAAAAATTGCAATCGAGACAGGATTAGAGGTAGTAATTGTCCGTCCGGCATTGGTTTATGGCCCTGGTGCGCCCGGTAACTTTGGGGCACTGACTAGATTAGTGAGTAAGCTTCCAGTTTTGCCCTTTGGCTTAGCAGATAATCGTCGTGACTTCATAGCATTGCAGAATTTGGCCGATTTACTTGTTACATGTGCATCTCATCCCAATGCATCTGGCCATACATTTTTGGCCAGTGATATGGAAACAGTGTCTATTAAAGAGTTTACCAATGCAATTGGTGAGGGGCTTGGAGTGAAAATTGTTCAGTTACCAATCCCTGTTAGTTTGATGAGATTTATTGGCAAAGTTACTGGGAAATCCGCGATGATAGAACAGCTATATGGTGACTTACATGTAGACTCTTCAAACATAAAGGAGGTTCTTGGATGGACCCCTCCTTTAACAATGAAGCAAGCAATGTCTTTATTACACAATTCGAGTAAATAAACATGATTCGACTCTTAGATTTTCTCGCCGCTTTCTTTGGGCTGCTTTTCCTATGGCCTATCTTGCTTATTGTCACTGTCATTGGTTTGTTCGACACTGGCTCGCCGATCTTTGTTCAAGAGCGGGTAGGGCGCAATAAAAAGCCTTTTAAGTTGATTAAGTTTCGTACCATGACGGTCGAGACAAAATCTGTAGCCAGTCACCTCGCCAGTAATGCGTCGATCACCAAGCTCGGTGGCTTTTTGCGCAAAACTAAAATTGATGAATTGCCTCAGTTGATCAATGTATTAAAAGGCGAGATGAGCCTAGTAGGTCCAAGACCGAACCTCTTTAATCAAGAAGAGTTGATTAAAGAGCGTGAGGCGAAAGGGGTGTATGATGTACTGCCTGGTATCACAGGTCTTGCCCAGGTGCAAAATATCGATATGTCGACCCCCGCATTGTTAGCTGAAACCGACAAAACCATGATTGATACCTTGACGCTAAAAGACTACTTTCGATACATCATCATGACGGCCACTGGTAGTGGTGCGGGCGACGCTGTCAAATAAACGCCTAAATAACAATACAATAATTCGGGTAAATAACCATGGCTAGGCTCAACTACATCTGGAACCTTTCTCGCTTCAATAAGCGATTGATCAGTATCTTTATTGATACGCTGTTTCTATTGATCGCTTTTTACGCTGCGTACTGGACGCGTATCGGCAACATCAAGCCTCTGGATGATGTTTCCACTCAATATGTCCTAATAGGCACTTGGGTTATCACTGTCTTTGCTTTTAGCAAGCTGGGGTTATACCGAGCCGTACTGCGTTACTTGACGTTCCATGCCCTTGCTGTGGTGAGTATCGGTACATTAGTTTCTGCCTCCACTGTTGCGGTGCTTGCTTTTTACTTCGATGCTGCAGTGCCGCGTTCTGTGCCCATTATTTATGGTGCGTTCCTTTGTTTACTGAGTGGTGGCTCTAGGCTCGTGGTACGTGTATTGGTCAATCAATCGAACGATAAGGGCAAAAAGAGTGTCTTGATTTATGGGGCTGGGGCCGCAGGTCGCCAGCTCGCTCTGGCTCTACGATCATCTGAAACCCATAAAGTGGTTGGCTTTCTAGACAATGATGCCACTTTAGAAAATACCATCATCATGGGCTTAAAGGTCAAATCCGTCTCGCGTGCTCAGCGTTGGATTGAAAAGTGCGGTGTGACTCAAATATTGATGGCCGTACCCAGTGCCTCTCGCGCTCGTAGAAAAGAGATACTCGACTCGTTGGTCCATTTATCGGCAGAGGTGCTTACCGTACCCGATATGCAAGATATTGTGGATGGCAAAGCCAAGATTGATGAGCTTAAAGATGTCGCGATTGAGGATTTGCTTGGCCGAGATCCGGTTGCTCCGCAGCAAGCGCTGATGGAAGCTAACATCAAAGGCAAAGTGGTGATGGTCACCGGTGCGGGTGGCTCGATTGGTTCTGAGTTGTGTCGTCAAATTGTTCGTCAGAAGCCGAAAGCCTTGGTGCTGTTTGAACTCTCTGAATTTGGTTTGTACCAAATCGATAGAGAGTTATCCCAGTTAGTGGTAAGTAAAGGGCTGACTGTGGAGATCATTCCTCTGCTAGGTTCGGTTCAGCGTATTAACCGCCTGTCTACCACTATGCGTAGCTTTGGTGTGCAAACCGTCTACCACGCCGCTGCGTATAAACACGTGCCTCTGGTTGAGTACAACGTAGTCGAAGGGGTGCGAAACAATGTGTTTGGTACTTACTACGCGGCGAAGGCGGCCATTGAGGCAAAAGTGGAATCCTTTGTTCTCATTTCTACGGACAAGGCTGTGCGCCCTACCAACGTAATGGGTACCACTAAGCGTATGGCAGAGCTAGGCCTGCAAGCGCTTGCTGAGCAAGAAAACGCGCGAAAAAAAGGCACACGCTTTTGCATGGTGCGATTTGGCAACGTATTAGGTTCATCAGGTTCAGTGATCCCGCTCTTCAAGCGCCAAATCGCCGCAGGCGGCCCGATTACTGTTACCCATCCAGAGATCATCCGATACTTTATGACCATCCCAGAAGCGGCGCAGCTCGTGATTCAAGCAGGCGCTATGGGTAAGGGGGGGGATGTGTTTGTACTGGATATGGGCGAGCCGGTTAAAATCACCGATCTGGCGGAAAACCTAATTCATCTATCCGGGCTGGAAGTCAAAAATGAACAAAACCCATACGGGGATATTGCGATTGAGTTCTCAGGTCTAAGGCCGGGAGAGAAATTGTTTGAGGAGCTGCTGATCGGTGAAAATGTTGGGGAAACCGCGCACCCAAGGATCATGACGGCCAATGAGCAGTTTTTATCGCTAGCCGAGTATGACGCACTGCTTGATAATCTCGATAGCGCTTGCCACAACTTTGAGCATGACAAGATTAGGCAGTTATTGCTTGATGCGCCTACAGGGTTCAACCCGACTGATGGTATTGGCGACCTAGTGTGGCAAAAGCTGCATGAAGAGAGTGAAGAGTGCGATACCATTCATTAGTAATAGATCGATTTAAGATAAAAATAGCGCCTATCTGGCGCTATTTTTATAAGGATCTTACAAAATCCGTTTCAACACCCGATCCGCTCTCACACGCGTGATCTTGCGCATCAGCTTCTTCACCGGCAGCGGGTAATCGTCAAACTTCTCCACTTGCTTATAAGTGCAGATTAACTGCGTGTGCTTGAGGATGTTCTCTACCTCCTGCTCGAACTGCGGGGTCAGGTGATGGTAGTCATCTCTGATGAGCAGCGCGTTTTCGAGATCTAGGCTCCATGCACGTGGGTTGAGGTTGTTGCCCGTGATCATCATGTAACGCTTATCGACCCAAATACCTTTGAGGTGGAAGCTGTTTTCATCGTGCTTCCACAGTCTCAAAGAGAGCTTTCTGGCGGCAATATTGGCTTCATTGGCTTTGGCAAACGCGCGCAAGTTGCGCTCGTAAAGATACGGCAGGCCGCCAATGGTTTTGAACTCTTGCTCCGGGGAGATGTAAAAGTCGTTGGCGGTCTTATCACCCACCACAATGGTGACTTTTACGCCGCGACGGATGGCTTTTTTCACCTCTTTCGCGACGCTGCGCGGGAAGTTGAAGTAGGGCGTGCAAATGAAAATCTCATCTTTGGCCATCGCCAGTAAATGGTTGATGCTTTGGTTGAGCTTGTTGCGCTTTTTCCCCACGCCGACAATCGGCGTCACCGCGACTTGATGCGCGCCAATGCTTTGCGGCTCAAACGGGTAACTGGCTTTGGCGAGTTGCGCGCGCAGTTGGCGAATTTGCGCTTTGATCTGCGCGGTTTCCGGCTTGCTTGGGCACGCGAGATCGTTCACGGCCGGGTGCGCGACCATGGCTTCATCAATAAACTCGGCCATGCTATCGGCGAGCGCTGGGTTTGCCAATACATGGTAGCGGTCAAAGCGGTAGCGTTCTTTATAATGCAGGTAGATGTTGTTTAAGCTGGCGCCGCTGTAGATGACTTCGTCATCAATCACAAAACCTTTGAGGTGCAGCACACCAAACACTTCACGACCACGAACCGGAATGCCGTACACAGGTACGCGATGGGTATACTGCTCAGCAAAGCGCTTGTACATCGCGGCGTTGGTTTCGCCGGGCTCTGCGCCAATCAGCCCACGCTGCGCGCGGTGCCAGTCGACGCACACTTTGACATCAAGACCTGGGTTACGCTGCTTGGCTTCATAGAGCTCGGTGAGGATCGCTCGGCCGGCCTCATCGTCTTCCAAGTAGAGCGCAACCAGATAGATTCGCTTGCTTGCCTGACGAATCGCTTCAATTAAGCGAGTTCGAAAATCGGCCGCAGAAAACAGCGTTTCAAACTGAGCTGGATCCTGAGCCAGAGCAGGCAGTTGCTCAAACAAATTACGATTGGTCATCATGGTGACGGCGTTACCTTTATTTAAAGTGGACAGGGAGTTTAGCAAGAAATCGGTGATGGTTGATAGGTTTGCGTCAAGACGAAAGTGTATTTTTGTGTGTGGGGGAGGAGTTCCTAGTGGCTAGTGCCTAGTTCCTAGATCCTAGTTCCTAGAGGGGGGCGAGTGGTTTCGGGGGGTGTTTTATGCTCAAATGTTTGCTGCTGGGCAATAGGTACTAAGATCTTGGTTCGTGTCTCTCCACTCCCTTCTAGGCACTAGGACCTAGGATCTTATTTGTGTCTCTCCATTCCCCTCTAGGCACTAGGAACTAGGACCTTATTTTCTATCCCCATTTCTAGGAACTCGCCTCTAAATAACCCCCATCGCCACTAACTGTGGTTTACCCCGAGCATAACGCTCAAACAGATTCTTCACATCATTTGGCAGCGCGCTTTTGTCGAGCGTGGTAAAGCCATGTTGGGCGTAAAAGGCTTCGAGGTGAGGGTAGGCAAAGCAGTAGTCGTGTGGGCCGAGAATGTGCTTTTGGCAATACTCAAGCAGCGCGTGACCCAGCCCTTGGCCTCGCTGGCTCGGCACCACAAGCATGCCGGTTAATAAGCGATATTCAGCAAGGCTTCGAAAGCGTACCACCGCCGCGATTTCGGTGCCGATATAGCCCGAAATCACCAACTCATCACTCCTCGCCTTACCCGCCGGATAGTGCGCTTTATACAAGCGGTTCACCAGCGGCAGCTTCATCGCCTCAACCTCAACAATCTTTGAAAACACCCCAAACTCCTTGCCATCGCTCTACCTCATCCCATAATACCACCCACCACCCACCACCCACCACCCACCACCCACCACCCACCACCTCTAGGAACTAGAGACTAGGAACTAGGCACTCCCCCTCTAGGAACTAGGCACTCGCCACTAGGAACTCCCCCCCCCATCGAGTAGAATATCAACACCTGTCAACCACCCAACCTTATCCATGCTGACACCCATGCCTGAAACCATTCAAACTCACGCCGACCTCGCTTGCCACCATACCTTTGCCATCGCGCAAACCTGTGAGGTGCTGATTGAAGCCCACACGCAGCAGGATATTATCGATATCTATCAAAACCGTGCGTATGCAGAACTGCCGAAGCTGATGCTGGGCAAGGGCAGCAATATGCTGTTTACCGCGCCGTATCAAGGTGTGGTGATCGTCAATCATTTGCTCGGCAAAACCGTGCAAGAGAGCGATACCCATTGGCATTTGCATATTGAGGCGGGGGAAGACTGGCCAGCACTGGTGAAGTGGTGCGTAGAGTCTGGCTACTATGGGCTGGAAAACCTGGCCTTGATTCCAGGCTGTGCGGGCAGTGCGCCGATTCAAAACATTGGCGCTTACGGCGTGGAGCTACAAGATGTGTGCGAATACGTGGATGTGCTCTGTCTTGATAGCTTTGAAGTGCGCCGAATGCGCGCGCAAGAGTGCCAGTTCGGTTATCGTGATTCGATTTTTAAACGCGATTTATACCAAAAAGTGGTGATTGTGGCGCTTGGGTTAAAGCTTGCGAAAGCGTGGCAGTCCAATATTGCTTATGGCCCGCTGCAAGGCTTTGCGCGTGAAAACGTCACCGCCCAAGAGATTTTTGATACTGTGTGCCGCGTTAGACAAGAAAAACTGCCTGACCCGAGCGTGCAAGGCAACGCCGGCAGTTTTTTCAAAAACCCCGTCGTGAGCAAATCAGACTATGAAAGGTTAAGCGATGCGTTTCCAACGCTGGTGGCCTATCCCTCAGGGGATTCAGATGAAGGCGCGATGAAACTCGCGGCTGGCTGGTTGATTGACCAATGTGGGCTAAAAGGGCATCGCATTGGCGGCGCGCAAGTGCATCCAAATCAAGCATTAGTGATAGTCAATACCGGTGACGCGAGTGCTGAAGATGTGCTGGAACTTGCCGCGACAGTGCGCGCTAAAGTGCAAGCCACCTTTGGTGTCACGCTCGAGCACGAAGTGCGCTTTATGGGGCCACAAGGCGAGACGCGCCTTGAAACGCTACTGGAAGAGGGGCGAGTCAGCGCGGCGAAGTTGTCCATCGATCGCGCAGTGCAAGGAGAGATGCGATGAAAGAGCACCACACCAAACTCACGCTCTTAAGCCAGCTCAGTGATGGTCAATTTCACTCGGGTGAGGCGCTCGGTGAGCAGCTGGGCATCTCACGTGCGGCAGTCAGTAAACACATTAAAGGCATTCAAGAGTGGGGCGTCGACATCTTTCGTGTCCAGGGCAAAGGTTATCAATTAGCCAAACCGATGCAGTTGCTCGATGAAGCCGTGCTTAAAGCCAGCCTGGCGACGCCACTTGAGCTGATCCCGATTATTGACTCGACCAATCAACATCTTCTCAATCAAGCAGACAGCCTGACTTCAGGCGCGGTCTGTTTGGCGGAATACCAAGCCAAAGGGCGTGGCCGACGCGGCCGAGAATGGATCTCACCGTTTGGCTCTAACCTTTATCTTTCGATGTTTTGGCGTCTCGATGCTGGCATGGCCGCGGCGATGGGGCTGAGCTTAGTGGTCGGCGTGGCAATTGTCGAAGCGCTCGAAGCCCTCGGGATTGACGGTGTGAAACTCAAATGGCCCAACGATCTCTATTACCAAGACAAAAAACTCGCTGGGATCTTGGTCGAAATGTCCGGCCAAGCGGGCGCCGCCGCCAGCCTTGTGATTGGTATGGGCATGAACCTGCAAATGGCCGCGGGCAGCGAGCGCTCCACCTCGGCTATTACCCAGCCTTGGACCTCCCTCTTTGAGGTGACCGGGGAAAGCGTCGATCGCAATCAATTGGCTATCACCTTAATTAAAACCCTGCACCGCGCGTTGTCTGATTATGAACTGCAAGGGATGCACGGTTTTGTCGAGCGTTGGAACCGGTTGGATAACTTTCTCGGCCGTCCTATAAAACTCATTATGGGGCCAAGAGAGGTGTACGGTATTGCAAGGGGCATCAACGCGCAAGGCGCGGTATTGATTGAGACAGAGCAAGGGGTAGAAGAGTATGTGGGCGGGGAAGTGAGTCTGAGGGGCGCATGAAAACGGGCGAGCGAATACTCCACATCATCAAACGCGAAGGCAGCGTGACCGCCAAGCAGATTGCCGATCTGCTAGATATGACGACCATGGGCGCGCGCCAGCATTTGCAAGCGTTGGAAGACGACAGCTTGCTGGCGATTGAAGATATTCGCGTCAAAGTGGGTCGGCCGACACGCCACTGGTCTTTAACGGCGAAAGGTCATCGCCATTTTGCTGATCGTCATGGAGAGCTGACGATTCAAGTCATCGACGCGGTAGGGCGTCTGTATGGCCTCGAAGGGGTAGAAAAAGTGACCCTCGATCGCGAAAGCCAAACCTTGGCGCACTATCAAGCGCGTATGCA